>CAMART010000007.1 GCA_945860705.1 Chitinophaga pinensis | reverse complement strand
TGGTGGTGGTACCGTTATCATCAAAGCTAATACATATTTTACCAATAACTTAAATATCAATGTAAGTGGTGGAAAAGGCGGAAATGTAAATAATGGTTTTGATCCTGCAGCTAATAGATGCATGGGACCTGGTGGTGGTGGTGGTGCTGTTTGGTATAGCGTTCCCACTTCACCTGTAGGTATCAATTTCACGGCTCTAGGCGGAGCTACAGGCATCACTAGTTGGGCAGGTGCTCATCCCTCTTGTGCATTACTCTCCAATGGAGGTAGAGATGGCGATATAGGTGGTTCGCTCTATGATTTGTCTTTAGTAGAAGGGAGTAGATTGTATATTCCACATACTTTTAGTGTATGTTGCGATACTACTATCTGCAAAGGCGAGAGCGTATTGCTTACTTCTACTCATACAGGTACAGCGCCTTTATCTATATCATGGAATTCTGGTGATAATACATCTTCTATAAATGTGACTCCAGTAAATACTACCAACTTTATTACTACAGCTACAGATGGAATAGGTTGTACAATCACTGATAATGCTAACATTATATAGTAGAATCCTTAAATTTGGGAGTCTATGCAGCGCCTAGTGATACAATTTTAGAAGGCACACTTGTTACACTCAATGCTATTTTATCAACTATAGATACGATTACATGGACACCTTCTACAAGTTTGTCAAATATCAATTCTAATAATCCTACATTTACAGCAACTGACAATATCACTTATTGTGCTTATGGAGAGACTTCAAATGGATGTATAGATACTGACTGTGTCACTATAGTAGTTATACCTAAAATAGATACTTTACAACCTTTCAATATAGCTATACCAAACGCTTTCACACCAAATAGCGATGGTAAAAATGATGAGTTAACTATATTTTATACTGGAAATCATACTGAGAAAGAATTTATTATTTTCAATAGATGGGGAGAATTAGTATATTCTACAAATGATTTAACCAAAGGATGGAATGGTAAATTTAAAGATGCAGAGCAACCTTTAGGGACATATGTATACTACCTAACATTAAAAAACGCTAGCGACAATCCTCCTGATAAAAAATATACCGGAAGCATTACTTTAATCAGATAAAAAAAAGCAATAAAATTTCATTTATTTTTACCCATAAATTGTGGATAAAAATCTTGCTTTATTCACATCAAAAAGCCAAATAAATCGAGCATTTAGAGTATATTTGTCTTCCTAAAAAATCAATGAAATTTCACTATGGCAGACGACAAGATTATCCCAATTAATATTGAAGAAGAAATGAAAACAGCTTACATAGATTATTCTATGTCGGTAATTGTTTCTAGAGCTATTCCAGATGTACGTGACGGACTCAAACCAGTACACAGACGTGTACTTTATGGTATGTACGATCTAGGACTGAGCTACAACAAACCTCATAAAAAAAGTGCCCGTATCGTAGGGGAAGTACTTGGTAAGTATCACCCACATGGCGATACTTCTGTATATGATGCCATGGTTCGTATGGCTCAAGAATGGTCACTAAGATATCCATTAGTAGACGGACAAGGAAACTTTGGTTCTGTAGATGGAGATAGTCCAGCAGCGATGAGGTATACCGAAGCACGTCAAGCAAAAATCACTGAAGAGATTTTAAAAGATATAGATAAAGACACGGTTAAATTTAATCTAAACTTTGATGATACGCTCGAAGAACCATCCGTACTACCTTCAAGAATTCCAAATCTATTGGTAAATGGTGCATCGGGTATAGCAGTAGGTATGGCTACCAACATATTGCCTCACAACTTGAGTGAAGTAATCGATGGTATGCAAGCTTATGTAGATAATAATGAAATCACCATAGATGAATTGATGAAGTTTGTAAAAGCTCCAGATTTTCCTACAGGTGGAACTATCTACGGATATTCTGGTGTAAAAGAAGCCTTTGAAACTGGTAGAGGCAAAATAGTAGTGCGTGGTAAAGCTACTATAGAAGTAGACGAAAAAGGTAGAGAACAAATCATCGTAACAGAAATACCTTATCAAGTAAATAAATCAGTACTTATTCAAAAAATAGCTGAATTAGTAAACGAGAAAAAAATTGAAGGCGTAAGCGATATCAGAGATGAGAGTGATAGAACTGGTATGCGTATCGTTGTAGATGTGAAACGTGATGGCGCAGCAAATGTGATTTTAAATCACTTATATACCTATACTCAATTGCAAACCTCTTTTGGGGTAAATAACGTAGCGCTCGTTCATGGTAGACCATATACTTTGAATCTAAAAGATATGATCAAACACTTCATCGAATTTAGACATGAAGTGATCATCAAAAGAACAGAGTATGATTTAAAAGATGCTGAAAAAAGAGCCCATATTTTAGAAGGTTTATTGATAGCGCTAGACAATTTAGATGAAGTAATTTCATTGATTCGTTCATCAGCTACAGTAGACATAGCTAGAGAAGGACTTATCAGCAAATTTGCACTAAGCGAAATACAAGCAAAAGCTATTCTAGATTTAAGACTACAAAAATTGACTTCTCTTGAAAGCGAAAAAATACGTGAAGAGCACAGAGAAATCATGAAATTGATTGAAAGCTTGAAAGAAATTTTAGCAAAAGTAGAATTGAGAATGCAAATAATCAAAGACGAGCTTCAAGAGGTAAAAGCAAAATTTGGTGATGAAAGAAAAACGGATATAGAATATGCAGGTGGCGATATCAATATGGAAGATTTGATAGAAGCTGAAGAAGTAGTGATTACTGTTTCGCATTTAGGATATATCAAAAGAACTTCACTTACTGAATTCAAATCTCAAAATAGAGGTGGTACAGGTTCAAAAGGTGCTTCTACAAGAAATGAAGATTTCACTGAGCATTTACTTTTGGCAAATACACATAACTACATGTTGTTTTTCACTACCAGTGGAAAATGTCTTTGGTTGAAAGTATACAATATACCAGAAGGCAATAAAGGTGGAAAAGGTAGAGCGATTCAAAATATCATGAATCTACCAGCAGAAGATAAAGTAATGGCCTATATGCCAGTGAAAAGCTTAAAAGAAGAAGAATATATCAATAATCACTATGTGATGTTCTGTACAAAACAAGGGGTGATTAAGAAAACACTTTTAGAAGAGTTTTCTCGTCCTAGACAAAATGGTATACAAGCTATCACCATCCGTGAAGGAGACGAATTACTAGAAGCTATTCTTACCAATGGTAAATCTGAAGTGCTTTTAGCTAAGAAAAGTGGTAAAGCGATACGTTTCAATGAAAGTAAAGTAAGAGCATCTGGTAGAACTTCTATGGGAGTAACTGGAGTAGAACTAGAATCTGAAAAAGATGAAGTAATAGGAATGGTTTGTGTAAATCCGGAAGATAAAGGAAGAACTATCATGGTAGTTTCTGAAAAAGGATTTGGTAAACGTACCTTCTTAGATGATCCAGAAACAGGAGATAATAATTATCGTGTGACCAATAGAGGTGGTAAAGGGGTAAAAACTTTAAATATCACAGAGAAAACAGGTGACTTGATAGCTATCAAAGATGTGACCGAAGATGATCACTTGATGATAATCAATAAATCTGGTATCACAATCAGAATTGCTCTTAAAAATATTAGAACTGCAGGTAGAGCTACTCAGGGTGTGACTTTGATTCGTCTAAAAGATAATGATGAAATAGCAGCAGTAGCTAAAATAGAAAATGGAGAATCTCTAGAAAGTGATGCAGCAGAATTATTGGAAGCTGAAGAAAATGATATGAACATAGCACCTGATATGACAGAGGAAACTTTGCCAGAAACAGATGAAACTAATACTGATGATGCTGAAACACCAGAATCTGAAAATTAGGCATGTTTTTTTATGTAATAACTAACGAATTAACATCTAAATAAAAAAAATATTAAAAAATGAAAAAAAATCTTTTGATTATCACTTTAAGTTTAATCACATTATTTATTAATGCTCAACAAGTTAAAATAACTTCTGCGCAAACATATATAGATTTATACCTTCAAAAAGAAGGTGATCAGAATCTAGAAAAAGCTAAATCTGAAATAGATGAAGCAGTTTTACATGAAAAAACTGTGGCTATGGCTAAAGCTTGGTTTGTAAAAGGTCAAGTATATCAACTAATAACAGAAAGCAAAGAATTAGCTCCAAAATATGCAACAGTAAATATATTGGATGAGGCTTATGATGCATACAAAAAAGCAATTACGCTTAATGATATTCGTTTTAGAGATCAAGAAGCTACTTTTACTTATTTAAAAAGTGTATGTAGCTATATCAATAATAGAGGCGTAGACCAATATCAAGCTAATAAATTTGCTGAGGCTTACCAGTCTTTTATTAAACTCGAAGATGCAAATACCTTTTTTGAGACTAATAAACAAAAATTTCACCTAGACTTGAGCTCTATCAGAAGTAATGCAGGCCTATGCGCTCAAAAAGCAGGTATGACTAAAGAGGCTATTACTTTATATGAAGGAATCATATCAAAAGGATCTGAAGATGCTGGTCTATATGCTACATTGGCAAATATGTATGTAAAAGAAGGTAGAGCTGAAGAGTCTAAAAAATTAGTGGATGATGCTGTTACTAAGTTTCCAAGTAATGTGAATTTGAGAATAACTCAATTAAATTTCTACATATCAGAAGGAAAATACGTAGAAGCAATAGATAAAATAAACAAAACCATAGAGTTAGATCCAAAAAACGATCAGCTGTATGTAGCAGCTGCTTTGGCATATGACAAAATGAAAGATGTGACTAAGTGTAGAGAGATGTATCTAAAAGCTACTGAACTGAATGACAATAACTTAAATGCTTGGAATAACCTTGGTGGTACCTATATCGAAGAAGCAAATGGCTATATTTTGCAAATAAATGCACTTGGAAACACCAAAGAAGACATAGCAAAAAGCAATGAATTAGATGCAAAAAAAATAGCTGCTTATAAAAACGCTAAGCCATTTATCGAAAAAGCTTTATCTTTGAAACCAGATGATGCTGACTTAAAAAGAATCATGATGAAGATCAAAGCAAATTTAGATAATTAAAAATATAGCTTTTTTGTTGTTGCCATTTACTAATAAATGGCAAAAGACTCCCGAGAAATCGGGAGTTTTTTTTATGCTAATTATACAACATACTAATAACAATCTATCTAGTATTTCTCATCACTAAAGAACTTGATGGATTTACATCTTGAATAACGAATCTATGGTTATCAGTAATATTGAGTGCATCTATAACAGAGATTACCGATTCATAAGATGTACTATCATCAGGCATTACCACAATATTTAATTCTTTATCCATTTTATTAAAGGCTTTTTTAGTAAGCGTCAATTCTTTGATGATATCTTTAGATGCAATTATTTTAGTAGGATTTTTAATATAATCACCTACTGCATAGTAAAGCTTATCTCTTTTAAAAAGTATAGTCATTCCATTTGCAGGCGTTATTGGACAATCAATACATTTAGGAGGAAAAGTTAAATCTATTGCTTGTTGTTTGGTAAGTGTAGATGTAAGTACAAAAAATGTAAGTAATAAAAATGCTAAATCTACTAATGGAGTCATGTCCATTCTGATTGTTTTTTTGTTGTTTTCTATCTGTGCCATTTTTTTAAATTTTAAATTATGAATTATAAATTATTTGTCTAGTATCTAAAATCTAGTATCTTAATTCTTGATACTTAAATCTTATTTAATCCATACAAACAATTGTCATTTTTTTGCAATAAAAAAAACGCTCTAGAAAATCTAGAGCGTTTTTGAATAATCTTATTAAATCAATTACTATTGTAGTGTGAAGTTGATTGGTAAGTTGAAGTATAATCTAACTGGTTTACCATTGTTTTTAGCCGGTGACCATTTAGGCATACTCTCTACTACCCTTTTCGCTTCTTTATCAAGACCTGGACTTACTTTTTTAAGTATTTCCACATTAGATACGCTACCATCTTTTTCTACAACGAAACGTACCAATACTTTTCCAGAAATATCTGCTTCTTTTTCGTATGCAGGATAAGTGATATGCTCTCTTACAAACTTAAACAGCGCTGCATCACCACCTGGAAATGCCGCATTTTCCTCAGCACCTACAAAAATTTCTTCTGGTTTATCATCTACTACTTGTGCCACTACAACTTTCTCTTCGGGGATTACTATATCGTCTGTACCCTCTTGAGTAGTTGTAGCTACTTTAGTTTCTACAAGCTCTTCTTGAGTTTTTACCTCTTCTTTCACTTCTTCATCTACTATTTCTAGTTCTACGAACTTAGCTGTTTCGATTTTTGGTGGTTCTTGAAGTGGTGGTGGAGGTGGTGGAGGTGGTGGTAATTCTTCCTCCATTTCCTTTATTGGATCTATGGTTATTTGTTCATCAGATAATACTTTTTCTTTTTTCTCTTTAGGCTCCATGCTAGCTATGATAGTAGGAACACCTACTGCCAAAAGCATACCTGAAATACCTACTATACAAGATAAAAGAAGCGTACGACCGTAGCCTTTTCTTATCTGATAAGCACCATAGGCTTTATTTTTGTCTGCAAAAACAAGTTCATTTCTTTCTGAACTGATTTCGTCTGACCAATCTGAAAATATACTCATGTTTTTATAATTTATCTTTTAATAAATTTATTTAAGTGCGTCTAATTTAGCTTTCTCTTCAGGTGTCATATCTACTATAACAAACTTACCGATTTCTGAAATATTCAATTCATCGACAACATCTATTACATTTTTATAACTAGCCTTATCGTCTGCTTTTACTATTACTACTAGTGCGTCTTCTCCCCCTTTGATTTCTTTAGATTTATATTTGTATATAGAGTCAAATACTGCATCATCTTTATACGTCCATTTTTTAGCATCGGCTTTAAGATTTTGCATTTTGTCATAGACTTTTTTATTTCCTATACTAAATACAGCTCTTAAACCATCTTTAGAAGATGAATAATCTGCTTTAGTCAAAACCTTGTCTGGAGTCAATGCACCCGGATACCAATATACTTTATTGTTTTCACCTAAAAGAATCGTGATACCATTTGCTTTGTCTTTGCTAATAGGTTGGTCATCTTTTGGTTTTGCTGGGAAAGATAAATCGGTAGCTTTACTTTTAGCAAAAGTAGAAGTCAAGATAAAGAAAGTAAGTAATAAGAATGCTAAATCCACCATGGGTGTCATATCTATTCTTGTAGAGCTTTTTTTGGCGCGTTTCTTCTGGTGTTTACCACCGCCTCCACCGCCACCTTCTTGTATTTCTGCCATTTTTTTATATCTCTTTTTCTATTATTAATATTTATTTTCTCTCTTCCATGGTAGTGATCATATTAAACGTATAGATTTCTCTATCCGTAAAAATATCTACTACTTTTTTTACTTTCACATAAGGTGCTTCGGCATCTGCTTTTATCGCAAACTTTAAAGCATTTTTCTTTGTGTCAAAAAATTCATTTTTAGTTTTTGCTTCTTCTCTTTTTGAGATTAAGTCGCTTTGATAAAATGAATAGGATGAGAATATCCATTGGTCTAATTGATTGTCTGTACTATCCGTTG
Organism: Chitinophaga pinensis; assembly: GCA_945860705.1. Lineage (GTDB taxonomy): Bacteria > Bacteroidota > Bacteroidia > Chitinophagales > CAMDFR01 > CAMDFR01. Next base: position 114,693 of record CAMART010000007.1, on the reverse strand, counting down.
GTATACCTGGTGACGCATATTCAGCTTTTTTAGATTCGGATAGATTTATATAATTTTTTAAATCTTTAAAAGGAACACCGAAACTAGTCATGGCTGCAAATTTTAAAGTTTCTTTTTCAGTAAACTTTACTCCATACTTTTCGCCCATTGAAGCCAATACTTTTTTTCTCACGTTGGTATTTGTGATACTAAAAAACGCAGTTCCTTCTTTATTAATAGTAACTAATATATAATTATCAGGAATAGCTTTTGACTGTGTTGATGATGGTGCGTCTACTACTACAGGCTCTGTAGCTTTCATAGTAGCTGTAAGCATAAAGAAAGTCACCAAAAGAAAAGCCAAATCCACCATCGGAGTCATATCCAATGTAGGGGAATTTTTAGGCATTTTTATTTTTGGCATAATTTATTTTTTTATTTGTGATTCAATACTTTCTTATGAAATATATACTAATGTCCTTTTTCAGTAAAAGTTTGAACTATGCTATAACCAGCTTCATCCATACCATAAGTCATTGCATCAATTTTGCTTGAGAAGTAATTATAAGCGATGATAGCGATACAAGAACCTGTAATACCTAATGCAGTATTGATAAGAGCCTCAGAGATACCTAGTGATAATGCAGAAGCATCTGGAGCACCTGATGTAGCAAGAGCTTGGAACGACTTGATCATACCGATAACCGTACCAATCAAACCTAATAATGTAGCGATAGATGCAGAAGTAGAGAGAATCACTAAGTTTTTAGACAACATTGGTAATTCTAAAGATGTAGCTTCTTCTAAATCTTTTTGAATTGCCGCAACTTTTGCATCTTTATCAATAGATGCATCATTTTGTACAAATTTATATTTAGTCAAACCAGCTTTAACAACTGAAGCTAATGAACCTTTTTGTTTGTCACAATCAGCGATAGCTGCATCTACTTGACCAGAACCCAATTTTGTTTTTACGTTTCTGATAAATGTTTCAGTGTTGCCACTTCCACCTGCTTTAAATAATGTAATAAGTCTTTCTAATGAGAATACAATAATCATTAAATCTACTGCAATCAAAATAGGTACGATAGCTATACCTCCTTTGTGAATAGTACCTAAGAAATTGATTGGATGTCCTTTTACTGGATCACCACCTTCAAAATTTCCTGATGCACCTAAAATAAAAATGTAAATACAATAAGCGATAACTATTATCACTGGTATTGCAACTGTTGCGAAAATCGAGCTTCCTTTTCCTGAATTTTGATTACTCATAATGTTTTTAAATTTTTGTTTTTTTTAGTTAATTAATTATTCAGATTATTATTTGAGTAGGCAAACATAAGTGAAAAATTGGAAATAAGGAACAAAACATAGCTATATCTGTATTTTTTTTTAATTGTCAACATGATATAGACAAGATTCAATATTTTCATTTTTCCATAAATATTTTTTACTCTATGGATATATAATGTGCAAAGCACTATTATTCCATAATATATACAGTCATAAAATTGTCATATTTTATTTATGCTTCAAGAAATTTAGTTATTTTAACTAAGTGTATAAATATCTATACAACTAAACTATTTTTATTGATAATCTTAAATTTTCTAAAGCGTATATACCTATACTTTTGATGTAATAAAGAACCGATAAAAATCGTTACACTAATAATTAAAAAATAAAACTTATGTTTCCATTATTGCAAATAGTAGATAGTACTGCAAAAACAATTGCTAACGCTCCAGAAGTAAAAGAAAATATAGAGCTACTTGATTTATTTATGAAAGGTGGCTGGGCTATGATTCCTATTGTTATCTTATCAATACTAGCTTTAGTTATTTTCATAGAAAGATTTATCACTATATACGGTGCGTCAAAAATAGATTCTAATTTCATAAATAATATTAGAGAATATTTGATGAGTGGCAAAATAGATGCTGCAAAATCTCTATGCAAAAACACAAATAAACCAATAGCTCGATTAGTAGAAAAAGGAATCAAAAGAATAGGAAAAGATTTTGATGTCATAGAGCGTGCTGTAGAAAATGAAGCGAAACTAGAGATGTACAAGCTAGAAAAACATATGAATTACTTAAGTATCATTGCAGGTATTGCACCTATGGTAGGTTTCTTAGGTACTATTTCTGGGGTTATTAATATATTTTTCAGAATAGCACAAACCAATGAACTTAGTATTGGCGTAATAGCAGGAGGACTTTATGAAAAAATGGTAACTTCTGGAGCAGGTTTGTTGGTAGGGATATTTGCATTTGTGGGGTACAATATTCTCAATAGTATGATAGATGGAGTTGCTAATAATTTAGAAAAAAGTAGTGTTGAATTTATGGATTTATTGAATGAACCGGGATAACTAAAGTTAAAAGTTACATGTTTAAAGTTAAATGTTAATATATTATAGAATATTCATAGTCTTATCCCGAAGCTTCGGGACTTGATACTTTTATCTTGATACTTAAATAATAAATAAATGAAATTTAGAAATAAAAATAGAAGACATGTAGAGGTGAATACACACGCCTTTAATGATATTATGTTTTTCTTGATGATGTTTTTCTTGATAGCAGCTACATTGGCCAATCCTTCTGCTATCAAACTTACGTTACCAAAAGCAAAAGGTGAAAAGTCTATTGTAAGAAAACCTATTGAGCTTTCTATAGATGCCAATTTGATATACTATATTGGCAAAACACCAGTGCCTTATGATGAGCTAGAAGCTACCCTACAACAAACGATTGATAATGAAAAAGCGAATGGGAATGAAGAGCCTGTAGTGAAATTATTTGTAGATCAATCAGTAACTATGCAAACTGCAGCTCAAGTGATGGATATTGGTGCGAACTTAAATGTAAAAATGTTGCTGGCATTGCAGAGAAAAGGATAATATAATTTTGAATGTAGAATTTTGAATTATGAATATAAAGTAGTAAGGATTAAGTTAAAAGAATTAAGTTATTTATTTTGAACGTTTAAAGGATTAAGTTAAAAGAATTAAGTTATTTATTTTGAACGTTTAAAGTTTTAAGTTAAAAGAATTAAGTTATTTATGTTGAAAAGAATTAAGTTTATTCTAGTATCTAACGCCATACGACTTATATCTTGATACTTAATACTTAAATCTTAAAAAAAATATGAAAATATAGAAAAACTTCATCTTAGATGAAATAGAATATAAAAATATGATGGTGCAGAATTTTGAAGCTATAAATAATAAAAACGAAAAGCAAAATAATCTACTAGCTGTGATTATTGCTTTGATAGTGCATGTAGTGATTGGTGTTATACTGATGTTGATTGTGATAGATATACCTAATCCTCCATTTCCAGAAAGAATAGCAAGTATAGAAGTAGACTATGGCTATACCAATACTGGAAGCGGTACTGAAGAACCTGCACCAAATGACAATCCTAGTTTGACTCAGGGAAACACCAATCAAAATCTAAGTGATGGAAGTAATGCTACTACAGTGAAAACAACCACTAGTGCCAGCGCATCTAATAATACTATGACTAGCGAAGTCGAAAAAGATGACCCTGTAACAGAAACAAAATCTACTCCTACTAAAACTCCAAGTACTACTACAAATACCAATACTTCTACTACGGGACCTGTAATATCTACTCCTACTGTAAATAAAGGTGCTTTGTTTACAAAGAAAACTGGAGCTGGAAGTGGGGCTGGTGCAAGTGGCAATAATCCTAATAGTAATAGTGGAAGCCAAGGAACTGCTGGCGGATTTGGAAACCAAGGTGACCCCAACGGTACCAAATCTAATAACTATTCAGGTGCTGGAAGTTTTGGTGGTGGCTCATATAACCTTGCAGGAAGAAATGCAGTTACTAAACCTAAAACATCTACCGACTGTGCATCAAAAGGAACTGTAGTAATAAAAATAACTGTGAATGGTAGTGGTAAAGTAGTGACTGCTAAGTATACACAATCTGGCTCAAATACCAATGATGGTTGCCTTATAGCCAATGCAGAAGAAACAGCTAGAAAATGGGTATTCAATACTGATGATAACGAAATCCAACAAGGAACAATTACTTTTGTTTACAAAGACAGATAAGATTAATTTTGTCACGCCAGGGCATGATTGAATTATAAATTTGAAAATAGCCTACTTTATTTCAATATTTTTTTAGTGAAAATAGGTCGTTTTTATTCAGATTAATTATTGCAAATATGCACTTTCTTCGGCTTCATTCATGACTACTTCGATATGTTCTTGAATGGTAGTAGCTAAAGATAAGCCTACAAAATCTGCGTGAATAGGAAACAATTTATGTCGTCTATCTATCAATAATGCCACTTGGATTTTTTTAGGTGCTTCAGTCAAGAGTGGCTGCAGTGCATAAAACAAAGTTTTGCCTGTATTGCCTACATCATCTGTCAATATCACCACTTTATTTTTGAGGATAGCAACTGGAAGTGAATATTCAATGGCTCTTTCAAGTGGATTCACTTTATTGATATTTACTTGAATGATATTGGCTTTAGTGGTGGTACTGATTTGTTCTATAGCATATTTTATTTTATGAGCTATGATCAAGCCTGTTTCTTTTATACCTAATAAAAATACTTCTTCTTCGGTATCGTTATCTTCCAATATTTGATAAGCAATACGAGTTATTTTAAGTTGAATATCTTCTTTAGTAAGTATTTTATTGCGTTCCACTTTTTGTATTATGTTTGAAAATCAAATGTACTTTGAATAATCGATTTTACATAAATCTTCACTCAGTTTCCATAGTTTTTCTTGAATATCTTTATCGTATGAAGTCTTTAAAGATTCCTGAGCTTTGCATTTATTCCAGTATTTTCCAGTAGTATTTTTCACTTCATCACTTGAGGCAAGATAAATAGAGGTTTTTGCGCCATCAGCCACACTGATACCCAATTTGCTCCAAAGCGTCCAAGCTAGTGATTCCCACCATTTAGTGTTTTTTGTGCCTATACTGGTCTTTACCAAACCCGGATGCAATGCGTTTACAGTGATATTGGAATTCTTGAGTTTTTCTGCTAGTGCATAAGTAAAAAGTACATTGCATAATTTGCTTTGAGCATAAGCATCAAAAAACTTATAATTATTTTTAAAATATAAATTATTGAAATCTACTTTTCCTCTATAGTGTGAGTTGGACGAAACATTGATAATACGAGCTTCTGTAGATTTTTGAAGTAATGGTATTAGTTCGTATGTCAATAAAAAATAAGCTAAATGATTGGTAGCAAATTGCATTTCAATACCATCAACACTTTCGTTGTATTCAGTAAAAACTTGACCGGCATTATTGATAAGAATATCTAGAGAGTGATGTTGCTCGCTTATGAGCTGGGCAGTTTTCTTAATTTCGTTTTGATTAGATAAATCACACAAATAATAAGTGCAGTAATCATTTTGAGCAATTTGGTTAATTTGGTATACGGCGTCTTCGCACTTTTGTTTCGTTCTACCCAATATTATTACTCTATATCCTTTCAAAGCAAGTGCTTTACTAGTTTCAAAGCCAATACCCGCATTGCCTCCAGTTATAAGTACTTTTTTTGAATTCATAGTTTATTAGTTGAAAAAATCACTTAAATCATCATCAGAAAAATTATCAATCTCTCTCCTATCTTTTTTTGTAGGTCGTCCTGTTCCTTTATCTCTTTTGGCTTGAGATGCATAAAAAGCAGATTTGAGCATACTATCTGCATCTTCTTTTGGCGATAAATCTTCATAACATTCTATGGCTAAAGTTGCACTAACCCGTTTCTCTATCAATTTTATTACTTTAAATATTTTATTAGATTGATTGTGTCTGACATGAACCGTCTCTCCTACTGTCAATAGTTTAGAGGGTTTCACACTTGCACCTTCTATTTTCACTTTGCCAGCATCACAGGCTTCTGTGGCCATAGTTCTAGACTTGTATAGTCGTATAGCCCAAAGCCATTTGTCTATTCGTATTTTTTCCATATATCTCTGGTAAATGTATAAAGTTTTTGTATATTCGTGTAAAATATCTTGGTATATATTTTGTTATAATTAATGAAAATATTAAAAAATGAATATTAAAAATTTAGCAGTTATAATTCTTCTTTCTATAAGTGTATTTGCAGTATATGCTCAAACTGAAATCAAATGGATGACCATGAAAGAAGCACAAGAAGCTAGCAAAAAAAATCCTAAAAAAATATTTGTTGATATATATACCGATTGGTGTGGGTGGTGCAAAAAAATGGATGCAACTACCTTCAAAGACCCCAAAATAGTAGCATATATGAATAAAAACTACTATGCTGTAAAATTTAATGCAGAGCAACGTGAGCCAATTGTATACAATGGTAAAGAGTACAAATTTGTAGATAATGGAAATAGAGGCTATCACGAATTGGCTTATATGCTGATGAGTGGAAGAATGAGCTATCCTACTACCGCATACATAGATGAAAAACTAAATCTGCTTACTCCTGTTCCAGGCTTCCAAGAAGTGAGCACACTAGATATAATACTCAAATATTTTGGCGATGGCGAGTACCTGAAAATGAATTGGGAAGAATATCAGAAAAAGTATACGGGGAATTAGAATCTAAAATCTAGATAATAGACGTTAGATATTAGATTTTTTGATTTATATATTTCCATTGATTGAAATATATAAATACAAATTATTTTTATTTAATATTATCAAGTAATTTCGCAGTATGAAATACTATTTAACTACTCTCCTATTTTGTTTATTTTTTACACAAGTAAATGCACAGAAACCAACTCTTATATCTGGACCAGTAATAGGTAGTGTGACGAGCACTAGTGCCAAAATATGGATAGCTTATAAAGGCAAAAGCGACAATGTAATAGCACTTTTTGATGCAAAAAATAAAGAAGTAAAATTCCCAACCAATCTAGATTATATCAAAAATAAAAAAGATGTCATAGCTATGACACTCAGTTTTACTGGGCTTAGAGAAAATACTGAATATATCATCACTATAAAATTTAATGATCAAATCATGAGCGATAGCTATAAACTCACTACGCTCAGTAAAGCTCCTATCAAAGATTTTTCATTCATTGCAGGTTCTTGTTTTCTCGAGTGGCCCAATGGTTTTGGCAAAATGATTTTTCCTGGTGCACACAAACGAATCTTTGAACCTATGATTAAAGATACTTCAGCAGATTTCAATCTATGGATGGGTGATAATACCTATTTACTTTTTGGTCAGTGGAATTCTTTTGAAAAGAATTTTAAAAGACAATTAAAAACTAGAACTACTAATAAACTTTACTCAAAATACCTCATGAGTAGACCCAATTATGCTATCTGGGACGATCATGATTTTGGACCTAACGATTGTAATGGCAACTTTGCTCTGAAAGATACCTCACTAAAAATATTTACGCATTTTTGGCCTAATGAATCTTTTGGTATAGCTGGAACAAAAGGAATATTCAGTAGTTTCAAACAATATGATTGCGAGTTCTTTCTATTAGATGATAGATATTATCGTTCAGATGAAGATGATACTACTGGTAAACTTTTGGGTGATGAACAAATGCAATGGCTCAAACTAAATTTGCTTCAAAGTAAAGCTACATTCAAATTTATTGTCACAGGTTCGCAAGTACTCAATAAGCAAACCGAAAAAGAATGTTGGATGAGTGACTACCCAGCTGATACAAAAGATTTTTTAAGTTTTATAGACAATAACAACATCACTGGTTTGATGTTTCTTACTGGAGATAGACACCTTACTAGAGTAATAAAAGATATAAGCTTTACTAACTATCCATTATATGATTTTACTATATCGCCCGTATTGAGTATACTTACTAAAGAAACAGAAATAGAAAAAAACAATCCTCTAGTTGTACCTGGGACACTTGTGCAAGGCAAAAGAAACTATGCAACTATAGAAGTAAAAGGCGAAGTAAACCAACGAAAATGTATTATAAAAGATTTTGATGAGTATGGTGTAAAACAATGGGAAATAGAAATAGGTGAAGAAGATTTGAGATAATTACAGCTCTTTATACATATATCTATGAGGTATTCCTACTTCTAAGAACTCCTCTCCTTTTATATGGTAGCCCAGTTTTTCATAAAATAAAATAGCAGTATCTCGAGCATGACAATGCATATAAGTTGCATTATTTTCTTTAGCATATTTTTCTGCAAATACTACCAATTGTTGACCAACACCTTTAGATTGAAATTCATTAGAAATAGCTACTTGACGCATTTTTACTTTTTGATGCTCTTCAAACACTAATATTAAACCACCAATAACTATATCGAATTTACTAAGAGCTACAATATGCACTTGATGTTGCTCGCTAGCAAGCTGTTCAGCAGTATAATCCAATCCTAGAGGTTTGCGAAGGATTTCGTATCTAATATGCAAAAACTCATAATATGGTTTTGACTGATAAGGTGCTATTTTAAAATCTAAATCTTCCATTGATGTTTTACATTTGCAGTGTGAATATAATGCAATACATTCATTATTTTATTAGATCTGTATGGTTTAGAGGTTTTTTCTTTACTTGTAAGTTGTTGTATTATGAGCTTTACTACGAAAAAAAATTGGGTATACAAACACTACATATAGAAAATCTAGAAAATCTAGACACACTCAATAATGACTATGAAAACAATCATCATTACCAAGGAGCAAGCTATCATGTATTGAGTATTTTATTTGATGAAATAAAAAAATATACTAGTAGCAAAAGCATACTCGACTATGGATGTGGCAAAGGACGAGTGATGATAATGGCGACAGTGAGAGGATATACCGAAGTATATGGAATAGATTTAGCTAAAGAACTTTGTGAAATCAGTAAAAAAAATATACAAATAGTACAATCAAGATATCCAAATACACATTTTAGTGTAATACAGGCAGATGCGACTGTGTTTTCTGATATAGACCAAATAGATATTTTCTTTTTTTTCAATCCATTCGGAAGACCTATTTTAATTGAAGTAATCAAGCAAATAAAAGAGAGTAATAGTAGAAATCATCGAAATATATTTATTATTTATGTAAATCCATTATTTGTAGATTGCTTTATCCATGAAGGTTTTACTATAAGTTATGAGCTAAAAAGCAAAGATTATATGGAAGGGATGATATTGAAATTAAAAAGCTAAATATTCTATCAAAATCTGTTTGTTTTGTTCGTATTTAGCTTTTTGAACTGAATTCATAGCTTTATATTTTGCTTCAAAATTTCTAAAAGTTTTCATCGCTAATTGATTGCCAGAAAGTGATGCCATTAAAAGCTTGTCCATCAATAAAATTACTTTTTCATCAGTGGTAGCTGTAGTGAGTTGATATTCTTCAAAAACATCTAATATTTGACTCTGAGTATATTTTGGAAAATATGGATTTAATACTTTAGTTTTTTGTAGTTTATTATCTGTAGTAAAATATATTTTCTCAATAAATACAGTAGTTTGTTTATAAGTATATTCTAATCCTTGAGGCAAATAATAGTATGGAATAAGCTCTAACGTATCTTTGATATTATTGCTAATATAGTTTTGAGAACTAAAACCTAGAGTATCATCACTTGTGCAATTTTTAATGTAAATAGAATTATAAACCTCTTGATTATTTTCCTGTGATTTATTTGCGCAAAGTACTACTGATTTGGTATTGCTAATTTTATAGATATTATTATAGTTTGTATTGATTGTTGCTAGACAATTACATGGAACTGTAGAAATGGCACTTGAAGTTTTTTTTGATAGAGTACAAGATTGTAGAATTAAAAAAAATAACCATAAAAAAAATAAATAATTTCTCATAAGCTTTTAAATAAAAAAAATCCCTTTTCAAATATATGAAAAGGGATTTAAAATACGGTATTAGAATTTGATTATTTTACTTCTTCAAAATCTGCATCGCTTACATTGCCATCGTTTCCAGTTTCAGCATGAGCGTGTTCTTGTCCATCTCCTGGATTTGCTTCGCCACTAGCTTGTGCTTGTTGTTGAGCTTTGTAGATATCTTCAGATGCAGCATGCCAAGCTTCATTTAGATTTTTTATTGCAGTATCTAGTTGACTTGCATCTTCTGATTCTTTAGCAGTTTTTAGTGCATTCCAAGCAGATTCGATATTTGCTTTTTTATCAGCAGGCATTTTATCTCCAAACTCTTTTAATTGTTTTTCTGTTTGGAAAATCAAAGTATCTGCTTCGTTCATTTTTTCTACTTTCTCACGTGCTGCTTTATCTGCACTTTCGTTAGCTTCAGCTTCTTTACGCATTTTTTCTATTTCGTCTTTACTAAGACCTGTAGAAGCTTCGATACGAATTGATTGTTGTTTGTTCGTTCCTTTATCTAAAGCACTTACTTGTAAGATACCATTTGCATCTAAGTCAAACGAAACTTCAATCTGAGGAGTTCCTCTCATAGCTGGTGGTAGGTCACTCAAGTGAAAACGACCAATAGTTCTATTGTCTTTTGCCATAGTTCTTTCGCCCTGAAGAATATGAATTTCTACACTTGATTGATTATCTGCAGCAGTAGTAAATACTTGAGATTTTTTAGTAGGAATCGTAGTATTGCTTTCTATTACTCTAGTCGTAACACCACCCATAGTTTCGATACCTAATGAAAGTGGAGTAACATCTACAAGCACTATATCTCCCGTCACATCACCACTTAAGATTCCTCCTTGAATAGCCGCACCTACTGCTACTACCTCATCAGGATTAACACCTTTACTTGGTTTTCTGCCAAAGAATTTTTCTACAACTTCTTGTATCTTAGGTATACGAGTAGAACCACCTACTAATAACACTTCATCAATATCGCTTGGATTGTATCCAGCATCTTTTAGAGCTTGTTTACAAGGCTCTAAACTTCTAGTTACAAGGCTATCTGCTAATTGCTCAAATTTTGAACGGCTTAGCTTTTTCACCATGTGTTTTGGTACACCGTCTACTGCTGTGATATATGGAAGATTGATTTCAGTTTCTTGAGAACTACTCAATTCGATTTTTGCTTTTTCAGCTGCTTCTTTCAATCTTTGAAGAGCCATTGGATCTTTTTTCAAATCTATATTTTCTTGAGATTTGAATTCTGCTGCCAACCAATCAATGATTACTTGATCAAAATCATCACCACCAAGATGCGTATCTCCATTTGTAGATTTCACCTCAAATACACCATCACCAAGTTCTAGAACAGACACATCAAAAGTTCCACCACCTAAATCATATACCGCTATTTTCATATCTTTTCCGCCTTTATCTAGACCATATGCTAGAGCTGCTGCTGTTGGTTCGTTGATGATTCTTCTTACTGTAAGCCCTGCTATCTCTCCTGCTTCTTTAGTTGCTTGTCTTTGAGAATCATTGAAGTATGCAGGTACAGTAATAACAGCTTCAGTAACTGTAGTACCTAAATAATCTTCAGCAGTTTTTTTCATTTTTTGTAGTATCATAGCAGAAATCTCTTGTGGAGTATACATTCTACCATCAATATCTACACGTACTGTGTCATTATCGCCACTTACTACTTTGTAAGTAAGATTTGCTGCATCTTGCTTGCTTTCACTAAATCTTCTACCCATAAATCTTTTGATAGATTGTACAGTTTTTGTAGGATTAGTGATAGCTTGTCTTTTTGCTGGATCACCTATTTTACGTTCTCCGTTATCAATAAAACCTACCACAGATGGTGTAGTTCTTCTACCTTCGTCATTTTGTATTACTACAGGATCATTTCCCTCCATTACAGATACACAAGAGTTGGTAGTACCTAAGTCAATTCCAATTATTTTTCCCATTACTTTTTTGTTTTTATTTTTAGTTATTGTAATATTTTTGTTTATTTAGATTTATGTCAATCCTCACAAACAAATAGCAAGAGATATGCCAATGAAAAATACTGACAAAATGAAATAAAAATGGCTGTCATTCTTTATTTATAAGAAAAACAGCCATGAAATACTATGACAAATAGACAGAGTCTAAGGAGTAAAATTTAAGTCTTTGGTATATATACCATACGAAAGCGAATCACGTGATATCTGATTGATTCGGATTCTGTCTGCTTTTACAAAAGTTCTACTACTCAATAAACCTAAACCATTATTAATATTAGTATACGTAGGTAGAAAGTTGACAGATGTGATTCCCCCTTGAGCATTTTTTATTTGTATATACTTATCATATTCATCTCCTGCTACATAAATTACAAATTCTAACGTATTGCTTGGGTCTATAGTTCTTTCCAAATTATTATTTACTTGAAGACTGCTTGCTAATCTTTTATAAATTTCACTTTTTATAATTTTTTTCTCAATAGTCTCTCCTCCTGAAAGATTTGAACCAGATGCACCTCTAAATGCTGCATATTCATATACTTTATTAGTTACCGCTCCAGTTGTAAGATTTTTCTCTGAATAATTAAATCTAACAACTAAATCATAAGTAATTCCATATGGTGCTGATTGCCATTTTATTGTATAAGGTACAGTATCTACAATACCTATTTCAATATTTGAAATTGGGAATTGAATTTTAGGAATATTGGCAATATTTATTTGAGCTTCTGCTTCATTGTTTGTATTTGTATTTCTAACTTTTAGTATATACCTATGGTCTTTGTTTAGTGAAGCATCAAATGTATATAGTATATTTGGGGAGCTACTAAATATACCGGTATCTTTAAGTATTCCAGCAGTATCTCCATAAAATCTATTGAGAGTATAAGTATTACCATTGGCAAGATCTGTGATTTTCACATCCAATATATTTGGATAATATATAGAATCAGTTTCTTTTGCCATAACGAGTGCACTTTGATTTTTATCTAAAAATGCTTTTTGTATTCGTAAGAAATGCTTGGTATTTTTTATATCTAACATACCATATACAATAGTTGTTTCTTGCCCTGGCGCAGTGATGTCTACATCTTTTATACAGCTACTAAGTACTAAAACTAATACTATGATAAAGTAAAAATATTTATTTGAAAAATTCATACATTTAAAAAATTGAGATAACAAAATTATAGAAGCTGAGGTGGAGTATAGTAATATTTACTAACAAGCAATTGATGATAAACTGATTATAGCTTTATAGCTCGAGTCATTTCTCTTTTATAGAGTGGTCCTGGGATAGACTCTACTATAAAACCTGCTTGTTTTAAATTTCTTTTTAGTTGACCTTGTGCGCAATAAGTAGTCAATATTCCGCCATTATTTAGCATATCATACATTTTACTCATAATATCTAAAGACCAAAGTTCAGGCTGTGCAGTTGGTGCAAATGCATCAAAATAAATGACATCGTATTTTTTTATTGCTGAAAAATTTATAATAGATTGATTGTATTTGGTCAATTTGAAATAGTCTACAATAGAGCATTCTATCCCCCATTTTGCATGATGCATCATATTAAAAATTGTTGAATATGAATTAAGCTCACGTAATGGTTCAATATAGGATTGAGAATCAAAATTCTCTAATGGGAAATTATCAATTGAATCATAGTTTATTGTGATTTTATTTTCAGATGCATATTTGTATGTCAATAGTGCATTGAAGCCTGTACCAAAACCCATTTCAAAAATATTGATGGTTTTATGTTTGTTATTGAGTATGAAATAATCTAAAGCAGCATGTATAAATACATGATTGCTCTCTTGGTATGCACCATGTATAGAGTGATAATTTACTTTATATAAAGGATGCTCTATAGTGAAAGAGCCATCTTTTGTGGGAATAAACATGATGTAAAGATACTTAAAATATTTACGCCTCTGAAATCAGAGGTTTAAAATGGTTTTCATGTCGTCGTTACTGGTAGATTATTATACGAATTAGTGATATATTTGTATAAATACTATTTAAATGAAAAATTACTTATTGTATGGTTTAATATTTTTAACAATACACAAGTTATATGCTACTGATTCTTGTTTAGTTGCATGTTATCCTTTTTCTGGAAATGCAAATAATACTTTAGGAACTGGATTTGATGGCGTAGTGAGTGGTGCAATATTAAGTTCTGATAGATTTGGAAATCCAAATCAAGCCTATCAATTTGATGGTATTGATGACCATATTGTTTTAGGGATACTAAATTCTATTAATAATACTGATGAATACACTTATAGTTTTTGGTGTTCTGCAAAATTTGCATCAACTACAAACATGCCTATACGAACTCAACCAGATGACGGAGCAGATAGGATGGCATTTTCTATAAATTATGTGGGTGGCAGTCCTACTAGATTATTTTTTGATAATGGAGATATCTTTGCTGGAGGCAGACTTAGTAGCAATAGTCAGCCATATGATAACTTATGGCATCATTATGTATTTGTACGAAGTACAATTGGAAATTTTAAAAAAGTATATATTGATGGTGTTTTATTTATAAGTGATGTAGCTGGAGATATTTTAGACAATAAAAATAGAGAACTTTGGTTAGGTGGTGGTATTCATGAAACTGGAGTAAATGAATTTCATAATGGCAAAATAGATGATATAAAAATATATAATTGTGCTTTGAATCATGCAGATATTGCACTACTTTTTAATGAAAATATTATTTGTGAAGATATAACTAATAATATTACCGTAAAGGATAAAATGGATTTTTCCGTTTATCCAAATCCTAGTGATGGTAGTTTTATTATAAATAGCAATATAGAAAATTATAATATTGAACTTTTTGATTGCATTGGAAATCTTGTTTTAAGTCAAAATATTAATGAACCAAATCATCCAATAACACTCAATAATACGACCAGAGGTATCTATATAATAAGAATTATTACAGAAGATAAGATTTATTATTCAAAACTTTTGATAGAATAAAAAAAAAGATAAGCATTTTAAGCGAATCGTTATTAATTTAGCGGTTCGCTTTTTTATTATATATGAACGAGAAACACATACCAAATCAAAATCTTGATGATCCAAATACAACGATGGCTCATAGAGATATTATTCTTAATAAACCTTTCTTAAAAAGAATATACATAGATTGGTACAACTCATTTAAAGAATACACAAATAAATTGCCAGAAGGTCAACTACTTGAAATTGGCTCTGGTGGCGGTTTTATAAAAGATATTATTCCAAATATTGTGACTTCTGATATCATGCCTCTACCCTGCTGTGACATGACTTTCAATGCAGAAAAAATGCCTTTCGAAAACGATACACATAGTGCAATATTTACGCTTAATGTATTGCATCATATTCCAAATTGTGAGAACTTCTTTGAAGAATCTCAACGAATACTCAAAAAAGGTGGAGTACTTTACTTGATTGAACCAGCAAATACATTGGTAAGTAGATTTATTTACCAAAATCTGCATCACGAACCATTTGACCCAAAAAGAAAAGAATGGCAAATCATAGATAGTAAAGGTCCACTGAGCGACGCCAATGGTGCTATCCCTTGGATAGTTTTTCAAAGAGATTTAGATTTATTTCATAAAAAATATCCTAATCTAAGACTAAAAAGATTTGAATATCATACACCATACAAATATTTACTGAGTGGTGGGCTATCTAAACCATCATTGGTTCCTTACTTTGCATATGGATTATTAGAGTTTTTAGAGTTTTTAAATAAACCACTAAATCCAATAAATGCATTATTTAATACCATAATCGTAGAAAAAATATAATACATTGAGCATATTACAAAATATCGGAAATCTTTTATATCAATATAGTCCAGCTCTATATAAAAAATCATATACTATATTTAAAAATAATCAAGACAAAAAAGAAATTGAGTTTTTAAAACAGAATATTAAACTAGGAGATCATGTCTTAGATATAGGAGCAAATATTGGTTTTTATTCTAAGATAATTTCAAATTGTGTAGGTGATACAGGACAGGTTTATTCATTTGAACCAGACAAAAAAAACTTTGATTACTTACAAAAAAACACCTCAGAATTAAAGAATATTCAACTCAATAATAAAGCTGTAAGTAGTAAATCTGATAAGATAAAAATATATACATCAAAAGAACTAAATGTAGACCATAGAACCTATCCAGTAGATAACTATGATACTGTATACGATATAGATTCTATAGCTATAGATGATTATTTTACAAATAATGAACTGATTCATTTTATAAAAATGGACATACAAGGATATGAAATTGAGGCTATTAAAGGAATGAAAAATCTTATCGATAGATGTAAACCAAAAATTCTCCTTGAGTTTTGGCCACACGGAATAGAAGCTTCTGGAGCTAGTGTAGAAGATTATTTTAAAATTATTTTAGATTTAGGATACACTATTCAGCTACTTGAAAATGGCAAAACTCAATCAATAAGTCTCGAAAATATTTCACGATTCAAAGGTCAAGCAAAAGAAATATATTATAATCTTTTTTTAAATTAATATCATGTCAAAAACAACTAAAAAAGAAGTAATAACAAAACCTGTAGTAGACTCTATTTCATTATATGATAAAATAGAAGCTCATATAGCTAGTAAAAAATGGATTTATACAATTGGAATTACGCTTATTGCTACATTCATATCATACCTATTATTCAAAGCTAGAGTTCTCAATAATGATGATGCTTTATATATTCAAAACGGCGCTAGCTATGCAAATAATTTTTTTGGTTTTTATCATACTGAAAATGCACCGTTTTACCCTATGTTCTTGTCATTTTTTATCAAAATATTTGGTGTTGATATCATAAAACTAAAACTCATTTCTGTATTGAGTTTTGTAGCAAGTATTTTTATTTTGATTAAAGCATTTGAAACTAGAATACCATATATAGTAGCATTGCCAGCTATATTTCTTACTGCTATCAATGCCACTTTTGCATCATATGCTAGTCTTACATTCACTGAAGCATTCTATTCTTTATTTCAGGCACTTTTTATTTGGGCTACATTTGTATTGGTAGAGCGTGTAGAAAAAGAATCTGACTGGAAAAAAAATCTTCCACTTTGGATAGTATATGGTCTTTTATTATTTTTAATGTATTTTACCAGAACAGTAGCTATTGCCGGTCTTGTTACAATTGT
This sequence comes from Chitinophaga pinensis, assembly GCA_945860705.1. Taxonomy (GTDB): domain Bacteria; phylum Bacteroidota; class Bacteroidia; order Chitinophagales; family CAMDFR01; genus CAMDFR01. The sequence continues at coordinate 97,657 of CAMART010000007.1, read as the reverse complement.
AGCCTTCTTTGTTTTACAAAAAAAATATATCCATGCAGTACTAGGTCTTATTTCATTTGCACTTTTTTATGTATTAAATAAAATATCTTTAAAAGTTCTTTGGTCAAAAATCACCAATTTCGGAGACCAGAGTAAAATTTTATTTCAAAAAGATGCTTACAAACCTGAACTAGGCAATGAAGATGCTGCCGGATTTGTAGCTCGTTTTTTTGAAAACTCGCATATCTATCTCTCTTCAAGATTTACGAATCTAATGGGTATGAACACAGATAGTATCAATCCAGAAACTGGTGCAGGCGAGCCAAACAAATTGATAACTTTATTGATTGCGGCTATGCTTGGATATGTGTTTTATAGAGCTTGGAAAAACAAAGATAAATATATTATGCTCTCACTATTGTATACTGGAGCTATGTGCGCTATTACATATATCACTCTTCAGACTCAATGGGGACAAGAAAGACTTATTATGGTGCTTATACCATTTCTATTGATAGGTATCTTTTATTTCTTTTATGATTTATTCAAAAATAAAGTTAATTTACCAATAGTTTATATTGCTATCATAGTTGTATTTACTCTTACATCATTGAGCAAAACAAATACTGCTATCAGTGAAAACTCTGAAGAACTGTCTCATATTCGAAGTGGAGACCTATTATTTGGCTATGAAACAGATTTTCAAAACTATATAAATATGAGTAGATACTGCTCGGATAGCTTACCAAAAGGGAGTTTTGTTGCTGTAAGAAAACCAACAATGTCATTTATTTTTGCAAATGGCAAAAACTTTTATGGAATTTATAGAGGTGGAGACAATGTAGAACCAGATACTCTAGTAAAACAACTAAGAGATGCAAAAGTCACACATATAGCATTGGCAGAACTTAGACTAGAAGAAAAAGTATATAGACCAAATGAATTTATGTCTACAGTGCATCGTTTTGCAGGTTATATTCAAAAAAAATACCCTGGTTGCTTCAAAATGGTAAAAGTATTTGGTACAGAAGAACCTGCTACACTTCTAGAAATAGATTATGCTTATATAGATAGTATGAGAGCAAATAAAAATGCCTTACCTTCGCAACCCCAATAATTATTTGACCTTACTTTTTATAGATATACATGGAAATAAAAGACAACTTTATAAGTAAAGCACATAAGTACTTCGAGCATTTCGAGTCTCTTGCTAATGGTTATGCTGAGTACAGAAGCAAATACAACTACTATTACAAGGACATTGTAAATTATTGCAACTATTTTATACATGAAGATAATAGTGTACTTGAGATAGGATGTGGTGTAGGGAGCACTATCTCTCAACTCAATGGGAAACGTAAAGTAGGAATAGACTATTCGCCTAAAATGATAGAAAATGCAAAGAAACAATACAACAATGTAGAGTTTCATACTATGGATGCAACATCTATCCAACTAAATGAAAAATTTGATGTGATTATATTATCAAATGTGATTGGGTATTTTGATAATGTACTAGATGTTTTTTTTGAGCTTAGAAAAGTATGTCATGAACAAACTAGAATCATCATTTCGTATTATAATTATCTTTGGGAACCCGTATTGAAAGCTGGAGAAACTATTGGTTTGAAAAAAGATAGTCTTACTCAAAGTTGGCTTTCTAGATATGATATCGAGAACTTATTGAAACAAGCAGATTTTGATCCATATAAACAAAATCAACGAACATTATTACCTATCAATATTCCTATTGTTTCTTGGTTTGCCAATAAATACTTAGCTAAATTGCCTGTGTTTAAACACTTTTGTTTAAATCAATTTGTGTTTGCACGACCAGCGTTTCATGACAACTCAAATGTAGATACTAAATACTCTACTACCATAGTAATACCTGCAAGAAACGAAGCTGGTAATATAGAAAATGCAATATTGAGAATGCCAAAATTTGGTAAGCATCAGGAAATTATTTTTGTAGAAGGAAATAGTACTGATAATACTTGGGAAGTGATACAGCAGATAGCTGAAAAACATAAAGATACACATGATATAAAAATATGCCAACAACCTGGAAAAGGCAAAGGTGATGCAGTACGTAAAGGATATTCTATAGCTACAGGAGATATACTTATGATTTTAGACGCCGATTTGACTGTACCACCAGAAGATTTACCAAAATTTTACTATGCTATAGCTAGTGGCAAAGCAGAGTTTATAAATGGTTCGCGTCTTGTATATCCAATGGAAGATAATGCTATGCGTTTTTTAAATACACTTGGAAATAAATTTTTCTCTATGGTATTTACATGGATGCTGGAGCAACCAATCAAAGACTCACTCTGTGGTACAAAAGTGATGTTTAGAACAGATTATATTCGACTAGTTGCTAATAGAAAATTCTTTGGTGAGTTCGATCCATTTGGTGATTTCGATTTATTATTTGGAGCATTCAAACTCAACCTAAAAATCATAGATTTACCTATCAGATATAGAGAAAGAGTTTATGGAGAAACAAATATTTCACGTTTCAAACATGGATTAATATTGCTTCGTATGTGTTGGTTTGCTGCAGGTAAAGTAAAATTTATCTAGAACTCAATGCTTTATTGAACAATTTGGGCTTTAATAAAATCTACTAAACTGTCCATAACTTTTAAAATTTCTATTTTATCAGATGTTGGGTTTATAGCAAACGTTAAAGCTAATTTCATATCCGCTTCTTTTTCTGGATAGTAATTACTAAAAATCAAATAATTAGGATATAAATCTCTAGTATAGGACTGATCCTTTATCATTACTGTTTCAAAGCCAGTTCTTATAATCCTTTTCATTGTCCATGTACATATTTCTTTTATTTCATCCAAATTAGTTTCATTCATTAGTTCAGCCTTTATATCTATCATAGATTGATAAAATCCATTTGAATGAGAAAAAGCATATTGATTTATTTTAAAGGATTTTAGAGTAGGAATAATATCAACACCATAAATACATGCACATTGTGTCTTTAAAAGAAATTGTGTTTTTATATTATCAATATTAATCTTCGTAATAAATAATACTTCTATACCATTAATAAAATTGAACTTTTTATTGATTGTATTTAATAATATTCTAATATCTTTTTTTATTTCATCTCCTATAGATTGATTACACAGAAATACTAAATCTATATCAGAAACAAATTCAATGGCTATTCCTTTCGCTACACTTCCTCTAATATATAAACTATGTATATGCTCTTTAAATTTATATGAAAGTTCCGCTAAAATTTCATTTACTACATGATGATACTTCTCCTGTTTCAATGGAACTATACATGGATTTTGTATGTAACCATCAGCATCTATATCATGTAGCTTACCTATAGGTATTATTTTCATAAAAGTAAAATTACATTTAATTCTAAAATATAAACATTTCATATTAAAATAAATAACTTGTCACAAGACAATAAAATGCATATTTTTACATAAAGATTAAAAATTGTGCATCAAATCTTAAAGACGACTTTAGACCCAGTACACCCAAATCCTAGAGAATGGCCTATTTATAAAATAAGTCAAAATAAGGAAGCTTTTCTTGGTGAAATAAAGGATTTGACTAGAAGTAAAATACTCTCCAAAATACATACTGAAAAGGAGCTCAATGATATGCTTGGCAAAGTACTCTATGCAGAAAGAATCAGACTCACACAGAAAGCTTGGAAAGCCGATCCTAAAGATGAAAGAGAATTTTGGGGCAATATCAAAAATGAATTATTAAAAATAAATATTGAGGAGCTTCCTGATGAGATAAGTCCAGAATCGCCCAACTTAGCTATACTCAACAAAATCATGGAAAGATATGCCAACGAAATAGTAGGCAATTTCAAACCAGCGATGTATGAGTTTGCAAGAACAACTGTAGCAGTACTTGTATCAAAAATACTCAATGCTACACCTAGCAATAGATTCAAATTTTGGCGTACACAAAAAACACTAGATGAAAAAGTAATCATCACAGGCGAACTAGATAAAATTCGTAAACTTGCTGAAGATGCTACTATCGTTGTAGTGCCTACGCACTTTAGCAATTTAGATTCTATTATCATGGGTTATATCATAGATAGAATAGGACTTCCAGCTGTTACTTATGGTGCTGGGCTGAATTTATTTAGTATTGGACTACTCAATTATTTTATGAGTAATCTTGGCGCATTCAAAGTAGATAGACGTAAAAAAAATAATGTATATCTTGAGCTACTCAAAAACTATTCTACTGTTGCACTTCAAAATGGTGTAAATGGACTATTTTTTCCAGGCGGAACTAGAAGCAGATCTGGAGAATTAGAAAAGAATTTAAAATTAGGATTGCTTGGTACTACTGTGGAAGCGCAGCGCAACTTAATTGCACAAAATGCAGAAGGAAAAGTAAAAAAGATTTTCATACTACCATGTATTATAAATTACCATTTTGTTTTAGAAGCAAACGGATTGATAGAAGACTACCTAAAGTCTACTGGAAAAGATAAATATATCAGAGAAAATGATGAATTTTCTACATCATATAAAATGTTGAAATTCATTATAAAATTTTTGTTTGCAAAATCAGATATGATTATGTCTTACGGTCCTCTGATGGATGTGATAGGCAATACAGTAGATGATGATGGCAACAGTATAGACCATATGGGCAGAAAAGTAGATATCAAAGATTACTTTAAAATAGACGGAGATTTTAAAATAAATATACAAAGAGAAAACGAATATACTCGTATGCTCGAGCGAAGTATTGTAGATAAATTTCATACACATAATACGATGCTTACTTCAAATCTAGTAGCATTTACAGCATTTATATTGATGCGAAAAATGTTTGAACAATTAGATTTATATGCATTTTTGAGATTGCCAAATGAAGATACAGAAATCAAATATGCCGATTTTGAAAAATCTGTAGAAAAAATACGAGAGCAATTATTTATACTCGAAAAAAATGGGAAAATACTACTTAGCGAAGAAATAAGATTGCCGATAAATGAGCTAATAGAACATGGACTAAAAAACCTAGGAATGTATCATACAGAAGAAGTACTCCAAATTAATGAAAATGGAAATGTAGTAACTGGACACAAAAAACTTCTTTATTATTATCACAACCGAGCATTAGGTTATCAATTAGAAAAATATGCATAGTACGCTCAATCATAGAATCGGAGTAATAGGTGCTGGTAGCTTTGGATTAGCTATAGCCAATCTCCTTGCCGAAAAAAATCAAATACTTCTTTACACACGAAAACAAGAAAAAGCTGCAGAACTCCTATCCTATCAACAAAATAAAACAGGAAAATTTATTCATCCAAATATAAATATCACTACATCTGTAAAAGATATTTGTGAAAATTGTACCGTATTATTTCCTATTATTCCTTCTACTAAGTTTCGTGATATGGTCAAAGACTTTTCTCCATTTCTAAATCCTGGACACATCATGATACATGGTACCAAGGGATTTGACTTAGATGTCGATATCAATAATTATTATACCATATCACGAAGCAATATTAAAACAATGAGCGAAGTGATACGTGAAGATACCAGTGTAGTTCGAGTAGGATGTCTGGCTGGCCCAAATTTAGCATCAGAAATAAGTGCAGGAAAACCTGCCGCTACAGTAGTTGCAAGTAAGTTTGATGAAGTGATAGACTTGGGACAACGATACTTAAGAAGTACTAAGTTTCAAGTATATGGGAGCAATGATATATTTGGAATAGAATTAGCTGGAGTACTAAAAAACTATATAGCTATTGCCTCTGGAGCTATATCTGGTATGGAATTGGGCGAAAACGCAAAAGCCTTGCTCATTACTAGAGGTATGGCAGAAATGATTTATGTGGGACGTGCACTTGGTGCTACTCCAGAAGCATTTATGGGTATGGCAGGCATTGGAGACCTCATAGCTACTTGTTCATCGCCCAATAGTAGAAACTATAGTGTAGGTATGCGACTAGCAAAGGGAGAAAAAGTGAGTGATATACTCGGAAGTATGGCTGAAGTTGCTGAAGGAGTGCGTACAATTCAAATAGTAAAAGCTCTTAGCGTGCATTATCAAATCACTGCCCCTATTGTACATGTGATGTATAGAGTCATGTTCGAAAACTTATCTCTTGAAAAAGGCATCAATTTCTTAATGCGCTATCCAGCTTATACAGATGCGGAATATCTTATTAAACCAAAATCAGACTTTTAAATAAGTATCATTACTATATTATGAAGCCAACTCATAGCAAATATCTTTTTTATCTTGCTTCATTTACATTCATAGTATTGATTATTTTCTCTTATGTATTTTTTCTAGAAAGAAGCATGCTTTTAGACTTGCCTTTTCATCTATTTACTATTCTTGCAAAAGATGATTATACCATACAAAACTATAGATATATAGCACTTCTTACTGAGTCAGTGCCATTACTATTATCAAAATTTGATATCTCACTCAAAACTATCACTATCTGTTATTCGATGTCTTTTGCACTTTTATATTTTCTAGTTTTTTTATTTATTTATAAAGTGATGAGAAATGAAAAAATAGCTATTGCATTTTTTCTTTATAATATAGTGATGTATACGCATACATTCTATTGGCCTGTCACAGAGCTACATCAAGGTATAGCCTTCCTTTTTATACTAATAGCATTACTAGAAAATATTTGTATATCTGATAGCGAATTAACAATCATTCAGTATTTTTCGATTTTAGGTTTAATAATCATTATTAGTTTTGCTCATCCTCTACTGATTTTTTCTGGACTTTTTTCTATTGCATTTCTACTACTAAACTACAAATCAAAATATAAATTTTTATTATCTATTGCTATTCTTATTACTATAGGTTTTCTTGCAAAAAATATACTTTTAGCTACTTCCCATGACAATAGTTCTATGTCAGGAATAAAAAATATTATAACCTATTTCCCTCATTACAAAGGCTTACAATCCAATAAAAATCTTTTAAAATACATATTACATGATTATTATTTTATTCCTATTCTATATCTGCTCATAACCTATTATTATTTTAAACAAAAAAATATTTTAAAATTCTCTTTACTTACTCTATCATTGATAGCTTATACATTTATAGTCAATATAACTTATCCTAATGGTGCAGATGAATTTTATCTAGAAAACCAATATATGCAGGTGGGTCTATTCATCAGTTTAGCATTTGTTTATGAAATATATCATCATGAAAAAATCACTTATTCAATATCTATACTTTTTTCAATAATAAGTATTTTAGGATTATATAGAATATATGATACTCATAAAATATATGAATCAAGAAACCACTGGTATAGAAAAACTATTGCACAATTAGGTGATAAAAAAACAATAATTACTAGCAATAAAATACCAAAGGATACAGTCATTATGACTTGGGCAGTATCCAACGAATTTTGGCTTTTATCTACTATAGAAAACAATAAAACTAGCTCAATAAATATTGAAGAATATCAGAATGAATTTGATAATAATATTTCAAAAAAAGATGTGCTTATTACAAGATGGGAAAGTTTTAATTATAGCAAACTCAATCCAACCTATTTTATACTAAAAGATACTTCTACCTCTTATATAAAAAATTAAATAGTATTAATAAATATACGGAATGATTCTGTAGGGTACTTTTTTAAGGTACTCTTGCCATAGTGGTCCATATTTTTCGGCACATCGCTTATCATCATCTACCTGACGTGGAAATAGCAATGCTACATAATACAGAGGATATAACCAAGGCAAAAATGACAATGGAAAACCTACGCAAAGTATGATGCCTGTTGCCATTCCTATTTCTCCCAGATAATTAATATGTCTACTCAATCCCCAAAACCCATTTACTAAGAGTGTTTTTTTACCATCTGTTATAGTTTCTGGAGTGATGCCTAAAAATACTTTTTTAGGATCTTTTTTGAAGAAATACTTCTGCATGTTTGCACCTCTTGACAGACTCCAACTTACAAAAAATATCATTGCATATATCACTAATAAAAAAGTTGGAGTATGAGGATTTGGTTTGTCTACTGTAGACCATAACTGTATACTGTAAAAATATGGATAGAATGCGATACAGCCCCAACCTAGCTTGAAACCTACACGCTCAGCAAATAAGTCATAGGTGTATAAATGGATTTCTTCGAAAGTAAGATAATCAAATATGAAAAATGTAAGCAAAGCTGAAGATAAATAGATACCAGGAGAAGCATCCACTCCAAATAGTAAATAATGATGTGCTGCAAAACTTAATATATTTAATTCAAGCATAATAGCACCCACTAAGTATAGCCACATTTTAGCATCTATCCTACCACCCCATAGTTGAGGATTCTCTAATCTTCCTAGATAAAAATCTGCAAAAAAAGATTTTTTCACAGCAGGATAAGGAACTACAAGTACTATTGAAAAAATCAAACCCATAGTGATAGCTCCTGCCAATGAATACCATCTTATTTGATATAAATAGTCCCAACTCATCCATCCAGCATAGCATATAGCCACCCAACAAATCAAAACGGTAATGAGCACTATTAAACCATTTAGTCTATATCGTAGTTTTTCATCTGTGCCTTCTTTTGTCACATAGCCAGTCACCCATCTGCCGGGCATTACTGCATTGAGTACAAATATGAAAAAGTAAATAATTACAGGAGTTAAAAAACCTAGTATTTTATCTAGCATATATTTTATTTTTTAGATGATTCCTTTTGCACTTAAATATCTTTCTGCATCTAGTGCCGCCATACATCCACTTCCTGCTGCCGTCACCGCTTGTCTATAATGTTTGTCTTGCAAATCGCCCGATGCAAATACTCCTGGTACATTAGTTTTTGTAGAACCTGCTTGCGTGATTACATAACCTTCTTCATCACAAGTGATATATTCTTTAAATAATTGAGATTGTGGTTGATGACCTATTGCCACAAAAAATCCAGTTATTTTCAATTTAAATTTTTCATTTGTTTTGGTATTTATTGCTCTTACTCCTTCCACTACTTTTTCGCCTAATACCTCTTCAGTACTTGTATTCCAGTATACTTTTATTTTTTCATTAGCTAGTACTCTCTCTTGCATTATTTTGCTTGCACGCATCTTGTCGCTTCGTATAAACATATGTACTTGACTACATAGCTTTGCAAGATAAAGCGCTTCTTCGCATGCAGTATCACCTGCTCCTACTATGGCTACTTCTTGATTTCTATAAAAGAATCCATCACATACTGCACAAGCACTCACTCCACCACTTTTGAGTCTATTTTCGCTTTCTAGCCCTAGCCATTTAGCTGTAGCACCAGTACTCAATATGACACTCTCTGCATGTATTTCTTTTGTTTCATCTATCCATACTTTATAAGGTGGCTCACCACTGAAATCTACCTTTGTTGCATATCCCCAACGTATATCTGCTTCTACCCTTTCTGCTTGGGCTTTAAAATCTTCCATCATCTGAGGACCTTGTACTCCTTTTGGATATCCAGGATAGTTTTCTACTTCTGTGGTCTGCATCAACTGACCACCTGGCTCAAGCCCTTGATATAAGACTGGTTTCATATTGGCACGAGCTGCATATATAGCTGCTGTATATCCTGCAGGTCCCGAACCAATAATCAAACAATTTACCTTTTCTATTTCTTGTGACATATATAGTATTATTTTTTTTCTTAATACAAATGTATGAATACAAATATTAATATATGATGATTACTTTTAATGATAAAATAATTGTAGATAAAATGTGAATACCAATATTGTATTATGATTAATAATTTTCATATTATCATTACTATATTAGCAAAAAATATTTTATGTCTTATCCGTATCAAATAAAATCGATTGAGCAATATCACAAAACATATGCTGAAAGTATTTCTAATCCTAAGAAATTTTGGTTTGATATAGCTCAAAATTTCAAATGGAAAAAAACTCTATCATCTGTAGAAGATTCTTTGAATTGGAATTTTAAGGATCCACAAGTGGAATGGTTTAAAGGCTGTAAGATGAATATCACTGAAAACTGTTTGGATAGGCACTTAGAAAATGATGCAAATACACCTGCTTTAATCTGGGAACCAAACGACCCTGAAGATCATTACAGAATACTTACCTACAAAGAACTGCATTTTAAAGTAATTCAATTTGCCAATGTTTTGAAAAACAATGGTGTCAAAAAAGGAAATCGAGTTTGTATATATATGGGTATGATACCCGAGCTCGCAATTGCAGTTTTGGCTTGTGCTCGAATTGGTGCCATACATAGTGTCATATTTGGTGGATTCAGAGCTCAAAGTATTGCTGATAGATTGATAGATGCCAATGCAGAATTTATTATTACACAAGATGGCGCATATAGAGGCAATAAAGAAATTCCTCTAAAAAGCGTTATAGATGATGCATTAGTACAGTGTAATTTTGTGAAAAAAGTGATAGTACACACTCACAACCGTATGCCAGTGAGTATGATAAAAGGAAGAGATACTTGGTGGGAAACAGAAATAAAAAAAGTAGAAACTCAAGGAAATCCATACTGCGAAGCAGAAGAAATGGATGCTGAAGATCCATTATTTATTTTGTATACTAGTGGTAGTACTGGAAAACCGAAAGGAGTAGTGCATACATGTGGTGGATACATGATTTATACTACCTACTCTTTTGTCAATGTTTTTCAGTATAGAAAAGGTGAAGTTCATTTTTGTACGGCTGATATTGGTTGGATAACTGGTCATAGTTATATACTCTATGCTCCATTATGTGCAGGTGCTACTTCATTGATGTTTGAAGGAATTCCCACATGGCCAGATGCAGGCAGATTTTGGGATATCATAGATAAATTCAAGGTAAATATTCTATATACTGCTCCTACTGCTATTCGTTCTTTGATAGCACTTGGAGATGCACCATTAGAAGGAAAAAGTCTAGATTCGCTGAGAGTATTGGGCACAGTAGGCGAACCTATCAACGAAGAAGCATGGAATTGGTACTATGAAAAAATTGGTAAAAGCAGATGTCCGATAGTAGATACTTGGTGGCAAACAGAAACTGGAGGCATTTTAATATCTAATTTAGCTGGTATCACACCACAAAAAGCCGCTCATGCTACTTTTCCTTTGCCAGGAATACAAGTGTTATTAGTCGATGAAAATGGAATTGTTGTTGAGGGTAGTGATTCTACAAAAGGGATTCCATCTGAATTGGTACAAGGAAATCTATGTATAAAATATCCATGGCCAGGAATACTTAGAACTACCTATAATGACCATGAGCGTTGTAGACAAACCTATTTTTCTACTTATGAAAACCTCTATTTTACTGGTGATGGATGTTCAAGAGATACCGAGGGAAATTATAGAATCACAGGCAGAGTAGATGATGTATTAAATGTGAGCGGACACAGAATAGGAACTGCAGAAGTTGAAAATGCTATAAATATGTATGTAGATGTAGTAGAAAGTGCTGTAGTAGGATATCCGCATGATATCAAAGGACAAGGCATATATGCTTATGTGATATTGAGTAAAGATGTAACGGATGATTCTCTTACTAGACAAGATATTTTACAAACAGTAACTCGTATAATAGGTGCTATTGCAAAACCTGATAAAATTCAATTTGTCAAGGGTTTGCCTAAAACTAGAAGTGGGAAAATAATGCGTAGAATACTTCGCAAAATAGCAGAAGGAGAAACTTCAAATTTAGGAGATACTTCTACCCTTCTAGACCCTGCTGTAGTTAATGAAATAGTAGTAGGTAAAATATAATTTTTTAATCAATTGTCTATAACATGTGCATATTAGATTTTAATGGTTTTTAATACCTAAAATAATAATAAATTTGTATGTGTTAATAATCGGACTTACAGGAGGCATCGGAAGTGGCAAAAGTACAGTTGCTACTATTTTTTCAAAATTGAACGTACCAATATACGATTCGGATACTCGTGCAAAAACGCTTCTAAATACAAATCAAGAACTTATCACCAAAGTAAAAGATTTATTTGGTAAAGATATTTACGATCAAGACAATCATATAAAACGAGAAGAGCTAGCAAAACTAGTTTTTAATAATGCTACAAAACTGCAACAGCTCAATGCTATAGTACATCCTGCGGTAAAAGAGGATACAAAAATATGGCAAGAACTACATAAAGATAATAAGTATGTAATCAAAGAATCTGCTATACTTTTTGAAACTGGTATCTATAAAGATATGTATAAAAACATATTAGTGATAGCTCCTCTAGAACTGCGTATACAACGAGTGATGCATAGAGATAATGCCACAAAAGAACAAGTGGAAGCCAGAATCAATAAACAGATGAGAGATGAAGAGAAAATGAACTTGGCGGATTATATAATAATAAATGATGAAAGCATTTCATTGGTAGAACAAGTATTGACAATACATAGAAATATTCTTTCTTTATGAACTACAAACCAAAACAAAAACTAGGAATACTCGGTGGTGGTCAACTCGGTAGAATGCTGATACAGAGTTTAATTAATTATGATGTAGATGTATTTATTTTAGACCCTGATAAGGATGCACCTTGCAAAGATATTTGCAAAAAATTTACAGTTGGTTCTTTGATGGATGCTGATGCAATAATAGAATTTGGTAGAGAACTCGATATCATCACCATAGAAATAGAACATGTAAATGTAGCAGGGCTATATGAATTGCAGAAAATGGGCAAAACCATTATTCCTTCACCAGAGTCTATCGAAACCATTCAAGATAAAGGACTTCAAAAATTATTTTACAAAAAACATGATATCCCATCTGCTGATTTTATAATAACAGATACTATAAATGATGTAAAAAATAACGTATCATTTTTGCCTGCTTTTCAAAAAATGCGTAAAAATGGATATGATGGTAAAGGTGTTAAATATTTAAAAGACAATACTGATGGAGCTTTTGAAGAGGCTAGTTTGTTAGAAAAAGCAGTAGAGATAGAAAAAGAAATAGCCATAATTATAGTTGTAAATAAAGATGGTGAAATAAAAGATTTCCCATTAGTAGAACTAGTATTCAACCCAGAGTATAATCTAGTAGATTATTTAATATGTCCATCTGATATAGTAGCATCAAAACAAGAAGAAGCCAAACAAATTGCTTTATCAGTAGCAAAAGCTTTGAATAGTCCTGGAATATTTGCAATAGAAATGTTTTTGACAAAAACCGGTGAAATACTTGTAAATGAAACAGCTCCTCGCACACACAATAGTGGTCATCAGAGCATAGAAGGCAATTATACTTCTCAATTTGAGCAACAAGCTAGAGCCTTACTCAACCTACCACTAGGCAATACAGTAGTGAGAGAGAAATCTTTGATGATGAATATTATTGGTGAAAAAGAACAAGAAGGTGATGTTCAATACCAAGACTTTAACGAAATTGTGCAACTTGAAAATGTTTTTGTACATTTATATGGTAAAAAAATAACCAAACCGGGTAGAAAAATGGGACATATCACCATACTAGGAAAAACAGAAAATGAATTGATAGAAAAGTATTCTATCATTAGAAATAAACTTAAAGTAATAAAACAATAATTTTTATGAGTACAATAGTAGGTATAGTCATGGGTAGTTCTTCAGATTTACCAGTAATGAAAGGCACTATAGAGATGCTAGAGTTATTTAAAATACCCTATGAAGTAACGATAGTGAGCGCACATCGCACACCAAAACGTATGATAGAATATGCTGAAACCGCTGTAAATAGAGGACTAAAAGTAATAGTAGCAGCTGCAGGAGGTGCAGCACATTTGCCAGGAATGATAGCTTCTATCACTACTATTCCTGTAATAGGTGTACCAATCAAATCTAGTAATTCTATAGATGGATGGGATAGTGTTTTGTCTATACTGCAAATGCCTACAGGTGTACCAGTAGCCACAGTTGCGCTCAATGGAGGAAAGAATGCAGGAATACTTGCAGCACAAATAATCGGCTCTTTTGATGAAGAGGTAAATAAAGAGATGATTGCCTACAAAGAATTTTTAAAAGACAAAGTGATGGAAATGGTAGATGCTACAAGCGAATTGTATAACAATGATTTTGATCCAAAATAACTATATTTATAAACTAAACTCTCACAATAAATACAAACCAATCAAATACAAAATGAAAAAAATTATTACTTCAATTTTTATGATTTGTTTTTTTATTAATACAAATGCAAATAATGGTGATACTATTCATGTAGTATCTCATAGAGATGTATTGATACAAACAGACCCAGGTATAGGACATACAGAATATCCATTGTGGGCTCAGTTTCCAGCAAGCTCTACTCCTATCAGAAAAATCATGTTGAAAATGACTTTTAAATGTCCTCCTGGATTGCGTTGTGGTGAGTGGGATTATTCAAATCATATAGTGATGAGAAGAAAAGGTGGTGTAGCTGGCCCTGATCAAAATTTAGAAATAGCGGGATTTATTACACCTTACGGATGGAACTTCCCTTCATCATGGAAATTTGAATGGTTTGCAGATTTGACAGATTATGAATCACTACTTCGTGATTCTGTAGAAATAGAATATCAACACTCTGGATACGAAGCTCGCGCTGATAGAGGTTGGTTAGTGACTTTAGATTTTATTGTTACGGAAGGTGCACCTATCATGCAAACCAATAATATACAAAAATTATGGGATGGGAATTTTAGATATGGCGATTTAGCTAATGATATAGAAACTCATCTAGTACCTGTTTCTGTAAATATGAATAGTCAAACAAAAGTAGCTAGACTTCATTTGCTTCAAACTGGTCATGGTGGTGACGGCACTACAGGTTGTGCAGAGTTTTGCTATCCAAATAGAGCATTAAAATTTGATGGAGGCGTAGTAGATGTAAAACAAATTTACGAACCATGTGGAAGTATTCCATTATATCCTCAAGGTGGCACTTGGATATACGATAGAGGAAATTGGTGTCCTGGTATGATGGTGAAGCCTTATATTTATGATTTCAATGTAGCTCCAAGTTCTAATCATGATATAGATATAGATATGGACCCATATCCAAGTGCATCTGGTGGTGCTGGTAACTATGTAGTAAAAGGTCATTTAATTCAGTTTAAAGAGCCTGCAACTACTAATGACTTAGAAGTATATGAAATAAAATCACCAAGTAGTGAATATATATATGGTAGAACTGGAACAGTATGTAGCAATCCTGTAATCACTGTAAGAAATAACGGGAAAAGTAATGTTACAAAATTTGAAATAAGATATGGTATAGAAGGATTAGGAGAATTTGTTCAGTTCTGGAATGGTGTTTTAATACCTCAAGAAAAAATTGATATTACACTTCATAATATATTAAAACCTACAGCTACTCAAAACCGATTTAAAGCTTATGTATCTTATCCAAATGGCGTGGGTGATGAATATGTATTTGATGATACGTTATTCAGCAAAGCACCTGTAGTACCTAATTGGGATAGTACAATAGTTTTTGCTTACAGAACAAATTTGAGATCATCAGAAAACTCATATACATTGAAAGATGATTTAGGAAATATTTTATATGAAAGAACAGCTGGTTCACTTTCAAACAATACAAACTATAAAGACACTTTTGTACTTTCGAGTGGATGTTATACATTCCATTTCAAAGATAATGGTGGAGATGGTTTGAGTTTTTGGGCAAATAGTGCAGCAGGAAATGGCACTGCAAAATTTCAGAAACCAAATAACACTCTAATCAAAAATTACAATCCTGATTTTGGAAATGAAATCTACCAACAATTTACAGTAGGTGATCCAGAATACAGAGCAGTAACAGGAATTAATGAGCTCTCTAATATTGGAACAGTTAATGTTTTCCCAAATCCAGCATCTGATATGGTTTCTATAGATTGCAACTTTACTACTCCGCAAAATATTCAAGTTGAAATATTGAACTTACTTGGAGGAAGTGTATATGTTCAATCATACAATAATACAAGTGCAGATGTACTAGATATTAATACTTCTTCATTATCAAATGGTACTTATATTGTAAAGATTAAATCCGTAGGGCAAGAGTTTACTAAAAAAATATTTATACAGCATTAATAAAATCTAAAAAAACGCAATCGAATGATTGCGTTTTTTTTATATACTTAACAATATGACCACTAACCTTAGCAACAATTATTCTTTGATTTCTGAATATATGTATGAGCTCAGAGATAAAACAGTACAACAAGATAAACAAAAATTTAGGCTAAATATAGAACGTATAGGTGAACTGATAGCCTACGAGATAAGTAAAGAAATAAAGAGTAAAGAACATGAAGTAGAGACAGTACTTGGCTCAAAAAATATAAATATAATAGCCAATCAACCTGTGATAGCGAGTATCATGCGTGCGGGAATACCATTACATAATGGAATACTTCGAATGTTTGATAAAGCCGATAATGCATTTATCAGTGCCTATAGAAAACATAATGAGTTAGATGAAAATGATTTTAGAATATTAGTAGAATATCTTTCGTGTCCACCATTAGATGATAGAATATTAATAGTAGCGGACCCTATGCTAGCTACTGGTGCTTCATTGGTAGCATGTATCAAAGAACTTTTAAAGTATGGAAAGCCGAGTAAAATACATGTCGTATCTGTTTTAGCTACATATGAAGGTATCGAAAACGTAAAGAAAAATTTTGATAATGTATCTATTTGGTGTGGCGATATAGATGATGAACTTACCGCAAAAAGCTATATAGTACCTGGTTTAGGTGATGCTGGAGATTTATGTTATGGCGAAAAGATTCAAAGTTAATTTTTTGCGTGAATAATGATTCCAAGCTTTTTAGATAATTGTCTCTTCTCCTCTTGTAGTATTTTCACACGTTTCATAAATTTGATTTGAGTTTCGTGGTCATTTGAATTTTCTGCATTTTTCAAACTCTCTTCATTTTCTTTCATCAGTTTATTTACTACATGTATTTTAAACATACTGATAGATTGTGAAACATCTTTTTTATAGTTCATTTGTTTTTGAGGAACTACTATTTTGTGTTTTACTTCCCAGTTTTTGCTTACTTCGTATGGTTGAAAAAGTATATGGATAGTCATTTGCTTTATCACAGCATCCTCATTGCTAGATAGTTCGTCTTGATTGGGCAAATTCCCTTTTTCAAACAAAGAGGTGATATATGAAAAATAGGTTTTATAATCTTCACTTTCAAAATAATCAATATCTAACTCTTCGAGTATAATTTGTGTTACTGATTTATCTTCCTCAAAAATAAAACTACCATACTCTACTAAAAGTCTAACAATATCTTTTTCATATATTTCTGATTTTGCAGTAGAAGTTCTAAACTGCTGTTCGTGTTGGAGTGCATCTATTTCATCCTTTGCTTGCTCTTGCTCGTTTTTAAAGCTTTCTTCTTGAGCAGATTTATAATTCTTACGAAGTAATTTATTTACTTCAGTAAAAAGTACTTGCTCATTTACATCCAATATTTTTGAACAATCTTTTATATACTCACCACGTTTGAATGGTTCTTGTATTTTAGCAATAGTAGATACTATATCTTTAGTAAGCTCTGCTCTTTTTATAGGATCACTTTTTGCTTCATCATAAAAAAGCGATGTTTTGAAAAGTATAAAATCTTTCTGATTTTTTTTAATGAAGTCTTTAAAATTTTCTGCACCTTGATTTCTAATAAAAGAATCTGGATCTTCACCATCAGGAAGTAATGCTAGTTTTACATTCAATCCACCTTCTATGGCTATATCCACTCCTCTGAGTGCTGCTTTGATACCAGCACTATCACCATCATAAAGTATCGTGATATTATCTGTAAAGCGTTTGATTAGTTTTATTTGCTCTGGTGTAAGTGCAGTACCACTGCTTGCTACAGCATTGTCTATACCTCCTTGATGTAGACTTATCACATCGGTATATCCTTCACAGAGGAAACAATTATCTTCTTTTTTAATACTATGTTTCGCAAAAAATATTCCATAAAGCACTTTACTCTTTTCGTATACTTCACTATCTGCAGTATTGATATATTTTGGCAACATCTTATCTGACTTGAGCGTACGAGCCCCATAGGCTATAACTCTACCCATTAAATCATGAATAGGAAACATCACTCTTTCTGAGAAGAAATCATATTTACTATTTTCAACTTTAGAGGTAAGGCATGCTTTTTTAAGTATATCTAATTGATATCCATTTTTTAAAGCAGTAGTAGTGAATGCATCTCTTTGAGCTAAGGAATAACCCAATTGAAATTTTTCAATTGTCTTTTCATCAAAACCTCTTTCTTTAAAATAACTAAGTCCAATACTTTTGCCTTCATCAGTATTTAATAGATTTTTAGTATAATATTTTTGTGAATAGGCAAGTGCAATAAGTATACTTTCTTTTGTATTTATTTGTTCTCGTACTTCGTCAGTGACTTGTATTTCTTCTATCTCTATATTATACTTTTGAGCAAGATATCTGAGCGATTCTACATAAGACATCTGCTGACTTTCCATCAGAAAATTGACAGGACCACCAGCCTTACCACAACCAAAACATTTGTATATTCCTTTACTGGGACTTACGTAAAATGAAGGTGTTTTTTCATTATGAAAAGGACAATTACCTATTAGATTGGCTCCTCTTTTTTTGAGACTCACAAACTCCCCTACTACCTCGTCTACACGAGCTTCATCTATTATTTTCTGAACTGTAGCAGGAGCTATCATATATTAAATATCAATTATTAAGATTTTTCAAAATTAAATCATTTCTAGCATTCAATAGTATAAAATAAAGTGATATTGCTGAAATAGTAAGTATATTAGCTATATCAAATGAAAAACATAATTCTTATTTTAGTTTTTTGCTTTATTAGTAAAGTTATATTAAGTCAAAAAATAAACTCTAGTCTTACTGATATTTGTATTTTTAAAAATCGAAGTACGTTACCCAAATTTATCTTTTTTAATCCAAATTTTCAATTAATTAAAAGCACAGCGTCTATTTATAACCAACCAAATTTATATATTGACAATATGCTAAAAATGAATTTTATACATAACTATAAGCCCAATGAAGCATTCTTTTGCAAAAAAGAATATGAACTAGAAAAGAAAATAAACTTCCCTATTAAATTTAGACTTGCTACTTACGAATACACACATAAGCTAGAGTACAATAAGTAAGAGCAAACTATTATCTAAAGCTTTCTTCCAATTTCATAGACTTATTTGCTGTACCTTTGTGGTATATATGAATTATTTAACAGCAGAGAATCTTAGTAAAAATTTTGGTGATAAGGTATTGTTTGAAAACCTAACTTTTCACATCAATGAAGGCGAAAAAGTAGCTTTAATAGCAAAAAATGGTACTGGTAAAACTAGTTTACTACGTGTATTAGTAGGTCTTGAAAAGCCAGAAAAAGAAGGCCGTGTATTTATACATAAAGATATACGTTTTGCTTATCTCGAACAGCAACCTACATTTGACAGCAATGAAACCGTACTTGAATGTATGCTACTAAGCTCCGATCCTAGGCTCAAAGCTGTATTTGAATATGAAAACATTGTAAGCCATGCAGAAATAGATACTGATAAGCTATCTCATGCAATAGAAAAAATGGATGAACTGCAAGCTTGGGATATAGAAGCACATGCCAAAAAAGTTCTCTCTATATTGAAACTTGATAACCTTGAACAACGAGTAAACTCCTTAAGTGGTGGACAACAGAAAAGATTGGCTCTAGCAAAACTGCTTATAGGTGAGCCACAATTTTTGATACTAGATGAGCCTACCAACCACCTTGATATTGATATGATTGAATGGCTAGAAGAATACTTACAAGCCTATAATATTACTTTATTTATGGTGACGCACGATAGGTATTTTATGGAAAATATTTGTAATGAAATATGGGAACTAGAAGGCGGAATAATCAATAAATATAAAGGTAGCTATGCTTCCTATCTTGAAAAAAGAGCTGAACGAAAAAGTATGGAAGCTGCATCTATTGATAAAGCAAAAAATCTATATAGTAAAGAACTAGACTGGATGCGCCGTTCGCCTAGTGCAAGAGGTACAAAAGCTAAGGCGCGTATCGACTCTTTCTATAAGATAGAAGAAATAGCCAAAACAAAGCTTGATGAAAAAGAAATGGAACTCGAAGTGAAAATGCCTCGACTTGGAGGCAAAATAGTAGAGTTTCATCATGTAAATAAATCGTATAATGGAAAAGAACTCATCAAAGATTTCTCATACAAATTTAAACCCGGTGAAAAAATAGGTATTATAGGAAAAAACGGTGTAGGGAAATCTACACTTCTAAATTTACTGACAGGTAGAGATACTCCAGATAGTGGCAAAATAATTATAGGCGATACAGTAAGTATAGGATACTATGACCAACAGAATACGAATCTTGCACAAGATAAAAAAGCGATAGATATAGTTCGTGAGATTGCAGATTATATTCCACTCAATAATGGAAAAATGCTTTCAGCAGGTCAGTTATTAGAACGATTTTTATTTGAGCCATCACAACAATATACTTTTGTAAGCAAACTTAGTGGTGGTGAACAACGTAGGCTATATTTAATGCAAGTATTGATAGCCAATCCAAATTTTATTATTCTAGATGAACCTACCAATGATTTGGATATTGTTACGCTTCAAGTTTTAGAAGATTTTTTAGTGGATTTTAGAGGATGTGTTTTGGTAGTGAGTCACGATAGATTTTTTATGGACAAAATGGTCGATCACGTTTTTGCACTTGAAGGTGAAGGAGTGCTCAAAGACTATCCAGGTAGCTATAGCCAATACAGAGAATACAAAGCTAATGAAGCTAACCAAAAAATAACTGATAGTAATACAGAAAAGAAAAACAAAGACAATAATACAATCACAAACTCTACTCCTACTGAGACTAATAACTCATCAAAAGGAAAACTTTCTTTTAAAGAGAAAAGAGAATATGAGCAACTAGAAACTGAAATAGAAAAACTAGAAATACGAAAAGAAGAATTGGCTCAGTTGATGTCAGATAATCCTGCTTTCGACTTGCTACAAGAATACAGTGCAGAACTACTTAAAATTCAAGAAAACCTCGATCAAAAAACGGAACGATGGTTTTATTTGGGCTCTATTGAAAGCTAAGTTTCAAATCTTATTATATATTTAAAAATAAAATATATTTGTATAATGAAAAGCATAGCAATAAAACTAAATCTAAGAAATGGAGACATCATCAATGGTAAAGCATCGTTGAATGAACTTCAATTGAATACAGCATGGGGCAATCTTCAACTAACTGTAAAAGATATCAGCCAAATTGTTTTTGGGATACTAGAAGATAAAAGCCAAGATACTGTGATAGAAACTCTTGTACATGAACTTGCCGAAAATGACTACGACAGACAAAATAATGCGTATCAAAAAATATTGAGTTTACCTGTGAGTAGTATTGCATCACTGGAAAAAATGATAGAAAAAGATTCTTTTGCATCCTTGATTTTTACAGATTTTTTACCTGAAAATATAGTGGATGAATTAAGAGCAATTCATGGAATACCTTTTGAAACAAAAAAACATGATGTAGTGACTATAGATGGCGAATATACTATACCAGGTGAAATACAGCTAGACAAAATAGAAATCACTACTGACTTTGGGAGCTTGTCTATACCACGAGACAAAATAAATAGTATAGAAATATTTATAGATAGTGAAGGAATCACTAGTAAATCATTTAAGCTATCTGGAAATATGCATATATCTGGAAATACTGCTGGTGGATGGCTCAAGACTGGCATCACCTTAAAAGTAGGACAAAAATTTTCTATCAGTGCTAATGGAGAAATAGTATTAGCGAGTCTCTCTAATCAAAAGTATAAACCAGATGGCTCGTACTACACCACTACTGGTACACTAACTCCAGGTAGTACCGACCCCAATATCATGGCATACGGAAATGTGATTTTTAAAATAGGTGAAAATGGCATACAAACTAGAGCTGGTGCAAAATATTCATCAAAAGCAACTACTGCTGGCATGTTATATATAAGTGTGTACGAAACTGTATATAACAATGCGAATACAGGTCACTACAATGCACAAGTAAGACTGGGTTAAAATTAAACTCATGTCAAAACTACGACAAGAAAACAATCAATATTTTATTACCAAGCGAAGAGCGTTTGATGGCAAATCAATACCTGAAAATGCAGTTCTAAAATCTATAGATTTTGCATATGAAATGTGTTTTGGGGATGGACATCATCGCAATCAACGCAGTGGAGGAATAGCTTTCAGAAATGCATTAGAACTATTTGGAAATACATTTCAAGGAAAATTAGCAGAACTATGTGCTCATGATTTTTTTACTAAATCTGGATTGGTTTGTAGTGAAATTGATTTCGGAATATATGAAAAAAATATCTGGGATGATACTGACTTAATCATCAATGACAAAAAAATAAGTATCAAGTCTGCAAGTTTTTTTTCTAATCTACTATTGCTTGAAAGCAAAGACTGGAATGCATCTGGTGCGTATATACCCAATATAGATACTGACAAAAATGAATTTTATGATTATTTTATTCTAGTGCGAATAAAAGAAGATATCAAGAATATTTTGAAAACAGACGAAATCTCTACCGAAAAAAAGGATTTAATAAATCTCACCACTTCATATGAATGGACATATGATATAGCTGGATGGATGAGTCATATTACACTGATACATTTGATAAAAAACAACTATATACTTCCACAACAAGCTCTACTCAATGGCAAAATAAAAATGGATGCCACAAACTACTATATACAAAGTGGCGATATGAAAGAGATTGAGGAATTATTGAATATTATTTAGTTTTTCTGATTTGTAGATTTCTACAACTCTCCTCTTTGCATCAAAAATTTTACTTTATATATAGCAGTCAAAGAAAAATTGTCTTTTATTTCACCATTTAATGCCATCTCAAATAGCTCATCAAATGGTATTTTTTTTACTTTAAGGACTTCCGTTTCTTCATGCTCCATACCCACAAAACTCAGTCCTTTTGCTACAAATATATAACCCAATTCATCTGTGGTGCAATTCGACAATTGAACTTCTTGTATCAATTTATATTCTTTTGCTTCAAGACCTACCTCTTCTCTTAGTTCACGTTGTGCAGTTTGCAGAGGTATTTCATCTTTTGGGCAACCACCCTCTACTACCTCCCATTCATAAGACTTTACTGGAAACCTATACTGACCAACAATATATGTGTTATTTTCTTCATCAAGTGGCACAATAGCTACAGCCATATTTTTGAAATGCACTTCGCCGTAAATTCCGTTTTTGCCAGCAGGATTGATTACTTGATGCTCCTCAATCTGTATCCAGGCATTATCGTATTTTATTTCGGAGCTTACTATTTTCCAAGGATTCGATTCCATCTATTTTTTAATTTTTTATTTTAAGTGTTCAAAGTTGAAAGTTAAATGTTCAAAGTTGAAAGTTGAAAGCCTGCCTGACGGCAGTCAAGTTCAAAGTTAAAAGTTAAATGTTCAAAGTTATTAGTTTTTAATTTTATTTAGTTTTTGCATTAATATACTTGCTTCTTAGCTCATACTACTTGATACTTTTTACTTAATACTTATTTCTTACTACTTGATACTTGATACTTAATACTTACATCTATTTCTCATAAACCAACTTCGTATTTACAAATTCTCTGATTCCGAGCATACCTAGTTCTTTGCCTATTCCACTATTTTTGATTCCACCAAATGGCATACTAGCCTCACTCATAGTCATCTCATTGATATAAACCATTCCACAATTTAATTGAGTAGCAATATGTGTAGCAGTTTCTTTATTTGTAGTCCAGACACTTGCTCCAAGTCCATAAGAAGTATTATTTGCTTTTATAATTGCTTCTTGAGTAGTTGCAAATTTTTCTACTAAAAAAATTGGTGCAAATATTTCTCCTTCATACTGCTTTTCGTATCTAATATAAATCATAGGAAAAACCGTATTTTTACTTACTGCTATTCGTTCATGCTCATATATTTTTATATAGCCCAATTCTCTGAGTTCTTCTAATTGTTCATCTACTCTAGCTTTTAAGTCGGCTCTAGCTATACAAGTTATGTATGCATTTTTGTTTGTAGGAATACCATATTCCAGCTCATCTAGTTTATGTATGAGCAAATGAATAAAATCATCGTATATTTTTTCATGAATGATAAATCTTTTAGCTGCAATACAACTTTGTCCATTATTGCGCACTCTAGACTCAATAGCCATATGCACAGCTTGTTGTATATCTGCATCTTCTAAAACTATAAATGGATCATTTCCTCCAAGTTCCAAAACATATTTTTTAAAATACTTAGCACAAATTTGAGCTACGCTCCTTCCCGCTTCAGTGCTTCCAGTGAGCGATAAACCTTGTATATACTCATTAGAAATAATAAACTCTATATCTTCTATCTTACTATATATTTGAGTATATATTGGCAAATCAATACCTGTAAGTACAAATATTTTTTCTATAAATAGTGAGCAAGTTGCCGTATTGGGTGCAGGTTTTACAAGTACTACATTACCAGCCAATAATGATGGAATAGCAAAACGCAAAGCTTGCCAAAGAGGAAAATTCCATGGCATGATACCAAATAACACCCCTAGAGAGTCATATTGCAAATGTGCATGTTCATTTATAATCGTATTTGCTAAAAAATCTTTTGCATGGTCTACAAAATATTTGATGGTGATGATGCATTTATCTATCTCTGCATACGATTGATTTATTGGTTTTGCAGTTTCTAGAGTGATCATCTGAGCCACTACTTCTCTTTGTTCTTCAAGCTTTACAGCAAATTTAAAAATGTGTGTAGCACGCTCTTCTATGGTCAATTTATTCCAAACAATGTAAGCGTTTTTAGCTTCAATGATTTTACTCATGATTTCTTCACGAGTATCGTATTCGTGAGTTAAAATGTGTTCGTCAGAAAATGGATTTCTAGATTCAAATTTCATAAGCTCTTAATTCTTCTATTACTTTATGTATAGGCAATCCTACTATATTGTAGTAATTTCCTTCAATTTTACTAATACCAATCAATCCAATCCATTCTTGTATAGCATATGCTCCAGCTTTGTCAAAAGGTTGAAAGGTATTTATATAATAATGTATATCTGCCAACTTTAGTTCTTTAAAAGTAACTTTTGTGACATCTGTAAAAGTAATTGTTTTGTGATTGGTCATCATACATACACCACTGATTACTTCATGTGTGGCTCCACTCAGCGATTTTAGTATGGCTACAGCATCGTCAAAATCTTTTGGTTTGCCAAAAATTGTATTTTTGAGAAGCACAATAGTATCTGCGCTCAAGATCACTTCATCATCAGCTAGCGTATGCTTCAGCGCATTCGCTTTGAGTTTTGCCAAGTATTCCGGCACTTGCTGTAGTGGCATATCTTCAGGATATATTTCTTCCGTTTCTAAAGTACGGATTTCAAAATCGATACCCGCTTGTGTTAATATTTCTTTTCTACGGGGTGATTTAGAAGCAAGAATCAGTTTTTTTGATAATTTCATAAATTAAACAAATTTAGGGATAAAACACATAGATAAAACACCTACAAGCATCCAGATTTTTAAAAATAAACTAGAACGTGAATAATCTTTCTTTGTTTGAGCTTTATATATAAATAGCATACTAATTATACCTATTAAAAATAAAACTATTCCTATTGATAAAACATAATAAAATCCTACTTCATCATATCTTTTTGGATATAAAAAATAAGCAATCACCATCAATGTTCCTACACCAAATAATAGTGCTATTTTTTTGGCTATTTCTTTTCCATATCTAATTGGCAACGTAACTAAACCAGTAGAAAAATCGCCTTCTATGTCTTCTATATCTTTCACTATTTCTCGCATCATATTTACTAGAAAGGCGAAGATGGAATAGATCATTATGAGTACAAACATTTTTTCTGTAATAGTATTTTCAAAATCGTATTGAAACAAAGGAACAACAAAAATAGATACTGCAGTTAAAAATGACACGACAAGATTTCCTATTATTATCGTGCTTTTTAGTTTTTTTGAATAGTAAAATAAAAGAACAATTGAACTTGGAAATATTAAATATATATAAAAATTATCACAGATAAATGCAGGTATAAAACCAATAATCAAAGCAACTATATTCATTACTTTGTATAATTTCAATAACATTTTTTTATTTTTAATAATCTTATCATTTAGGAAAGATTTATCATTTTTTTTATCAGTATCTACATCAATAATATTATTGATTAAATAGCCTGATCCTGCTATTAATATTGATGTTAACGATAGTAATAAAAAATATTTAAAAGTAAAACTCGAACCATGAGCATCTTCTAAGTTTATATATTCTATTACAAATACTTTAACAATAAACTGTGTCAAAAAAATCATCAAAAGATTTTTCCATCGTATCAGCTTAAAAAAATCTGCAATACTAATTCTTGTCTCCATCTTTATGGTAGTATTGTATGATAGAATCGCTCAATTGTTCGTATATATTCAATAAATTAATATTCTCTTTCAAAAGCTCCTTGTGATAAGCTAGTGTATTCGCATCATTTCTTCTTGCTGGTCCAGTTTGATTATTGTATGCTGTATCTTGCTCTAGTTTATTTACAGTTTCTCTTATAAGGGGAATAAGCAATGAAAAATCAATATTTTTTTCTTTTAAAAAATCTTGAGATAAGCTAAAAAGATGATTGTTAAAATTGTTTACAATCACTGCATTTGCATGCAATATTTGTCTTTTTTCAATACTTAAATATTGCTGATGATTACTTAAAGTAGTGGCAAATTGTTCACTTATATTTTTAGTATATACATTTGATGATTCTAAAATCAAGGGTATATTACTAAAATCTGTATCGATACCTTTTGTAAATGTTTGTAAGGGATAGCAACATCCATAATTATTTGAAAACTTTTTTAAAACCTCAATACTGGTATTGCCACTCGTATGTAAGAGTATTTGTTTTTCTCTAAAAATAGGCAATTGCAAATTTGCCAATTCACTATCTTTTATAGCTATTAAATAAATATCAGCTTCGTGACTTATATTTCTATATGTGAAAACATATGGAGTATTAAATCTATCGAATTGTGCACTTATTTTACCAGAATGTAGATTTACGATTTGTAATAACTGATGTGATTTCTCTTTCACTATTTTAGCTAGATGCCAAGCTACATTACCACTTCCTATTATTACTACTTTCATCTAATGCTTTTAATAACAACTTACTTTATAAAAGTAAAAAGAATAAACTAAATATTCAATTTTTTATTTTCAATATATCTTTTGAGTGTGCTCAATAAACCACCAAACACCATGACGATAGCACCTAGCCAGATTAAATTGATTTGAGGAAAAACTATTGCACGCATGATGATAAAATCTTGTGGCTTGATGATATCTGTATGTGATATTGCTATTTTTCTTTGTTCGGGCATGATATTCAATATCTCTATTTTCATACCAGCTTCAGTGCTATAAAAAGGATTATTTTTCACCGCATTTACTTGGTTTACATCTATCAAATAACTAGGAACAGCCATATATTTATTATTATCCATATCACTGATAGTGAAATAAGCACCGATACCAAATAGCCCTGGACTGTATACTATAGAATCAATTTTGGGATTGCCTACTAAACTATCAAGAACTACATACGAGTTGGTAGTATAAAAAGTATCGCCAACTGAAAGTGTATCTACCACAGCTGTAGACTCTTTGCCTTCATCTGAGTTGAAAGAAGAAACATTGGTAAATACATCTTTATTCCAAAAATGTTTGGTACTAGGATTAGCTACTAAATCGCCAGCTTTACCATTTCTCTGCATAAATGGATTAAGTTCAAAATCTATTTTCTTTTCTCTATTTTTATTAAGTTCCAATGATTGTTTACTATCCCATTTTTCATAACTCACACTGAAATAGGTTTTGTCTCCTTCACTATATTTTTTATTATAAGTGACTAAATAATCTTTCATCAATACAGACTTTCCTTTAAACATAAGTCTATTATCCGCTTTTGTTTCAGCATCAAAATCTTTACCATAATCTATTCTTTCTAGATTTGTAGAGATTACTTCTTGTTTGTATTGAGATATAACAATTCCCACCAACATTATTGCAAAGCCTACATGAGCTAGAGAACCACCACTTTGTAATAAATATTTTCGTTGGTTTTGTAAAAGATAAGAAGCATTGGCAAATAAAGAAAACAATGCCACACAAAGCAATAGTATATTTCCAATACTTAAATAATAACTCGCAAAATTTGGATTGAGTTTAGTATCGGGCAAAAGCTCATAAACAAATATAAGTGCAATAGTAAGAATAACAGCTACACCTAGAGAACCCCAAAGCCAATTCATGCCTTTATAATTTGTTTTTTTATAACCTAGATACTGAGTAAATGCAGTAAAAATAGCGATGGTGATACCAAAAAGTAATTGTATTTTATTGTGATGAAACTTGATGTCTAGTGGTTGAGAATATTTAGTATCAAATATTTTATTCCAAAGTTCAATAGAAGTAGTTTTTGTAATAAAGAATGCTGATACAATAAGTACTAAAGCACCTACAAACATCCAAAACTCTCTACTATTTACTTCTTCTTCCACATTTTTTTTAGGCATAAAACGTATATGATATATGTAGAACAAAAAAGTAGGAACTGTGAAAATAGCCAACATAGCTACTAATTGCCATCCTAGTCCTTCATCTGTAAATGAATGCACGCTACTTTCTCCTAATACGCCACTTCTAGTAAGAAATGTAGAATAGATAATCATCACAAAACAAAGAATATTGAACACAAAAGAAAGATGAAGACCATTTTTTGTATTCTTATATACTAGAAGTGTATGAAGTCCTGCCACACCTATTATCCATGGAACCAATGAGGCATTTTCTACTGGATCCCATGCCCAAAAACCTCCAAAACTCAGTGCTTCGTAGGCCCAAGCACCACCCATGATAATACCTGTACCTAATACACTAAGCGAAAATACTGACCAAGGCAAAACTTTAGACACCCAACCTGTATAATCTTTTTTGAATAAAGAAGCCATTGCATACACAAATGGAAAAGTAGTAGATGCAAATCCTAAAAATAAAACAGGTGGATGTATCGTCATCCAATAGTTTTGAAGCAATACATTGAGACCATTGCCATCTTTCACCATACTTAAATATTCTGGTCTTTGAAAAATAGGCGCATTAGACATTTCATCTCTCAATAATACAAATGGATTTATTCCTATTTTTTTGCCAAATAAATAAATACCTAAAAGCATAGAGCCAAGTATTATCTGTACAAAACCTAGACTAGACATCGTATATTTTTCCCATGCTTTTGAACTATACATCAATATAATACCCAAAATAAAATGCCATAACATCCATAATAAAAAACTACCCTCCTGTCCTTCCCAAAAACAAGAAATAATATATTGTAGTGGCATTGCATTGTTACTATGTCGCCATGCATAGTAGTATTCATATTTATGATTGAATATGATAAAGAATAATGTTGAAAATATTCCTAAAATAGCTAAGCCATGAATCCAAAAACTAATTCTTGCCAGATTGTGCCAAGCACCTTTTTCATTTTCGTTTTTGGTGTATATACTTATAAAATAAGATATAGTAGAAAGTACTGCCATAAAAAACATCAGCACTACAAAGAATTTGCCAATGTATCCGGGTATTAAATCTTCGCCAATAAATCCATTGGAACCAAAATTTTGTAAGAGTAGTATATTCATATATGCTTATTTGGAAGGCATTAAACTAGCTTCCTTTACTTCTTTTATTTCGTTGTCTACGTATTTGCTAGGGCATTTCATCAATATATTAGAAGAATAAAATTCATTTCCTTGCATTTTACCTGTCAATACGAGTTGTTCTGATCTTCTAAAATCCTGTGGTTGTGCACCTCTAAAAATAACTTTATGTACTTCATTATCCTTATCTTTCATATAAAACGTAAAAAGATTAGCATTTGTTTTTGGATCATATTCTATAGGCTTATCCAGTACCAAATTGCCTACTACTTTCACATCCTTACCTGATTTTTCCTTAGCAGTAGAAAAAGTTTCATATGTAGTGTAATCTTGCGAGAGTAGTACTATAGCCACAATACTTGCCGCTACTAAAACTAATGCGATGATATGTAGTTTTTTCATAATAAAATTATTATGCAAATGTAAGATTATTCTACCTACAATAGCATATATTTTTAGTTAAAAATGAGCCGATTATTTGTTTAAAAATTGATTTTTTAAATGCATCACTTTTTGGTCATTGTGTGGCTTGTATCGCTCACTACGAATATACAAATAGAAATAGAACACTGCAAAACCATTACATAAATGCCAAATACTATGAGGCTGTATATATGAATCAGGAATACACCAAATTTTTTCTATATCGAACTTAAAAAAAACTACTGCTGTAGTAATAGTAATTACCATCAATGCTAAGTAGAGTTTATTTGTTTTGCCAGGATCTGCTTTTTCTAGAATAAATCCAAAAAATCCTGTAAGGATAATAAACGTTAGTACTATTTCATGAATATGTTTCATAGAAATGACGAAAGTAAGCATGAGATAGATGATAGTAAAACTAGTCAATAATACAATCAATCCTTTTTTGTGTAATACATTCGTTTCTATCTTGGCTACAAATAAAAACATACGATGTGTAAAATACATCAATGGGAAGAGAGAGACGCTATATACGGCTGAGAAATCTACATTTGAAGCTACTTCTATCAATGATGAATGATAAAAAGTACTCCCACAAAATGTATAAAAAGAAATAGCACTTAGTGTAAATGAATAAAAAGGATGAGCAGTGATAAGATTGTAAGCGCTTTTCTTTCTGATATCATTCAATCCTCTTTCAAAAAAATATACTGAATTGACTATATAGGCAATATTTGTAAATGTATTCATCGGTTGTCTGATTAGCTTTTTGGGGTCTGTATACTCACAAAACCAATTAAAAACAGATTGTTTGAATCTAAATTGATTCCAAAAACCTGTATCGTAAAAGAAATAATTGAGCGTAGCAATGATACATCCAAAAAGAATAGTTGCTATTAATGATAGAATGATACTTCTTTTGTGATGCCTCCAGAGCACCGCACGCATATATCTTGTATAGCTTCTTATAGTTTGTATCATATCCACAAAAATAATTGAAATAATTAGAATCGAGTGGAATAATTAAAATGTGTTATTTATTTAGACAACAACTCGCTTGTTTATCACTAAAATAGTATAGCCTATGAGCATTTTTGCCTTCGGCGATTTCTTTTGTCTTGAAACAAAAGAAACAATCTCGTCAACTTTAGACGAGACAAGTCTTTGAATCCTTTTTTCACAAAACTACGTTTACTTATACCCATTAAAATAAGGTGTGGCATCATTATTTATATTTTTAGTACAATTATCTGCCACACCATTTTAATGATGCATAAATCCAAGCATATAAGTAAACTTGTTTTGTAGATAAAACCATTCAATGACTTTAAGTATATCATATAAGCATTTGTGACTTCTATGGTTAAAACAAATAATTAAATATTGTTTTAATCTGAGTTTTTATGATTATTTGTATATTTGATTCTAGCTAAAAATAATATGAAGTATTTACTAAAACTCAAGCCATTTTTCATACTATTCATATTGATGTATTTCATTGATAATTCAACAGCTCAAGATGTAACTTATAAACCTATAAAGCTTTACATGAAGAGCAATTCATCGTTTTATAGACCCGATTTTTTTGATCCTACTTTAAAATCAAGTGCAGACAGTGCATTAATACTGGCTTGTAAAGTTTTGAATTCCCAAGAGTTTATTGATTCATTTTCTAAATGTAATTTTTCTTTCAAAAACTATATCAAAACATCCAACACTAAATGCAAAAGTAAATTTGATGTGATAGCTCAAAAAGAAATTTTCGATAAAATATTTTTGAGTAAAAAGGATTCTATTACGCTACTACTCATCAATAGTGGCGGTTGTAATGATGGTAGTATGGGTATGAGCCAAGAAAATATTTACAAAATCACCTCTTATTATAGAACCATCGAATGTGATGATGATACACTTTCATTTGCCTATAAGTATGCCTATCATATCTGTCATGAGTATATGCATATAGTAGGTTTTTATCACTTTCAGTCTCCTAAAAAAAGAGATTTAGAAAATGATATAGCCGAAAAAGCTGGTTGGCTTGCTTACAACATTCTAAAAAGATGGCAAAAAGAAGGAATAATTATAAAAGGATTGTAAAATATAAAGAAATTACTTTGGTATCACCACGCTTCCATATATAGTGGCATATCCAGCCCATACACCCAAACCGCCTTCCACATTAGAAATTATCTTTATAGGTGAAGAAAATGGACTATCTCCACCATCATTTTCAATAGTCGAATAGAAATCATATACGCCTTTATCTATTTGACTCCATTTTACTCCTACTGTATCTCCTCTTAAAAAATATCCAAATCTATCACTATTAAAAGAAGCATTTGGTCCTCTTCCTTCTGCTATTGGTAAGCCTACATTGCTTCCTGAAAATACTTTATATTGAAATACAGAACCACCAGGCATAGTATAGTATGGACCATTATTAGTAGATGTTTGTATTCTTACATATCTATCTACTCCACCAGATGGGAAAGTTAGATACATATAAACAGAAGCCAAACTATCATTTTTTCCAGCATCTGGATGATTTCTTACTTGTAATGAATCATAAGGAAATAATGAAGGAATGGTGGTAGTTGCATGTGCTTTCTTGTCACCCGAAACTACAGACAAGTGATACTTCGTGTTTACTTTACCTGTCAAAGAACCCACACCTGTATTGAACCAAGTAAGTATATCTGGTATAGTATACACACAAATATTACTATTCACACTATCAATAAAATCAAAACCAAAAGCACCTGCTATAGCAGGATTGTCTATACAAAATTCTTGCAATTTAGTAGAATCTCCATCATCTGTATATACCCATACTTCGGCATCTTTTATAAAATATGCACTTAAGTCGTTTAATGATAAATCTGAATAATAAGATTGGTTTTTTGTAAGAATAATAAAAGGTGGTTGATCGATTTCAATAGTTCCTTGCACTACGATTTTATCTGTAGGGTCTGGTAAGTCTAGCTTTATCTCTTTTGTACAAGACATTAATAATAATAGCGAAACAATCACTACTGTAAAACTGTATTTATTATTTATAGATATATTCTTTTTCATATTATCAATTTTATATTTTAAAGTTCCAAGTAATAGATGGTAAAATAGGGAACAATGAAACTTGTTTGCTTTTTATAGTTAAATTTCCATTAGATGTATTTCCATCTATATCATTGAATATAAAGAATGGATTTTGTCTACTATATACATTATATATTGAAAAATTGATATCGCTATACCATTTTTTATCTTTGATAATATATGTAAGAGAAACATCCCATCTATGATAAGCAGGAAGTCTGTATCCGTTTCTAGCTCCGTATTCATTTACGATGTTACCATCTACAAAATATCTACCAATAGGCATTGTAGTAGTATTGCCCGTACCATATACAAACACAGTTGATATATTCAGTTTTTTAGTGATATCATATTGAAGTACCACAGATATATCATGTCTTCTATCAAATTTTGCAGGGAATCTATTTCCACCATTCAACTCAGGAAATTTTCTCCAAGTATATGCTAGAGTATATCCTACCCAACCTGTAAATTTACCTTTTGCTTTTTTAAAGAAAAACTCAACTCCATATGCTTGTCCACTTCCATATGTAAATCCATTTTCTTCATCTTGGTCTATTTGAGATACATAACTTTCTCCATATTCTACTTGATTTCTCAGGTCTTTGTAATATCCTTCTATACTTGCCTCAAACATATCTTCTTTGAAGTTTTGAAAATACCCCAATGCATACTGAATCACTGTTTGAGGTTTAGTTCTGTCAGTACTAGGAACCCATACATCAAATGGCAATGTAGTTGTAGAACGTGATACTAAGTGCATGTATTGTTTATTAACTGTGACACCAGCTTTGATAGATATATTTTTATTGATTCTAAAACGAGCTGAAATTCGAGGTTCAAAACCTGCATAATTTTGTATAATATCTTTTCTTTGATATATAACAGTATCTACGCCACCATTGTTTTTATACAATTTTTTATACGGACCTGTAAGCGTAAAACCTGAAACTCTTGCACCTACATTTATTTTTATCCAATCATTCACAGCTATATCATCTAGTAAATATGCAGCGTATTCGTGAGCATATTTCTTTTTGTTTAGTTGAGCATTGAAGGTTGTTTCACCAGCCCTACCTGATGTAGTGCTTGGTGTAAAAGTATGATTGGTATAGTTAAATCCAAACTTTACTGCATGAAGTATGGATGGGAAATAATCAAAATCAAGCATGGCATTTAAATCTCTCACCCCACTTTTTAACTTAAATTCAATATCAGAAAATCCTGCTGTTGCGTCAAAATTATATTGATTATATATTAAGGATGTATTCATAAATAATTTATCACTAAACAAGTGATTCCATCTAATAGTTGCAGTTGCATTTCCCCATCTAAGGTCTGCATTAAAAGAGCCACCTTCAGGTGAAAACTTAAACGCATCTTTACCATAATATCCACTTATGAATAATCGATCTTTATCTGAAAATTTATAATTGATTTTCCCGTTCAAATCATAGAAATAATAAGTGTTTCCAGCTAATGCACCATTTCTTACTTTTTTCAAAATAGGTTTTGAAATCAAATCTACATAGGTTCTTCTTCCAGATAATATTATCGAACATTTTTCTTTTTTTATTGGACCTTGAATTGTAAGTCTAGAAGCAAGCAAACCTATACCTCCATCAGCTTGCCATTTTTTCATATTACCTTCTTTCATAGAGATATCTAAAACGGAAGATGAACGACCACCATAGTTGGCTGGCATACCGCCTTTGATAAGTGTTGTGTTTTTAATGATATCGCTATTGAAAATAGAAAAGAAACCAAATAAATGACCAGGATTATATACTACTGCATTGTCTAGTAATACTAAGTTTTGATCAGGACCACCACCACGCACATAAAAACCACTATTCCCCTCGCCTGCACTCATCACACCTGGTAGGAGCTGTATGGTACGCATGATATCTACTTCACCAAAAAGTGCAGGTAGTTTTTTTACATCATCCATACTCAATTCTATTCTTCCCATATCAGAACTTTCTACATTCTTGTCTGATCGTTTGGATGAAACCGTTACCTCATTGATAAGTTTATCTGCAGATATCATATCTACATTGAGTCTTATTTCTTTAGATACTTGTACTTCAAAGTCTTGTTGTGTATAACCTATATATGTAAATGAGATGGTATATTTTCCTTCAGGCAATGTAATAGAATAAAAACCGAAATTATTTGCAGCAATTCCTTTTTTCAATTCTTTGATATAGGCACTAGCACCTATGAGTCCTTCACCGGTTTTTGCATCTTTTATATATCCACTTAAGGTATAAGAGTTGGCAAAACTTGAAATGATAATAATTGTAAATAGTAAAACTAATATTACAAATTTTTTCATAAAATAAATGGAATTAATAGAGTGTAAAGTTACAATCTATTACAAAATTCTATGTAAATTGTTTTGTTAAATTTTAATATAAGGAGATTAAATAATTACTAAGTATTTGTTACCTATCCAATGCTTCCTCAATAAGTTGTGTGAAAAATCCTTTTACTTCAATTTGAGCATATCTAAGTTGCTGTGGCAATAAGCTTTCGCTTGTAAATCCAGGAGTAGTATTAGCTTCTAGCATATAAAAATCTTCACCTTTCATGATGTAATCTATACGTGCATAGCCTTTCAGCCCTAATTCTATATATGCTTTTATATTTATTTCTTGTAGCTTTTTAGTCAATTCTTCACTGATTTCAGCGGGAGTGATTTCAGCACTTTCTCCAAGATATTTGGCTTTATAGTCAAAAAAATCATTTTGACTTTTGATTTCAGTAGGATGCAATGAACGAACCACTCCTCCAATATTATATACTCCAATAGACATTTCCCTACCAGATATAAATTCCTCAATAATTAATTCATTGTCAAATTCAAATCCTTTTGTTATAGCTGTATCTAAATCAGACCAATCATTTACCTTACTTATTCCATAGCTAGAGCCGTTTTTGTTTGGCTTTACGAAAAGTGGTAACGTCAAATCTTGTTTTACGTGAGCTAATATATCTTCTCTTTTTTCATGGTTGAAATAGAGTTTACTTTTTGCCATAAGCACCCCCGAATTGGCTAAGTATTTTTTCGTAGCTGCTTTATCAAATGTAAGTGAAGCTTCTAAAACACCACATCCTACATATTTCTGACCTATCATATCGAAGTATCCTTGTATTTTACCATCTTCTGTTGGCGAGCCATGTAAAGGAAAAAATACAACACAATCAAATTTAATTTTTTGACCGTCTAGTTCAATACTGAAATCATTTCTATTAATAGGCTTTTCGTTTTTTTGTTCATCTATATATACCCATTTTAGAGGATCAATATAAATCAGATAAGTATCAAACTTATCCTTATCTAGTTGATTCATCACATTCACAGCACTTTTAAGTGAAATATCTATTTCTGCAGTATATCCTCCTGTAAGTACACCTATTTTCTTTTTCATAGTAAAGTATTAAAGCACTAAGATAAATATAGCAATAGGTATCATATATGCTATTTATAAACAGTAGATGTTTGATAAGGTATTTTAATAAAAATAGCGAAATAGATTACTCTAATTCGCTATTAGTGCGTTCCTGTAGGGATTCGAACCCCAAACCTTCTGATCCGTAGTCAGATGCTCTATCCAATTGAGCTACAGAAACATTTTTTATCTGCTCTATCCTCACGCCTTGGCGCGAGAGCTACAGAAACTTTATTTCTTCTGCAAATATATGAAAAATATTTGTATTAATGACCTTCTTCCTCTTCCTCTTCTTCCGAATGTATTTTTGTATAATATACTTTTACATCGTCTTTTCCAGCCTTATTATGATAGATAAGGGTATTATCTGTAAGTGAATCTATTTTCAATGCCGTTTCTTCTTTTCCCTTATCTCCTATCAAAAAGAATTCATTTCCTTTTGCTTTCCATGTGCCATTTTCAAGTTTACCATCTATAAAAATCATGTATTTATTATCTTTAGTCATAGTAAGCACTGGGTCATTCAGCTCTCTTCCAGATATAGTAAATCCTGATGTTTCCATACTTACTAGCCTCCAACTACCCTCTAATTTTTCAGCAACTTTATTTTCGCAAGATGTAAGTATTAGTGTTACGCAAAATACTAGAATCAACGTTAATTTATTTTTCATACTTATTTATTTACTTTTTCTAATTTCATATTTACTTCAAAATTTTCATTTTTACTTCTTAGTTTAAGGGTTTTATCATCTACTGATATTATGTCCACTTTAGCTTTAGAATTTTGAAGATCGTCATACATTTCAAGAGATGTAAGATTCTTATCTACACTCCATTTACCCTTTGCTGTATCCATTTTTTGAATTGAATATAATACACTATCTTCTTTAAAATAAAAGGAAGTACTTTTTACATAATCATCTATATTTTTCTTGTATAGTTCTTTTAGTTCAGGTGGTACTTGTTCGTTGTTGGTATATTCTACCAATTGCCATAACCCAATCATTTTACTCTCCGGTTTTTTCTTGCATGCATTTAAAAGAATAACAACAGCAATGAATAAAAATATATAAATGTTCTTTTTCATAAAAATTTTATTTAGCTTATTTTTAGGACTGCAAAATTATACTATTCTACACACTTTTTATTGAAAAATAGCCTATGAAAATCAAATGCATACTCTGTTCAAAAACTAATGAAAATCATTGGGTAGAAGCCATGAAGTTCTATGAGAAGAAGCTAAAAAACTATTGCTCAATAGAAGTAATTGAAATACCTGACTTGAAAAACACTAAAAATATGGATCAAAAGACCATAAAAACAAAGGAAGGTGAACTGATATTATCAAAAATAGCTCCCAATGAAAAAGTGGTCCTTCTAGATGACAAAGGCAAAGAATTTACTTCTTTACAGTTTTCCAATTATATATTGCAAAACCAAAATCAATCATTGAAATCTATTGCATTTGTTGTAGGAGGCGCTTATGGATTTTCTGATGAAGTATATAAACGAGCAAACGAAAAGATGAGCCTTTCAAAACTCACCTTTTCGCATCAAATGGTACGTGTTGTATTTTTAGAGCAATTATATAGAGCTTATTCTATCCTGAATAATGAACCTTATCATCATGAATAGATATTGTAAATACAAATTTGATGTTGCTTTATTATTTATATTATTATAATAGAAATACCAATTTTATTGAATTAAATCAATATCTATCATTATATATTTCAATTAACTACGAAATCTTCCATCTACAACTATTTTAGTTAATCCCATATTCAGCATTAGAAATACTGAATCGTCAAAGTGTTTGTATTTCAATAAATTAAAAATTATTGAAACAAACACTAATACGGGATTAACCCAACTAACAAGCTAGAATTCTCGTTCCTCAAATCCTATCGCGTAATTTGGGTTAATAATATTAACGAAACGAATTCAAGAAAAATTATACTTTTACCAAATAAAATATATACATGACTATTACTATCACACTAATTTTAGTAGCAATTACTTCAATTATATCATTCATTGTATTTCAAAATCAAGAACTAGGTAAAAAACTACTTTTTTATCCTATTGCTATAAATGAGCAAAATCAATTTTACAGATGGATCACCAGTGGATTTATACATGCAGATAGCACGCATCTTATTTTCAATATGATAGCTCTTTATTCTTTTGGTACTCACGTAGAATCTTTATTTGTAGAATTATTTGGCATTACTGGCAAACTCTACTATTTATTATTTTACATAAGTGCTATTCCAATTGCAAGTTTGTTTGATTATTTTAAAAATAAAGAGAATGGACGATATGCTGCATTGGGAGCATCTGGTGGTGTAGCCGCTATTATTTTTTCTGCGATACTCTTCAATCCATTTGGTACTATTTATTTATATTTTTTACCTATTCCATCCATTTTATTTGGTGTTTTA
Source organism: Chitinophaga pinensis (assembly GCA_945860705.1). Taxonomy (GTDB): domain Bacteria; phylum Bacteroidota; class Bacteroidia; order Chitinophagales; family CAMDFR01; genus CAMDFR01. The sequence goes on along the minus strand of CAMART010000007.1, from coordinate 58,373 downwards.
TATTTAGCTTATACGTTTTATATGTCAAAAAAAGGAACGGATAACGTTGGACATAATGCCCATTTATTTGGAAGTATTTATGGTATTATTTTCACTATAGCTATATATCCAAAAATAATACCTCATTTCATCAATTCAATTACCAATTTTTTACACTAATATATTATGATTATAGATTTAAGAAGTGATACAGTAAGTAAGCCTAACAAAGCCATGCTTGATGCTATGATGAATGCTCCTGTAGGCGATGATGTTTTTGCAGAAGACGAAACAGTAAAAAAACTTGAAGAACGTGTTGCTTCCATGTTTGGAATGGAAGCAGGTCTATACTGCCCTAGTGGCACTATGAGCAATCAAATAGCTATAAAAGCTCATACACAGCCACTTGATGAAATCATTTGTGATCAACTAGCTCATATCTATAATTATGAAACTGGTGGCTGGGCTTTTCATAGTGGTGTATCTATCAAACTCATCCCTACAGAACGTGGTATTTTATTACCACATGAAGTTGAAGCATCTATACAACCAGATTTTGACTGGCTACCAAATTCTAGTTTGCTATGTATTGAAAACACAGTAAACAGAGGTGGAGGAAGTGTATACACACTAGAAGAAATGAAAGCACTGAAGCCAGTATGCGAAAAATACCAACTAAAATATCATCTAGATGGTGCTCGACTATTTAATGCATTGATTGCAAAAAATTATTCAACAACAGATTTGTCGGGAATTTTTGATAGTATTTCTATTTGTTTTTCAAAAGGACTTGGAGCACCAATTGGCTCTATTTTGATAGGTGAAAAATCATTTATAAAAAAATCTAGAAAAATACGAAAAGTAATGGGTGGCGGCATGAGACAAGCTGGATACCTTGCCAGTGCTTGTTTGTATGCACTAGATAATAATATAAATAGACTTGCAGATGATCATACTCATGCACAAATGTTAGCAGAAGCATTAGGTAAAAATACTTTAGTAAGTAGCATCAGAAATGTAGAAACGAATATTGTTATCTTTTCTATGATAGACAAAAATACTACAGATAGATTTGTTACTTATTTAGCAGATAACAATATAAAAGCAGTGCCTTTTGGTGGCAATAGTATTCGATTTGTTACACATATTGATATTAGCAGAGAAATGATTGAGCGAAGTATTTCTCTTATAAGAGCATTTATATAGTATTTGCTGTTTCACCTGTAATTTTTAGTAAGAGCAACATCATTACAAATAGAATAAAAAATAAAGTAATCGTTGATAGAAATATCACCGTTATTACTCTCCATGCAACAGACTTTATCCCAATTTTATACATCTGTCGAGCTCCATAAATAGAAGATAAAATAAGTATACTGAAATTGAATAAACTTGCCAAATTTGAAATATTAATCCATTGAAATAAAATAAATGGAAGTAGTACAATAGAGAATATAACTGTAAGAATATTGGCAAATGTAAGTCCATACATGGCTATCACTATATGTTCGGCAGTATTATATCCCGCATTTCTAAATAACAAACGCATATAAATAGCTATAGGCATAACACATATAATATTTGTAACCACCGCTTTACCAAATATAAGATTAAATATTTCTGATGCTCTAGGTGGAAGATTATTAGTATTAAATCCTATATATTCATTGAGAAATGAAGTCTCTAACATCAACTCTAGCGAACTTGTTTTGGGACCAAGATAAACTAGTAAAGTATGAATTATCCAAGTAACAATAGTTAGACTAATCATATAACTCAACGGATTGGCATATTTTTTCCTATTGCCTCTGATATATGCTACAGATACGATACCGGGATGCTTTAGTTGAGTAAGAAATGTTTGCCAATAGATAGATTCTAATAGAAATAATCTTTTAGAAAATTCTTTTAACAATTCTAAGATATCTAATCTTTTTAGATCTAATTCATTGCCACAAACATTGCAAAAACTACCACTGCGTTCTACTTTACAATTTGGACAAATAGTTACTTTTAAATCTTCACTCATAATCAAAAGCAAAGCTAATTAAAAAAGCTCTGAGTGCGGATAAGTAAATTTTACTTATATTTATTTTCCAATTTATATATATATGAAATATTTTTCCATAATTACTCTATCTGTAGCTCTTAGTGCTTGTTGCATTTTTTTTTCTAAAAAAAATATACAAATTAAAAAATCAAATGAATTAAGCAGTGCACCAAATGGTATAGGCGAATCGAACGAAAGAGCAATGTATGAATATTTGCGAAAAGTAAATCCTTTTTCTGGCACTATTCCAAAAGATATAAGAGATAGAGAATTGAATTTTGCAAAAACTTTACCTAAAAAATATGATGGAAGTAGAACCAGCACTTGGATTAGTAGAGGTCCGAATAATTTTGGAGGAAGAACGAGAGCTATAGCCATAGATATAAACAATGAAAACATAATAATAGTAGCAAGTGTCACCGGTGGTATTTATAGAAGTACCAATGCTGGTGCTAGTTTTGCTCAAATGCTCAGCTCTACTCAAATGAAATCTGCTACCTGTCTTGCACAAGATACTCGCTCTGGTAAAACAAATACTTGGTATTGTGGCACTGGAGAATTTTATGGAATCAATAGCATGGCTTCATTCTCAAATCTAGGAAGTGGAAATGGTATCTATAAATCTACGGATAATGGTATCACATGGACTTTGATGCCTTCTACAGTTTCTAATACACCTACTACACATCTTACATTAGGCGATTTTGATGTAGTGTGGGATATAGTAGTAGACAAAACCAACACATCTCAAGATGTTATATTAGTAGCAGTTTATGGTGGTATTTATAGAAGTGATGATGGAGGCCTTACATGGACAGCAGTTTTAGGACTGGATATCACTGGTGGTAATGCAGAATATGTAGATATCAAACAAACTCCTTCAGGAGTATTTTATGCGGCACTTAGTAGTACATCACAAGACAAAGGAATTTGGAGAAGTACAGATGGTATCACTTGGACAAGCATAACTCCTGCTGGATTTGCTAGTACCTATGATAGATTAGAACTCGCCTATGCACCAAGCGACGAATCACAAATATATTTGATAGCCAATACTCCTGGGTCGGGTTCTAATAATCATCAACTCTGGCACTATCAATACTTAAGTGGCAGTGGAAGTGGTGCTGGTGGTACCTGGCAAAACAGAACTACACATTTACCAAATGAAAGTTGTACTGGTTTTTATACTTTTGATTTTGCATATTATTCTTCTCAAAGTGGCTATGATATGTGTATAGAAGTAAAACCAAATGACCCAAATTTTGTCTTATTGGGTGGTACAAATATTTATAGAAGTACTGACGGATTTACTACAGATAACTATAAATGGATAGGTGGCTACCAATGCGATACTCTAAAACCATCTAACTATATATGGCCCAATCAACATCCTGACCAACATCAATTCCTGTATAAACCTAGTAATAATAATATTTTGTATAATGTAAATGATGGAGGTATTTTCTCTACTCAAGATATAAACGCTAGTATCCCTATATGGCAAAACTTAAGTAAAAATCATAAGTCAACTCAATTTTATACAGTAGCTATAGAACCTGGAAATACGAGTAGCGAAATAGTAGTAGGTGGACTTCAAGATAATGGAACTTGGTTCTCTCCTACCAAAGATGAGTCCGTAGATTGGAAACATGTATTTTATGGAGATGGAGCTTATTGCGCTATCACAAGAAACAGAAGTAATTATTATCTTTCTTGGCAAGGTGGCAAAACTTTTAAATTTGAAATACAAGATGACGGAACTGTAGATAAACTCACTAGAATAGATCCTACTGGTGGAAGTGGTTATCAATTCATAAATCCATTTATTCTTGATCCTACAGATGATAATAAAATGTATATCTGTGCAGGTAAATATATATGGAGAAATGATAGCCTCAATGATATACCTATGATAGATAATGAATACAATAGTATATCAAAAGGATGGAAAAGATTAAATAATACAAATACTGGTATTGGTGTTAGTTCTCCTTCTACATCTTGCTTGGCTATGGGCGAAAGCAATAATCAAAAATTATACTATGGTACGGATGGAGGTCAAATATATATTGTAGATACAGCACGAAGCAATACTTGTCCAAAAAGATTGATTTCAAATACTACTATGCCAGTAGGTGCTAATGTAAGTGCTATATCTGTAGATAATACCAATTCGGATAAAGTGATGGCTTCGTTTTCAAACTATGGTGTGAAAAGTATTTTTTATAGTAGTGATGCAGGTACCAGCTGGCAAGATGTGAGTGGCAATCTAGAACAAAATGCTGATGGATCTGGTGATGGGCCATCTATAAATTGGATACATATTTATCATGATGCAGATACAGTGATCTACTTAGCTGGAACAAGTGTGGGTTTATTTTCTACTTCGCTTCTCAATGGTACTAGTACCATATGGACTCAAGAAGGACCAAGTACTATTGGAAATGTATCTGTAGATATGATTACTTCTAGAACACATGATGGCTCTATAGTGATAGCTACACATGGCAATGGTGTATATGCTATGCAACTAAAAAGTACAGTGGGAATTGAAAACATAAATAACCAAAATTCTATCGATGCTAGTATTTATCCGAATCCTATGAATGATAATTGTACCATAAAATTTAGTTTAAAAAATGATGTTGCTATCACTATTGCAGTTTATAATATTTATGGTGAAAAAATAAACACATTAGTAGAGAATGAAAATATGATGGATGGAAAACATGAAATAACTTGGAATGGCAAAAACCAAAAAGGTGCAGAAGTATCCAATGGAAACTATTTTGTAGTTATCAATAGTAATAATAGAGACAAAAAAGTATTGAAATTATTTAAGTATTAAAATCGTAATAAAATGCTTGAACAAAATAATCAAAAGACTTGCCCAGAGTGTGGCGAAATCATAAGAGGTAGAGCGGATAAGGTTTTCTGTAGTGACCAATGCAGAAATCAGCATAATAATAAAGCGAATAGTGATAGTACTAATCTGATGCGTAATATCAATAATATATTACGTAAAAACAGAAGAATACTCGATGAACTCATACCAGAAGAAACTGCAAAAGCAACACGGAATAAATTAAACGAGAAAGGTTTTAATTTTAACTACTATACACATACGTATACCAACAAAAAAGGCACAATTTATTACTTCTGCTATGATATGGGATATTTACCATTAGAAAATGAATACTATTTCTTGGTAAGACGGAAAGAAGAGAATTAGCAAACTAGCTCTTCGACTCGTTTTGAAATATTATCTTACATGAAGCAATAGTATTTTGAATAGTAAGTATGTATATAATGATCATATAATGTAGATGCTAATTATATCTATTTCTAAAATTGTAATAATTTTGTATACAAAGAAAAAAAATAGATGGCAAAAAGTATTGGTATATCAGAAGAATTGATTGTAAATAAAATCTATCATATACGTGGACAGAAAGTAATGCTAGATAGAGATTTAGCATAAATGTATGGAGTAGAAACTAAGCAATTAAAAAGGCAAGTAAAGCGTAATATTGAGCGTTTTCCAGAAGAATTTATGTTTGAATTAACTAAAGAAGAATATGAAGCTTTAAGGAGCCAATTTGGCACCTTAAAGCAAGGTAAACATTCAAAGTATATGCCATATGCTTTTACTGAACACGGAGTATTAATGTTATCAAGTGTATTAAATAGTCCAACAGCAATACAAGTAAATATTAGTATAATTAAAATATTTACAAAAATGCGACAAGCATTTATAGACAATAAAGATATTATGATAAAGTTGGCAAAAATAGAGAAGCAAGTATTAATGTTAGATAGGAGAACCGAATTAAATGAGAAAGATATAGAAGATGTTTTTGATGCTATAAATCAATTGATAGCAAAGGAAGAAAAATCATCAGTACCAAGAAATAAAATTGGTTTTAAAAAGTAGAAAATATCCTCAGCTAGCGCACGCGTGTCGCGTGTGACTATATAAACAATAATCATTTACTAATAGACCCGATGAAAAAGTAATCGAAATCGCTAGACATTTTACTTATTGCACATAGCAACCAAGTATTTCAAAATCATAGCTTCTTGTTTGCTATTGATTTGCGTTTTACCTGCTTTTGCATTTGCTTTTACTACCATACGAGGAACTACTGATTTCCATTCATCCTCAGTACGTGCAGATGGTTTTTTTAGTCCATGACATACTCCACATTCAGCTGTATATATTGTATTTCCTTCAGTCAACTCTGCAATTGTAGTTGCACCCATCTTAGCAGAAATATAATCTGCATCTGCTTGAGTAATGCCTGTTGATTTTGTTGTGGTAGTAGTTGTAGTTGTTGTTGTTGTCGTACTAACTTTTTTAGAGGTACTACATGATGTAGCTATAAAAATAGTCAATGCAGTAAATAAGCTAAGTGATAGATATTTCATATTATTAATTTCTTATATTCAAATGTACAATATAATTTGTATAATACAAAACATCATGAATGATAGACTCTGGACGCAACGATTTTATTATTTTTTATAACTAACACCTCTCCTACTTGTAAGTCCTCTTCACCAGGAGTATGACGTATATATTCCATAAAAACTTGCTCATCATCTGCTGTAAGTTTTATCACTTCATAATTGAGTGATGGCAATCTTTCAAAAGCATCCTCCCACCAAGCTCTTAATACATCTTTACCTTTTATTAAACCATTAGTTTCAGGTTGACGAATTTTTAGTTTTGGGCTATAGTGCGTTGCATTATCATCATACAATTCCAATATTTTTTCTACATCATGCTCATTGAATGCCTCAAACCATTTTATCGCAATTTCTTTGTTATTCATAAAATTTATTTTTACATAAAACATTTTCCATTTCCTCTGTATGTATTTACAGATAATATATTTTTTTCATCCACTAAAATATGGATTTTATTAAAACGCTCGCATACCTCACCTGCTTTACTATGTCTCATAAAAATGGGATCACCAAGTTGTAAATTTTCAACGCATTCACTTATATCAAATGGCGTTTGCACTTCGCCTGTACCTTCATCTTTGAGTAGCGTCAATCCTTGTGGAAGATGCGGAATAGCTTGTTTATTGAGTCCTACAGCACCACTTGCTACATAGCCTCCCCCAGTGCAAGTGATGATATTATCAGTTGGTTTTCTAGTACATTCAATAGCGTACATCAGCGCAGACTCATGTTTAAAATTTTTATAATTGTCAAATAAATGCGAACTGAAAAATCCCGAACCAACAGTTATTTCATTGATATAAGATTCATCAAAAGTACTTTCTATAGAACCTGTTCCTCCACCATTTATTATCTTTAATTCAAAACCTTTTGCTTGTAAAAAATCTATGCAAGCTTTTCTTCTTTGAGCTATTTCTTTTATAGATTTCTTTTTCAAAAAACGAATAATACTATTCATCAATCCTGCGCCAGCTATATTATCTCCAAGTCCTGCTATTTGAGCTTCATAGCCCATAATGCCTTCTATAGATATGTTATCAAAATTGGAGATTTGATTTATTAAATGTTTCAAATCATCAACTCCTTTCACACTACTTCTATATACCCCAAAATAGATAAATGGAAATTTAGAACTCATGTCAATATCTATACAGATTGGTGCTTTTATATCATACAACTTTGCTTGTTCTTGTATCAATCGAATATGTTCGATACAATCTACCATGAAGGTTATTCTAGCACCTCTAGCTATTTTATTGCAAAGAAGTTTGATATGTTCTTTATTAGTAATAGGATAACCCAGCAAAATATTATCTATTTCATTTTCTAATAAAAATAAAGTCTCTAATGCGCTATAACTCATCACGCCTATAAATTCTTTATGTTGGTCTAGAAGCGACTTGATGAGTGCGTTACATCTAATAGATTTACTAGCAATACGAATGGGTCTTCCTTTTGCTCTATGTATTATTGCTTCAATATTTTTATCAAAAAGCAACTTATCTAGCAATAAAAAAGGCATTTCCAAGCCTAAAGTTGCATTTTTATATCTATTATATAAAGGATTCGACATGCTTTGCTTATTTTTGTAAAATATTTATACCAAATACGAAGATAATTATTAAATAAAATAAATACTATGCAAGATTTAAAAGGAATCACATTTGATGAATTTGTTATTATCAAACAAAAAGATTTTTCATCGGCTTCTGGCGACTTATCTAAACTATTAAGAGATATAGCACTAGCTTCAAAAGTAATCAATAGAGAAGTAAACAAAGCTGGATTGGGAGAAATATTGGGAATGACTGGTGCAAGAAATGTACAAGGCGAGGAAGTACAAAAACTCGATGAATATGCCAATGAGCAAATGATCAAATACATGAAAGCAGGTGGACAGTGCTGTGCAATGGGTAGCGAGGAAGAAGAAGATTTTATCATAGTGAATGAAGAACATGCAAAAGATGCACATTATGTAGTGCTTTTTGACCCATTAGATGGCTCATCCAATATAGATGTAAATGCATCAATCGGAACTATATTTTCTATTTATAGAAGAGTGAGTACTGGAACTCCTACAATAGACGATTTATTACAAGCAGGTAAACATCAAGTAGCTGCAGGATATGTAATATATGGAAGTAGTACCATGCTGGTATATACTACAGGCAATGGTGTTCATGGTTTTACGCTAGACCCAAGCATAGGAGAGTTTTGCTTATCTCATCCAAATATTATGACACCAGAGAATGGTAAAATATATTCTATCAATGAAGGAGAAAACAATAATTGGCCAGAATACGTTAAAGAATATGTGCAGTATTGTAAAGAAAATGTAAAAGAAGAAAATAGACCTTATTCATTGAGATATATAGGTTCTATGGTAGCAGACCTTCATAGAAACTTGATAAAAGGAGGGATTTTCATTTATCCGCCTACTACAAAAGCTCCAAAAGGAAAATTGAGATTGCTCTACGAATGTAATCCCATGGCATTTTTGGTAGAACAAGCAGGTGGTAAAGCAACAGACGCTACGAATAGAATATTAGATATACAACCTACGGAGTTACATCAGCGTGTGCCAGTATTTATCGGTTCAAAAAACATGGTAGAAAAGATTCCTACATTTATGAAAAGCGAAGCTAAAGCTTAGATGAGGAAAACAATTGCACCAATTATCATTTTAGCTATTGCTTATTTTATCGATTTTTTTGGTACGCTTTTTAAAATCTTGTATTTGCCTATGGCAAATGAGTTGCTTATTATATCTACAGGTTTAAAAGTAATTGGATTTATATATTTAGCGGTAATTTTAATTAGGTATTACAATCAAAAAGATAATCATGCATCCAAACAATAGTTTCGATTTAAAGAATAAAGCACTTAGACTATTTATAGTTTTAGGAGCGTTTTTTTTGTGCAATGCTTTGGTAGCAGAGTTTATGGGGGTAAAGATCTTTTCTCTTGATGATACACTTGGTACAAAACCTTTTGTATTTCATTTTTTTGGTCAAGAAATCACTGGCTTTAGTCTTACTTGTGGAGTTTTGCTTTGGCCATTTGTTTTTATCATGACAGATATTATCAACGAATATTTTGGAATCAAAGGTGTACGTTTTCTTTCTATTGTAGCCGCAGTGATGATAGCTTATTCATTCGTTATGCTCAATCTAGGTATGAATGTAGCTCCTGCAGGCTGGTGGATTCATAGTTCAAGCTATGGAGACAAACTCAATTTTCAAGAAGCCTACTTAGCTGTATTTGGTCAAGGAAATAATATCATCATTGGCTCAATATTAGCTTTTATTATTGGTCAATTGCTCGATGTATATGTATTTCATGCTATCAAAAAAAGGACTGGAGACAAGTATATTTGGCTTAGAAGTACTGGCTCAACGCTGTTCTCACAGTTTATAGATAGTTTTGTAGTATTATTTTATGCATTTTATTTTGCTAAAATCGGTAAATTAGGGCAATGGTCTGTTCCACTTGTACTTGCTGTAGGTACGGTAAATTATATCTATAAATTTTTGATGGCTTTATTACTCACACCATTGATTTATTTAGTTCATGCAATGATAAATAAATATTTAGGTCCTACTTTAGCAAAGGAATTGAAAGACAAAGCACACCAAAATTAGTTATGAGTTTTGAATGTTGAGTTTTGAATTTGAATAAGTATATATATAACTCAAAACTATTAACTCATAACTCAAAACTAAATTATAAGTCCCACACTGCTTGTCTTTCGCTATGTATATAGTCATTCATTTTGAACCAAAAAGCTAAAATCAAGTAAATAATAATAGGCGATCCTACAGTGACAAAAGATAAGTAAACAAAAAATAATCGTATGTTTTTCTTAGGCATTTTTAGCAATTCGCCTAGATAAGTACAAACACCAAATATTTTAGTTTCTACAGAATATTTTAATGATTTCATAAGTTAAAAATAATAAAAAAATAATAAAAAGCGTTAGTTTTATTATATGAAATCTTTAATTGTGTATTTTCTACTTTCAATACCACTTACTAGCTTAATAGCTCAGGAAGTAGGGCATAATATTGATTTGATACAAAACAATAAAGAAATTTTCATCAGTATAACCATAAATAAAGGAAGCACTTGCAATGGTATGGATATTTATAGAAGTACTGATACACTTCTGGGATTTGATAAAATAGGAAATATTTTTGGGGTTTGTGGTAGTGTTGATTTTAATCAAGATTATAAATTTACAGATATCAATCCAGTACCAAATACAATAAATTATTATAAAATTGTTTTTGGAGGAAGACAAGATTCAAAAACTCATTCTATATATTATGCTTCATATAATGATTATGGATATTCAATATTTAATGAATCTAATCAAACTACCTTATTCATCAATTCAAATATCACCTTGAAAAAAATGAAATTTGATTTGTATGACTCTAGTGGTAAGCTTTTACAAAATATACAAGATATAATAGAAGACAAAATCACTTTTGCAAATGATGCACTACATCATGGTTTTTATTTCTTTGTGTTATCTGAAGAAAATAATAAAAAGCTAATACAAGGGAAATTGTTTATCCCTTAAAAAGAATCAAGTAAAAAGTATTAAGATATAAGACTCTAGATACTAGTTAAATTGAAAATTGGTATTTGAAAATTGATAATTTTTTATCTACAAAAATCTCTTTTCTAGAATATTCATATTTTCATCAAACACATAGATTCTAGGAGTGGCAGTAGGTATTTCAAATGCAAGTATTTCTTCTGGAGACATTTTCTCTATATCCATAATCAATGCTCTAAGACTATTGCCATGTGCTGCAACTATAATATTTTTACCTGCTTTTAGTTTAGGAAGAATTTCAGATTCATAATATGGTATCACTCTAGCGGCAGTATCTTTTAGACTCTCTCCATTCGGTGGTGCTATATCATAGCTTCTTCTCCAGATTTTTACCTGCTCTACCCCAAATTTTTGTTCAGTTTCCGTTTTATCAAGACCTTGCAAATCGCCATACATACGTTCATTAAGTGCTAGATCCTCAGTAGTAGGCACTCCAATATTATTGCTATTTTCAAGTACCATTTTCAAGGTGTTTTGAGCTCTTTGAAGCTTAGAAGTATATGCCAAATCAAATGTATAATTAGCCAATTTTTTACCTGCATCTTTAGCTTCTTCTTCTCCTTTAGGTGTCAAAGGTACATCTACCCAACCTGTAAATTTATTTTCAAGATTCCACTGACTCTGACCATGACGAATCAAGACTAATGTAGTATGTGACATATATTTTTATTTTTTAGAGAGTGCAAAGGTAGTATGCATTTAGGAAAATAAGAAATGGAGGTTTGTTTAAATTATTTAATATCCAATATACAGAGCTCAGATAGTAAAAAATTAATATTGACAAAAAATCAAATTTATGATTATTTAAATTCAACTCTAATCTTTGAACTTTTAACTTTTAACTTTTAACTTAAAAAACTTACTCCTCACTCCTATTCCACACTTTAAAATTCTCCACTTGTTTTACAGTATCTTCCCAATCACCAACAAATGATATGGCTCTGTCATCTATAAAAATATCAGCCATAGGTTTACCAAAAGTCCAAATTTTATCGTATGGTATTTCATGTTTTGCCATATATTCTTCTATCATTTTCTTTTGATCTGGTTCAGTTTCTTTTCTACCAAAAGTTTTGTTAGTTCGAGTAGTGAATATATATATCTTGTGTTTTTGAGCTCTTAGTTTTTCAAGTGCTTCTTTGGTGCCAGGCACTGGTTCATCATATATCTCGCCCCCATTCCAACCTTTGCTATATCCATGTATCACCCCATCAAAGTCTACCGCTATTGTCATAAATATTTATAAAATTTAATTAAGAATTATTTTACCATTGTATGTTCTACTACCTATACTAACTTTATAGAAGTATACACCTCTTGCAACTAAGTTGCAATTCCATACATAATTTTTACTGGTAAAAGTATCAGTTAATACTGTTCTACCTTGTAGGTCTAAAATCAAAATAGATTTTGTACCAAAACCAAATGTCAATTGAAAATTGACTTTATCAGATGCAGGATTTGGAAATACTTTTAAGATATTATTTGGTATGATATCTATTAGTCCTACTTCTGTAGCATAAACACAAGTATCGGTAATACTTGGAGTATTTGCCATTGGATTATAATTAAGTGCAGAGCTGTCCATACAGCCATATACTTTTGCTATGCAATTATCATCACTGATATTAGCTAGCGAGTTATAATTATATGCAGTACTATCCATACATCCAAAAACCGCAGGATATGTCATTCCTTGAAAAGTATTCAATTTGCCATATCCCCACGTATTATTTGGAATTGAATTAGTAGTAAAAGTATCCAATCTAGCTGTTCTTCTCAATATTTCTCTAGCTTGAAGTGGTTTCAAATCTGGATATTGTTCTAAAAGCAATGCTACAGCTCCAGCTACTTGGGGCGATGCCATGCTCGTGCCTGAATTTCTGACATAACTTCCTCCATAAGCCACTTTATTTCCTTGTCCTGTGCTAATAAGTACAGGCACCCAACGTGTATTTCCACAAGCTAAAATAAAATTGCCAGGCGCAGTGATATCTGGCTTTACTCTTCCATCACGTGTAGGTCCCCAGCTAGAATTGAGCGCAATTGTTCCTGCATTTTCAGTATTATAAGTGATGGTACTATCATAATTTAGATAGGCATTACGAGCTACATAGTTTCCTACTGTTATTACTTGATCACTGCACTGCCAATGACTCACCATTGTTTGGCTATAATCTGGATACACATAATTTGGAAAAATACTCACCATACTATCATTTACAAAATTACTTGTACCAATCACCGTTTTGCTTGCCCATACATCTGCTCTTCCTTGTCCACAAAAATTAAGTGCCCAAACTTTATTAATAGAATCAGGAGTCACTTCACATTCTACATGATATCTAGTACCATCAAGGCTAGTTACATATTTTACCTGTCCCATAAAAAACCCAAGAGGACTTATTATGTTTCTAGTAATATTTACGGTACTTATAAAAGGCAAAGTAGGCATATCTCTAAGGATGTTTATATAACCTGTATTTCCAAGTTTATCGTAAGTAGAATCATCTCTTGCTTCCACTGTAAAATAAGCATTTTTGAAAGATGAAGTATCTGCCCAAAAATCAAAATAATATTTTGTACCAGTATATCTGTCTTTAAAGAAACTAAAAACTGTATCTGTACCGGTGAAATTGTATCGAGCATGATAAGGTATATTTCCTGCATTACCTGCTGCAGCTACTATGATTCTACCAGGTCTCTCATTCATTAAAAACTCCAATGCTTGTGAAGTCAAATCTTTTCCATCTCTAGCTCCATAATAATCCCCCAAACTAGTATTGATTACACATGGTTTACCCATAGCGTCTGCTTTTTTAAATATATAATCGGCTGCATCTATTACATTCGTCAAAAAACTAGTACCATATTTAATAGAAACAGCTATAATATCACAACTCGGCGCATTACCTCTAAAATTCGGATTTATATTGCCATTACCTGTTGCGATACCAGTGACATGAGTTCCATGTCCTGCACTGCCTTGTTCTACATGTGTACAAAGTCCATTATTGATGTCCATAAAATTCCATTCTTTCCCATAATTATAAGGTAATGGGCTTAAAGCAGAGGGAGCAAAATTTTGATCCCAAATAAATTTGATGCGTGTAGTACTGTCTGCATTTTTAAAATCAAAATTTTTAAAATCTATACCATCATCTATCAAACCCATCACTATGCCTGAGCCTGCATATGACCTAGTAAGTGGTGCATATCCTATATACACACTATCTACATTATTGAGTATACGAGCTGTATCCATCAGATTGACTCCTCCTCTACTCATTTGTCCTATTCGTTGAATGGATGATTCTTTGGCAAAAGCTTCCAGATTTTTTTTAGATATACTTACTCTACACAAATCATTGATATTGTATAGAAAATTTGCATCATACTTTTTACATATATCAAGTATATTTTTCTTATTTCCTTTTACTAAAATTTCGATTTTTGTTTCACTTGTTTCTTTTGATAATATCTGTTCATTCCATATACCAATAGAAGTAGTAGCTTGTTGGGCTATACTAGATTTTATAAAACTAAAAGCAATAATAAAAGCAAGTAATTTATATTTCATTATTTCGACATATATTTAAACATAAATATAGTTATTAAAAAATATATTGATTCATCATTTTTCAAGTATTTTTGTGTGTATAAACTATTAAATATAATTGTATGGTGTTTAAAATATTACAAATAGCTACTTTCAATATATTAATGATAGGTACATTTTATTTAGCATTTAAAAAAGCTAAAAAAATATATCAAAATATAAAGCTAGGGAGGGAATCAAAAAGTGATGACAATACAGGTGAACGAATAAAAAACATGTTATTGATTGCTTTTGGTCAGCAAAAGATGTTTCAAAACATGATACCTGCACTATTGCATTTATGCTTATATATTGCATTTGTGATTACACAAATAGAGTTGATAGAAATATTTATGGACGGTGCATTTCGCTCTCATAGAATCCTATATCATACTTTTCATGAAAATAGTATTTTCAATTTCATCTATACAACTACTATATCATTTATTGAAATAGGCTCTGTACTTGCATTTATCGCTACTATTGCCTTTTTATCTAGAAGAAATTTATTGAAACTCCCACGTTTTACTAAGCCTGAAATGATAGGATGGCCAACTAAAGATGCGAACTTGATTTTGATATTTGAAATCTATTTAATCACTTGTATTTTTTCTATGAATATAGCAGACCAAGCTATGTATATGAATGAAAATGGACATGGATATGGATTTTTAGTAAGTGGATTTTTAGCGCCTATGTTTCAAAATCTTCCTAATACTGTTTTAGAAATTTGGAAAAGACTTGGCTGGTGGGGTCATATCATTGGTGTATTTGGTTTTATGTTGTATTTGCCGCATTCAAAACATTTGCATATACTTCTAGCATTTCCAAATACTTATTTAGCAAAACTCACTCCTAAAGGACAACTCAGCAATCTAGAAGCTGTAACTAAGGAAATAAAAATAATGATGAATCCAGACACTGCATTTGTAGCTCCTGCTGAAGCTGATGCTGCACCTGTCAAATTTGGCGCTAAAGATGTTTTTGATCTGAGCCAAAAAAGTTTACTAGATGCATATACATGCACTGAGTGCGGAAGGTGTACGAGCGCATGCCCCGCTAACCAAACTGGTAAAAAACTTTCTCCTCGAAAAATAATGATGGATACTAGAGATAGATTGGAAGAAGTAGGAAGAAATATAGATGCTAATGCTGGTAAATTTGTAGATGATTCAAGATCGCTTCTCGACTATATCAGTGTAGAAGAACTGCGTGCTTGTACAACTTGTAATGCATGTGTGCAAGAATGTCCAGTATTGATCAATCCGTTGGATATTATCATGGAACTACGTAGACATTTGATACTAGAAGAAAGTAATTCTCCTGATGAGTGGAACGGTATGTTTGCAAATATTGAAAACAATAGTGCGCCATGGCAGTTTTCACAACAAGACAGATTGAAATGGGAAGAGAACTAAATTTGTCACGCCTTGGCGTGATTGAGTTGTGAGTAAAAAAATGATTTGAAAATTTGAAAATATAATAATTTGAAAATTGGAATTTGATAATTGAAAATTGTAATTTGAAAATTGTAATTTGAAAATTGTAATTTGGTAATTGAAAATTAAAATAAAACATAAATAAATCTGCTAATAGAGTAATTTGCTAATTAATAATAAGTATGGAAAAGATAAAAACACTTGCAGAAATGACTGCAAACGGAGAAAAACCAGAGATTTTATTTTGGGTAGGATGTGCAGGAAGTTTTGATGCACGAGCTATAAAAATCACTCGAGCATTTACCAAGATACTTCAACACTTGAAAATCAATTTTGCTGTATTGGGCAAAGAGGAAGGTTGTACAGGTGATCCAGCAAAAAGAGCTGGAAATGAGTTTGCTTATCAAATGGCAGCACATACTAATATAGAAATACTCAATGCATACGAAGTAAAAAGAATCGTGACTACTTGTCCGCATTGTTTTAATATACTCAAAAATGAATATCCAGAATTGGGTGGCAACTATGAAGTAGTGCACCATTCTCAGTATTTACAAGAACTAATAGATGCTGGTAAAATAACTATAGCAGGTGGTGGTAGTTTCAAAGGCAAACGTATTACTTTCCATGATTCGTGCTATATGGGAAGAGCCAATGATGTATATGAAGCACCAAGAGAAGTATTAGCTATACTTGATGCAGAATTGGTAGAAATGAAAAAGAGCAAAAAAAATGGAATGTGCTGTGGTGCTGGTGGTGCTCAGATGTTTAAAGAAGATGAGCCAGGCGATGCACGTATCAATACAGTGAGAACTGAACAAGCACTCGAAGTAAATCCAGATATCATTGCTAGTAGTTGTCCGTTTTGTATGACTATGATGAGCGATGGTATTACCAGCAAAGGTAAGCAACAAGATGTAAAAGTGTTTGATTTAGCAGAGCTTATTGCTCACGGTCAAGGATTGGAAAGCATTTTGTAATATTTAACAAAGTAATCTTAATTTCTATTGGAAACCCTTTTTAATATATTATTAGTAATTCATATCGTATTTGGTGCTACAGGACTGATTCTAGGTACTATTATTATGATAATTAGAAAAGCTGATATAACACATAAAAAAATCGGTTTCTTATTTTTTATAAGTATGATCATCAATGCTATATGCTCTTTAGTACTTGCCTATTTTCGTCCAAATTTATTTTTATTTACCATAGGTATATTTTCTATATACCTTGCTATCACAGGCAGAAGACATTTAAAAGTAAAAATATTTACTATACAAAAAGATGCTATGTTGTATGATTGGATACTCAGTGGAACTATGGCACTATTTGGATTAGCTTTAGTTACTTATAGCATTATTCATCAAAATCTAATCTATGCTTTTTTTGGTTTATTGTCATTTTTATTGGCTTGTAGAGAAATGTATGTTTTCATTACAAAAAAATATGAACCTAACTATTTTCTAAAATCTCATATTGGTAGAATGATTGGAAGCTATATAACAGCGCTTACCGCTTTTATTGTAGTAAATGATATTCCATATATACCAAGTATTATAAAATGGATTGGACCAAGCATTATTCTTATTCCATTAATTTTTATTTGGCAAAAAAAATATATCAAATCAAATTGATTAGAACATGAAAAAAATGACTCTTTCTATATATATAGCTTTACTATTATCTATTTTATCTTGTTCAACAGATAAAGCAAAAAAAGTAAGTAAAGATGAAGTAAAACAACTCATACAAAATGAACATGATAGATATCAGATATACTATGATTCTAGTATTATAAAGTTGAATGCTAAACTAGAGAAGGACAGTAATCTTATATTTATTGGTGAGCTATTCAAAAATGCACCAAGAGGTGAAAAAACATATAATGATATAAGTTCGTATAAAAGATGGGATGCATGTATTAAAAAAGATGAAAAGGATGCAAAAATGCAATTGAAAGATTTTCATATATCATACAAATCACTAAGCTATGACAAAGTGATAACTGAATACTCACCTAATTTTTTTGTAAGTGTAGCTCCTTTTGTATGGCATAAGGCAGAGATAGATTTGATAGCTAAAAACAAAATAAACACATTGCCTATAGAACATTGGGCATACAAATGGCTCAATCCTACAGATGAAGAACACAATCTAGCTAAGTCAACCTTTATACATTCAATAAATTTTGTTTCTCCTACTGATACTGCTCGAGTAAATATTGATTTTGGTGGTGCAGACCAAAAAGCATTCTATGAGTTACTTGATAGTATAAAAGCTGGTGGAGCAGAATTAGTAAACATTAAATCATATTCAGATGACTAATATTTTAAATAATGAATTGAGCACTTTTGATAAAGAAAGTAAAGTGTGGATATATACTAGCAGTAAAGTTTTTGATGAAAAAGAAACCTGTGAAATAAAAGAACTACTTACAAATTTTTATACCAACTGGAGCTCACACGGAGCTAAAGTAAAAGGTTACTCAACTATACTACATAATAGATTCATCATTTTTGTAGCTGATGAAAAAGCTAGTGGAGTAAGTGGATGCTCTATAGATAAAACAGTTGCACTATTAAGAGAAATTGCTACTAAATATCAAACGAATTTATTTGATAGATTCTTGATAAGTTATGAATTAAATAATCAAATAGAAACTACCACATTAGCTGATTTTAAAAGTAAAATAGATGCTGATTTATTAGAAAAAAACATCCTCGTTTTCAATGTACATTCTACAAAACTTGGTCATTTAACAAAATGGCAAATACCCTACTCCGAATCTGTATTCTCAAAAATAGAAGCTCCAATTTCTTTTGGCTTATAGTGTCAACTTTAAGTTGAAAAAAATATCTTACAATAGTAAATGACTAGATTAGCTTTGCAAGAAATATCTACTATTATGCTCGGACTTGTTAAAACAGATTTCAAAAAACTTAAATTTGACAGCTATTACAAAGGGAAAGTAAGAGATGTATATACAGTACAAGATAAACTAATTATGATTGCCTCTGATAGAATCTCGGCTTTTGATGTAGTACTTCCAAGACCAATACCATACAAAGGTCAAGTACTCAATCAAATAGCAGCTACTTTTCTAGAAGCTACTAAAGAAATATGCCCCAATTGGCTATTGAGTACTCCAGATCCAAATGTAGCTATTGGCAAAAAATGTGACCCTATACGTGTAGAAATGGTGATACGAGCTTATTTGACTGGACATGCATGGCGCACCTATTCCTCTGGATTGAGAAGTCTTTGTGGAGTAGCATTGCCAGAAGGATTGAAAGAAAATGATAGACTGCCCTCTCCTATCATCACTCCGGCTACTAAAGCAGATGAAGGACATGATGAAGATATCAGCAGAGAAGATATACTATCTAAAAACATAGTGCCAAAAGACGTATATGAAACAATGGAAAAATATACGTATCAATTATTTGAAAGAGGTACTCAAATAGCAAAAGATAGAGATTTGATTTTAGTGGATACTAAATATGAGTTTGGAATTTATAATGATGAGGTTATTTTAATAGATGAAATACATACTCCCGACTCTTCTAGATATTTTTATGCAGATACTTATGAGGAAAATCAAAAAAATGGTAATGCTCAAAAACACCTCAGTAAAGAGTTTGTAAGAGAATGGCTCATTGCAAATAATTTTATGGGTAAAGAAGGGCAACAAGTACCCGAAATGACAGATGAAGTGGTAGAAAATATCTCCAATAGATATATAGAACTTTATGAAAAAGTGACTGGAAAACCCTTTACTAAAAGGGATTACAACCACATACAAGAAACTATAGAAGAGAATATCTTATCATCTCTTTAATTTTTTCATTATCTTAGCTAGATGAGAATACTTTCATTAAGTGTTATTGTATTGTGTTTATTTTTATCATCTTGCTTTTTAATGAGTCATGATGTAGTGATAGACAATCCATCCAACTATAAATTATCTGTGTTTTTAGACGAGGAGACCTTTATTTTAGCACCAAAAAACTCAATAGAGATAAGTGTATCGCATGGAAAACATCAAGTGAGAGTAATAGAGGATAGTAGCAAAATAGAGAAATTTATTTGGAAAGATTTAGCTATTAAAAGTGATGGAATACTCAATATCAGCGGTTCTGAATATGTGATAGAACATTGTATTTTTAATAATTTTGAAAACACCACCACAAAAGATAACAAAAAGAAATCTGTTATTATAAATGATTTTACTTATTACGGTAATTTAGAACTGATAAAAGCTGATAGTATATTTATACCAAAAAGCTGGGATAGAGGTCTGGAAGAAAATATATCCAGTATTGATGATGTAAATCCTAGAAACAAAACACTTAGCAAAATTTTTAGAGTGGGTGATTTCGAAAATGACTTTCTAAGAAACGTAAGATAATCTTATTGTTTCTCTATTTTCTCTATATATATTTTACCTTGAGTTATTACTCTAGACATAGAATCTGAATTTACCGCATCTTCTATACTAAAAGTACCTTGAATTAGATTTGAAGCTGTATCGCAAACTGTAAAATTAACCCCTCCTAGTGCAGCAACATATACATCAGAGGAATTGTATCCTCCATTTACAAAATAAGTAATAAAACAATCTATCACTGCTTGCTGAGAACCTGTTTTTGGTAAGGCTTGAATTTCTATTACTTGTTTGCCATTGCTATAAGCTATAATTTCAAGCTGTCTTCTAGCTACTGATGAGCCAGTATAGGTATAAAGTCTAGCATAAGTAGAATCTACTACTATATCAGTTCCATCTGCTTTAAAACTAAACGTAGTAGGTTTTTCTACTTTGGTACAAGAATATGTAATAGCGATAATTGATAAAATAAAACAAACTAGAATCGTATTTTTTTTCATGATGTTATTTTTAAATTTTAATGCAAATAAAAATAATATTACTTTAAGTTAAATCTAAGAAATGTTAATTATCATCTGGAGCTGTCAATTCGAAATTTTCAAATTGAGGATAATTCACTTGATTGTTTTCATATAAATCAAATGGCAATTCTTTGTCTTCTTTAATATATTTTACAGGTTGAAATTTGAATTTAGTAAATAAACCTTCATAATACATTTCTTCTACATGATCTTTCATACTAAGTCCAAAATTTTCTAATGCGTATATAGTAAATTTCATAATATCATATCCAAGCAATGTATTGTCTTCTGCAGGGAATCCATGATTTTCTCTAAAATTTTTTACAAATGCTTTATCCTCTGCTTGGCTTGTATCTGCATAGCTTACTTTTAGAATAAAAGGACGAGCACCATTCATTCCATTATAGTTTACAGCATCGTAGTCTAGCCATGTAGGCATTCCGTAAAAAGATACATTTGAACCACTCGATATTCTTCCACAAGAACTGCTTATAAATCCTTCATTAAATGATGGACAAATAACAATATTGTGATTTCCAGTATACATCGATGAAAGCGATTTTTTATTTGAAGCATTTCCGCTTATAAGTGTATCACAAAATAGTTGTTTATCTATTGGAAGTGTTTTGTTTAATTCTTGTACATAATCATATACAATAGAAGCATAATGCCTATCATCTTCTGTAGCTCTACCTAGCACAAGCACACTACCATATTCATATTTTTCTACTAGATGATTTACCATCGATTTGCAAAGCATTTCGATAGATGGGTTGAGTTTAAAATGATAAGGATTTGATGTGGCAATATATATAGAAGGAGATAAAGGTGAGAAATTATAAATCTTATTTTTCTTACAAAAGTCTGCGACAAGTATAGCATTTTGTGTATGAGCTGGTCCTATGATGATATCCATTGTTTTCATGATAGAATCTGCCAAAAGCTTTTTAACCTGTTCTTCATTTTTCAAATCATCATAAGCATAAAACTCTATTTTTACTTTTGCTCTTGATGCCTCTGCTATAGCTATTCTTATACCATTATAAAACTCGATTGATATTTTTGTTTCTCTTGGAATATTTCCTTTTTTAGCACTACTATCTCTGATCATAGAGATTGCTTTATTCATAGAACCCCATCCTGCTCCTGCATTGAATGGTAAAATAAGTGCAACTCTATATACTTCTTTTCTTATTATCTGAGTATCTAATTCTGGAATATTATCAGTAGGGATAGATTCTATAGCGTCTTTTACTTTATCAGTTTTTGTATTAATATTTTCAGATTCTTTGTCCTTAACTTTCATAGAAGGAATAGAGTCTGTTGTTTCAAATTTTATTACATCTGGAGAGTTATATAGATTTCTATCTCTTTGTGCAGAAGCAGAAAAAGTAGTAAATAGAATTAAAAAAATAAGTGTAAAAAACTTCATATTAAATTTTGTATGTTGATATTAATTACGATAGCAAATAGTAGTCCAAAAAATATTATTCCCATTCTATAGTAGCAGGTGGCTTACTACTGATATCATAAACCACTCTATTTATGCCTCGTACATTATTGATTATCTCATTAGAGACTTTTGCTAATAAACTATGTGGCAAATCACTCCAATCTGCAGTCATACCATCAGTACTTTGTACACATCTGAGCGCTACAGCATTTTCGTATGTTCGTTCGTCACCCATCACTCCAACACTTTGTACAGGAAGAAGTATTACACCGCTTTGCCATACTATATCATAGTAGCCACTTTCTTTTAAATTAGTAATAAAAATGGCATCGGCCTCTTGCAATATTTTCACTTTATCTTTAGTGATATCTCCAAGTATTCTTATTGCTAATCCTGGTCCTGGAAAAGGATGCCTATTTAAAATATTTGCTGGCAAACCTATTTCTTTTCCTGCTTTTCTTACTTCGTCTTTAAATAAATAACGCAAAGGTTCTACTATCTTTAAGTTTAATTTATCTGGAAGTCCACCTACGTTGTGGTGTGATTTAATGGTGACGGATGGACCGTGTACACTCACACTCTCAATCACATCTGGGTATATCGTACCTTGAGCAAGCCATTTTGCATTTTCTATTTTTTTAGATTCTGCTTCAAATACATCTATAAATATTTTACCTATTATTTTTCTTTTCTTTTCTGGGTCACTCACTCCCTCAAGTTCTCCTAAAAATAATTCAGAAGCATCAACTCCTTTTACCTGAAGTCCAAGACCTTCATATGTATTCATCACCTCTTCATATTCGTTCTTTCTGAGCAATCCATTATTTACAAATATGCAATAAAGATTATTTCCTATAGCTTTTTGAAGCAAAAGTGCTGCTACAGATGAATCTACACCACCAGATAAACCAAGTATTACTTTATCTTCTTTCAATTGATTTTTTAAGTTCTCAACTGTATCTTTTACAAACGATGCTGGTGTCCAATCACACTTACATCCACATATATCTACTAAGTAATTTTTGAGCATCGTAGCACCATCTGTGCTATGGTATACTTCTGGATGAAACTGAAGTGCATATACTACATGTGAAAAGGCGCTTAATTTAGAACGATAAATAGCAGTAGGTATTGAATCTGTTTTTGCAACTAGTTCAAAATCAGATGGGATAGCCGTAATAGTATCTCCATGAGACATCCATACTTGTGAGCCCTGAGGTATATCTTTACAAAGCTTATCATTATCTACTAATATGTCTAAATGAGCTCTACCGTATTCTCTGGTAGCGCTTTTTTCTACTTTACCACCACATTTTTTAGCTATCAGCTGAGCACCATAACATATAGCCAATACTGGTTTTTTTGCAAAAATAGAAAACACATCTATATCGAGTGCGTCTTCTTGCATTACCGAAAAAGGACTACCTGATAATATTACACCTTTTATAGTATCATCCCATTGTATTTCTTTAGAATATGGTTGGATTTCACAATATATATTTTGTTCTCTTACACGCCTAGCTATTAATTGAGTATATTGAGATCCGAAATCTAAAATGAGTATTTTTTCCTGCATGTCGCAAAGTTATAAAAATTAAGTTATGAATAATAAGTAAGAAATAACTGAAATCAAAAATGTTGATTATAGACACAAATTGTTAATAAAATTGAATAGCTATCTATATGGCAAATTGATTACTTTTGACACTTAATTTTTTTGTTTAATACAATATCTAATATGAAAAAACATTTATTTCACTTCATTGCATCAATTACATTAATTCTGTCTACAAATTTCGCATTTGCTCAAAATGAAGCAATTGTATTGAATGAGTTTGACAATACATTACTAGAAAATCTAGTAAATGATAAAGTAAACGAATATAGAACTAGTATGAAACTAGAAAACCTTACTAGAAATACACTTTTGGATAAGGCGGCATTAGCACAAGCTAGCGATTTTAAAGAAGGTATGAAAATAGAGATAGATGATGATATCAGTGCTCGTCTTAAAAAACTAGGCTCTAAAAGTAAGGCTGACTGGAATGCAATAATTCTAGGAATAGCTAAAGGAAAAGATATCATGACTTATGAAGATGCTGCTAAAGAAATAGCATCAAAACTTACTACTGGTAAAGCTTCTCAAAAGAAAATATTGATGGCTAATTATTTTTATTCAGGTTATTCAATAGTATTAGATGCTGAAAAGAAAAAAGTATATGTTTCTCAAACACTAGGAGGAATAGACGTAGCAGGTGGTGACTTAAAGAAACTAATGAAAACATTACCAATGAAAATCACTAAAAAAGCTATAGGTACTACTGCTAATGATAGAGATTGTAAAGCTTGTGAGAAATTTAGTAATTTTAAAAAACTTTATAATGGAATAGAAGTAAAAGGTAAGTATGTATACTTAACTTATGACAATCTTAAAGAACTAAAAAACCTTTTAAAAAGAGATAATGATGCATTGAGTATTGAATTTGTAATGAGAAAACAATACAGATGTGAAGGCGAAAATATCTTAAACGCCTCATTACCATCAAGAGGTGCAGTAGTAAAACCATATACTTCTGCAAAAATTATTGGCCCAAAGAAAAACTTAGCTGAAGGTGGAGATAAAGCAAAATCATACTATGGTATCATAGGCAAAATCAAAGGTTCTATACTTAAAAAACTACCAGAAGATAATGAAATAAACTTATTAGTAGTTCAAAATGGTACTGTATGTAAATCTATCAAACGCTCATATGCAGAAGATGGAGGTCAAAAATCTTTAACTATTCTTTCAATTTTCCCAGATACAGCAATATTAAATCCTGGTGGTTGGGTTCCTACAAATGAAAAAGGTTCTATAAATTTCAAAGTACCTTTTGAAGTAAATAAATCTGACTATAAAATGGCTGATATCAAACCTATGATGGACGCTTTAAATGAACCTAAATATAAAATCAATGATATCTTTATTGATGCTCACTCTTCACTAGAAGGTGATACTACTAATAATACTAGACTTCAACAAAAAAGATCTGAAAGCATCATGCGTGCTATACAAGAGATGGGTAAAAATGATAGTAATCTAGTAAAACCACAAAACGTTACTACTTCTAACGGGTGGGATATATGGCAACAACAAGTGAAAAACAATAAAGACTTGGCTTATTTTAAATCAATGACTTTTGATGAGGTAAGATCTAATCTTAGTGATCCTGAAGTATTCAAAAAATTAGATACAATACTAAAAGCACAAAGATTTGCAGGTGTAAAAATGAATGTAACATATGATGCATCAGGTGCTAACGAACAACCATTTGTAATCTCTCAATTGAAAAAAGCAATAGAAGCAAAAGATGGTGCTAAAGCCCTAAAAATACAGCAATTTGCATTTAGAAAAATACTTGACAAAAAATATGATGCAACGCCATTCTTAACTATGCAAATACCTACTAATCCAAACTTTACCTCTTTAATTATAAATCAATTATTCTTAGATAATTACTTGAATGCTGGTGGAGAATTGACACCATCTGTAAGAGCTAAATTTGAAGAGCTATATAAAAAATCTCCAGATAATGGTTTTGCTGCATTCAATAAATTTATGTATGATGTTAGATTTGGTGACTTTAAAGACGAAAAACAAATACGTGAAACCCAAAAAGGAATCGATGCTTTGTATGCTACCAAAGTACCACAGAAGTATAATGATGCATTAAATCTCGAGTTCCAATTTAAAATCATGGGTCATTTTGATTCTGTAGATAATAGAAATCCTATGATAGCTGAAAGTATGGAGAGAATCAAAAAAATATTTAATGTAGAAGGTGCTTCTTGGCAAAATGCTTTGAAACTAGGTTATATATTTGCTGCTAATAATGACTTGAAATATACTACCAAAATACTTGCACCATACTTAGAAACTAAAGATGTAAATCCAGAGTTATATTTTGTTTACTTAACTGCAGCTGCAGCTGATGAAAAAAATATCTTTACAAAAGATTTTAGAATAGCAATGGATAAAGCAAAAGCTGCTGATCAATCAAGATTTTGTAAATTATTTGGTGCTCCAAAATTGAGTTTCCAATATTTAGAAAATCCTTTGATTAAAGAATCTTACTGTGCTTCATGTAATTAATTCTCTCCCAAAACCCTAATAAAGCTTAAACGTCACACTTTGTGTGGCGTTTTTTTTTAATTGATACTATGATAAATAATAATTCTTATTTTATTAAATTCAATAAGGAAATTTCTAATGCCCTTATACCTGAAATATTTAACTATATACAAGATGAAATACCTCATCCATTATGTATAGAAGCAAGTCATCAATTACAAGATTATTTATTAACTCAGCAAGATTGGATACATAATTTTGGATTAGAAAAAAATAACATAGAGCCATCAATTGGTAAAATGTTTGGGGTACTTATAGTAGAAAATAAAGAAAAAGAAATTGGTTTTTTAGTAGCATTTTCTGGAAAGTTAGCAGGCAAAAATATTCACGACTTATTTGTACCAGCTATATATGATGCACTAACAGAAGAGGGATTTTTAAATACAGGCATGATAGAACTATCAAAAATAAATGAACGAATTGCTACATTATATAATATAGATAACAAAGAAAATAAAGTTCTTATAAATCAACTAAAATCAGAAAGAAAAAAACATTCAAATCAATTACAAAAATTACTTTTTGATAATTATTATTTCACTAATCAATATCAAGAGATGAAAGGTGTATATGAGTTATTTCCAAAAACTCTATATAAAAATCCTCCAAGTGGTACTGGTGAATGTGCCGGACCAAAATTGCTTCAATATGCATTTCAAAATGAAATGAAACCTCTAGCTATAGCTGAATTTTGGTGGGGAATTTCTCCAAAATCAATAAAAAGGAAACACAAAAAATATTATGCTTGTTGTGAGGAAAAATGCACCCCTATTTTAAAACATATGATGCTAGGTATTGCTACTAATTTGTCTATTTAAAATACTTTAATCCCCCTTACATAAGTAGATAAAACTTTAGTATCTAAAATCTCATCTTCTTTACAATCCATAATATCGATGTCTGTCAATACAAAATCTGCATGCTTTCCTACTTCCAAACTTCCTTTTATCTGCTCTTCAAATTGAGCATATGCAGCCCAAATAGTCATACTTTTTAATGCATCTACCCTATCAATTTTTTGTTCAGGGGAAAATCCACTTTCGGGTTTTTTATTATCATCTTTTCTTGCAACTGACGAATAATACCCTCTTAATGGATTTGGTTTTTCTATTGGAAAATCACTACCATTGACAATATATCCACATGCATCTAAAATATCTTTTATCCTATATGATTTTTTCATGCGCCCATCTCCTATTCTATTAGGTGCCCAGCTATAATCACTTGTACCATGAGTACTCTGAATACTTGGCACTATACTCGCATCTACTATCTTTTGCAAATCATCCTCATCTATCATTTGCAAATGTTCTATTCTCCAACGCAATAGGTTTTTGCTTTTGCTTGTATATTTATGGTATAAATTTATGATTCGTTTATTTGCTGCATCACCGATTGCATGTGTGACCATTTGAAGATTGTTATCTATACAAAATTGTGCTTCGTTATCCCAATATTCATCTGATTCTAAAAGCATTCCATAGTTTTCAGACGCATCTGTATATGGTTCTAATAATGCTGCGCCTCGAGAACCTAAAGCACCATCAGCGAAATGTTTTACAGCATGAATATGTAGTTTATTTGTATTGTATATACCATTTTGTTTTAAATAGTTTTTATTTTCAATACTAGGCACTAACATGCCATATACATTTATTCTTAACTCATTATTTTCATTCATTTTTGAATACAATAAAAAGTCTTCATAAGTCATAAATGCATCACCTACACTGGTGAGTCCATAAGAAAAACAAACATCAGTTGCTTTTTGAATGTATTGAGTTTTAGTAGATATATCTGGTTTTACAAAATCTAAAACATGATAGAGTGCTTTATCTAAAATGATACCTGTAGGTATATTTTTACTAATTTCTATTTCTCCACTTTCTATAAATGATGTATTTAGTAAATCAGTCAACTCTATTGCTTTCTGATTGACCAAAGCCATATGACTATCTATTCTTATTAAAAGTACAGGATTATCGGGGAAATATTTATCAAGTAATTCTTTTGTTGGTATTTTTTTATCACTCCAATTATTTTGATTCCAACCTCTACCTAGTAGCCATGATGAATCATTCGTTTTTTGAAATTCTAAACATATATCAATAACCTCATCAAACGATTTTGCATCAAGTAGCTTTGCAGTGAAATATGTTTTACCTAAATCTATAAAATGACAATGTGGGTCGATGAAACCTGGATAAATTGTGACACCTTCACAGTCTATTTTATCAATAATTTCAATTGATTCAGTAGGAATTTCGTTTCCAATATATTTGATTATTCCATTATCTACAAGCATATATTTGAAAATATCAAATGTATTATTTACAGAATATATCTTTGCATTATAAAATAGTGTGCTACTCATATCTTTATATTTTACTCATATAAATCATCAATTGTTCTATCTTTTTTCTAAGTATAGTATTTGTACAATTGTAGTTATTAAAAATCATGGAGAACGACAATATTTTTCCAGAGCTACTTTTTACATAACCAGTGTATGAAATACCTCTCTCTAAAGTTCCACTTTTTGCAATGATTCTACCTGAAGCATCTGTACCTACACATAAGCTTTTCAATGTACCAGAAACACCTGCTATTGCTAATGAATTTTTAAAAGTAGTATAATAATTTTCTTTTGATATAGCAAACATGATTTGTGTGAAGTGATATGGACTAATAGCATTATGCCTGCTAAGACCACTACCATCGTTCATATAAAAACCAGTAAGATTAACTCCTTTTTGGGACCAATAATCATTAATAATTTTCAATCCATTTTCAGTAGACGCACTAGATGATTTTTCTTTCGCAATGGTTTTTAAGATAGTTTCTGCATAAAGATTTAAACTTTTTTGGTTTGTCGCTTTTATGATTTCTTTTAAACTAGGAGATGAAAAAGAAGTAATATTTTGTAAATTACTTGAAGGCAATATATCTCTGTCTTCATCTAATATTCTATCAGTAGTTGGGTATTTAGTAATAGAAATCCCTGAAAGTGCTATTTTTTCAGTAAGTAATTGTGCAAGATACATAGGTGCATCAGGTAAACTTCCTTTTACTTTTATAGCAGAAGCAAGCGGAACTGGACCTACAAGAAAACGATGATTGGAATATGGTGCTCCATATATATATGCATCATCACCATCATATGTTGCTTCACTACATACAAAATTATTATGAAGTATGAGTGAAGGTATAGCTGGATTTAGTTCAATTTCTGGCGCTTTACTTGGTTTAGTAGGATTACATTTTAGTACAAATTCATTATCAGAAAAATTGATACCAAATGAGCCCGAACCAAAATGATTGCCTATGTCTGACCAATTCCATGTACTTGGGATAGGTAATTCTTTAAAACAAGAAGCATCACAAATGATTCTTCCTTCAATTTTTTTTATACTAAGTTTTTTTAAGGCTAAAATGATGGTATTAAAAAATTGGGCATCATCAATAGTATTCTCCATTTTTAGAGAAGCCAGAGTTGGGTCTCCACTTCCCTTGATAATAATATCTCCGGCTAATATTGAATCAGATATAGTACCAGAATAATATACTTGTGTGGTATATTTATAATCTTCTCCTAATAAAGCTAATGCTGTAGCAGTAGTAATTGTTTTTGTAGAAGATGCTGGTATGAGTGATTTGTCTTTGTCTTTATCTAGAAGTAAACTTCCATCTGTGTTATCTATAATACAAACCCCCCAACTAGCATTTGATAAATCTTTATCTATTTTGAGTCTTTCTATTTCTTCAAGCGTTTTAGTGAGTTGTGCATGAGCTACAAAACATATTATAAAACTAATTCCTAAAAAAATATTTTTCATTATAGAGCTATTCTATGTGATACTGTTTGTAGTGAATTTGAGTCTTTTATCAATCTAATAAGCTCTATAGCTACATCATCTGGAGAATATAATTTATTCTCTTCTTTAAGTTCTACAAATTTATCAAGCCTACTAAAGTTTGCATGTTTTGAATTTCTAATATCTTCTTGCATTTTTGTATCTATAATACCTGGAGCTATATTATGCACTCTAAAACCTGTATCCGTTATTTCTTGTTCTTTTTCTATAATATCAGAAAGCATTTCAAGTCCAGCTTTTGCTGTACAATATGCTCCCCAGCCATCATAGGGTGATTTAGAAGCACCACTACCTATATTAATAATAGTTTTTGGTACATCTATAGTTTTGTATTTGCGCATAAATTTATTGCAAAATATAGCTGGAGCTATTATATCTATAGTAAGTGTAGAAGCGAGTCTTTCATCTGATAAATTCCCTATGTAGGCTATCTCTCCAAGTGTTGCTGCATTGTTTATCAAAGTAATACTCGATGCGTTATTCATATTTGGAAAATCATAATCCAAAATGTTATCAATCGAAGATAAGTCTATATGTTTATGACTATAGTTCGATCTTTCTAATTCTAGATGTCTAGCAAATCCGACTACAAAATTATTTTTGTCGTTAGTCAGTTGTTTTGCTAGTGCATATCCTAAGCCACTACTTGTTCCTGTAATAAAATAATAATCCAATTTCTTCCTTTGTTTTTATAATTAATTTAAATTCTTGTAAGTTTATTTCTAAGTAGATGATCGACTAAAACTAATGCACACATAGCCTCTACAATAGGCACTGCCCTAGGTACTACGCATGGATCGTGTCTTCCATCCATTTTTAATTTTACATTATTTCCCTCTTTATCTATAGTATCTTGTTCTTTATAGATTGTTGAAGTTGGTTTAAATGCTACATTGAAATATATATCCATTCCGTTTGTAATTCCTCCTTGCACACCTCCTGAAAAATTAGTTTTAGTTTTAATACTTCCATCTACATTTTCAAATACATCATTATGTTCGCTACCTTTCATTTGTGTACCTATAAATCCACTACCTATCTCAAATCCTTTTGTAGCATTAATACTTAGCATCGCTTTTGCCAAATCTGCTTCTATCCTATCGTATACAGGTTCACCTAAACCTATTGGTGTATTTTTGACTACGCAAGTGATAATACCACCCAGCGAATCACCTGCATCTTTTGCATTCTCAATCGCTAATATCATTTTATCACTAGTTTCTTTATCTGGACATCTCACTTTATTTGATTCTGTAGTTGACATATCCAATTCTTCATATGATTTTGTACACTTAATATCCGAAATAGAAGAAACGTATGCTGTGATATGTATATTGTATTTTTTTAAAATTAATTTAGCCACAGCACCTGCTATTACTCTTGCTACAGTTTCTCTAGCACTTGACCTCCCACCTCCATTTATATCTCTTATCCCATATTTTTTTTCGTAAGTAAAATCTGCATGCGAAGGTCTATATGTATATGTAAGAGAGCTATAATCTTTACTTTTTGAATCTTTGTTTTTTACAAAAAATGAAATAGGAGCTCCTATTGATATTCCATTTAATATTCCTGATTGTATTTCAAAAGAATCATCTTCATTTCTAGATGTAGTGATATCTGATTGACCAGGCTTTCTTCTATCAAGTTCTTGCTTAATAAAATCTTGATCTATTTCTAGTCCAGAAGGACATCCATCTATTACAACTCCAATCCCAATTCCATGAGATTCGCCATAAGATGTAATAGTAAATATTTTTCCAAAACTGTTGCCTGCCATGAAGTGCGAATTTACGAAGTATTCTACTTTTCATGCTTATAAAACTTATATTTTTGTAAAATAATAACAATTGAATGAAAACTCTATTTACAAATATTAAGGAATTGCTTCAAATTAGAGATGCTAATACAGATGTAATCAAAGGTTTAAACATGAATTATATGCCTAAAATAGAAAATGCATACTTAGTAGTAGAACATAATCTGATACATTCATATGGAAAAATGGATGAATGTCCTACTGACATTGAAAATATTTTAGACTGTAGTGGAAAGATGATATTCCCTACTTGGTGTGATTCGCATACTCATATAGTATTTGCGAAAAGTAGAGAAGAAGAATTTTTGATGAAAATAGAAGGCAAAAGTTATGAAGATATAGCCAATGCAGGTGGAGGTATATTAAATTCTGCTAGAAAAATACATGAAACTAGTGAAGAAGAATTATTTCAAAGCGCATCAGAAAGACTGCATAGATTGATAAAACAAGGAACTGGAGCAATAGAAATAAAAAGTGGCTATGGATTAAGTACTGAAGCAGAATTAAAAATGCTGAGAGTAATAAAAAGGCTTAATGAAGCATTTCCTATACCCATAAAAGCTACATTTTTAGGAGCTCATTCATATCCTCAACAGTATAAAAATAATCATGAGGCATATATAAAGTTAATAATAGATGAAATGATTCCAAAAATAGCTTCTGAAAAATTAGCTGAATACATAGATGTTTTTTGTGAAGATGGATTTTTCTCTACTATAGAAACTGATAGAATATTACAGGCAGGAATAAAAAATGGTTTAAAACCAAAAATACATGCCAATCAATTAAATATTTCTGGAGGTGTTCAAGTAGGTGTTAAAAATAATGCAATATCTGTAGACCATTTAGAATGTATGGATGATGAAGCTATTTCAAACTTAAAGAATAGCAATACTATTGCTACCTTATTGCCTTCATGTTCATTCTTTTTAGGTATTCCGTTTGCTCCTGCACGCGCGCTGATGGAGAATAATATACCTGTGGCTCTAGCAAGCGATTATAATCCTGGAAGTACACCAAGCGGAAATATGTCTTTTTTATTCTCACTTGCTTGTATAAAATTAAAAATGAGACCTAATGAAGCATTAAATGCCCTGACTATAAATGGAGCTCATGCTATGGAACTCGAATATAAGTTGGGCAGTATTACCAAAAATAAATTAGCAAATTTTATTATTACTAAAGAAATTCCTTCACTTACTTATATACCTTATTCATTTGGAGAAAACTGTATTGAATCTGTATATATAAATGGAAATATATACAACTAATCCTTTGGTAAAGATATAAAAAAGGTACTTCCTTCACCTACTGTAGAATCTATCCAAATTTTTCCATTTAAGTTTTCAACTATTTTTTTGCAAATAGACAAGCCTATACCCGTACCTTCATATTTTTGTTGAGTGTGGAGTCTCTTAAAAACTACAAATATTTGCTCTTTATATTTTTCATCTATTCCTATTCCATTATCCGATATTGAAAATATAAAATTAAAATCATCTTCTACAAAATCTATATCTACTTGAGGCACCTCTGATTTATTATACTTGATACCATTTTGAATAAGGTTTAAAAATAAATTAAAAATCATTGTTTTATGAGAAAATACAAAAGGAAGTTTGTTTTTTACATTTACACGAGCATTATTTTCATCTACGAAACTATTGATATTATTTAATACATCATAAACTACCTCGTTCACATCTATCTTACTAAATGAAGCTATATCTACTTCAGAAGTTGTATATAAAAGCACATCATTTACTATATTATACAAACTATTTGCAGACTTAATACATATATCTATCAACTCTTTTGAGTCTTCAGTAATTATATGCTCATTCTTCTTTTTTGCTAATTGTAAAAGTGAAGAAATATTTCTTAGTGGTGATTTTAAATCATGCGAAGTTACATATGCAAACTGTTTTATTTCTTCATTAGATTTTTCTAATTTTAGCATATATTGTTTGAGTAATATTTCTGCTTCTCTTTTTTTAGTTGTATCTTTTGAATAACCTATAAATCTCATGGCTTCACCTAATTCATTATCATTAAGTGATATTATTATTTTATCTGAATAATATTTTTTACCATTTTCTACTTCAATAATCTCTTCCATCTGACTTGTCTTGCCAGATTCTAAAACTTGTTTTAATAAACTCCTTCTAGCATCAGCTAATTTTGAATCTTTTCCTTTTAGATTCATAAATTCATAATCATCTTTCCCTATTATCCATTCTCTTATTTTATCATCTTTTATTGCATGTTTATTGATAAATTGGTATTTAAAATTTGCATCGATTACTACGATATCAAATGGCAAAGAATTCAATATTTTTTCAAAATATTTTTTTTGGTAAGCTATTTTATTTTCATTCAAATTATTAATTCTAAATGTTAATATCATCATCAAAAATAATAGTATCGATAATACTGGTAAATTCAAATAACTATTTCTCAAACCATATTCTTTCAGAATAGCATATGGCTCAAATAAATCAAATCTAAATTGATATACTATAAACAATACAAAAATAATTATATAGTAAATGATTATATATTTCAGCTCATTTTTGCTATATATTACAAATAATTGTATAACTACTGGTATTAAAAAAATATTAAAAAAGATTCTTTACCCCAAATAATAGAATTTGCAAAAATGACAATTATCAAAAATGTGATAATGAAATTTTTTGAAAACAGATGATGCTTATTATAAGAAAGAAATATCGGTATTAAAAAAACAAGATTTGCTGATAATAATATTATTGCAGCATATGGTGTACCTGTAAACAACTCAATTAAAAACATGAAAAACATTACAGATGTATAACACAACCATAAAATATTATTAGTTTTTATATAACTATGTGTATCCAGATTTGTTTCGTCTGCACCAATATTGGTAATTAGATTTATTAAATTATTTAATTTAGACTGCAAAAAATTCATCATTTATAATGAACAAATTTAAGCTATTAATATCATAAAACTATACTTATGATTTCAAAGGTAATATTTGATAAATAACAATAAAATTAATCTAGTTTAAATAAATTTAAATCTATATTCTTATGATATTAAATAAAAAAAGGGCTTCATTGCTGAAACCCTTTATTTGTAGTGGGAGTTATAGTCACGCCTTGGTGTGAGAACCTATGACCACTCCCGACTTATGAGTCGGGATGCTCCGAACCATTTTCCATTTTTTGTAGTAGTAATGCTTCTATCCTTCTTCTTGATTTCCATGATTTTATTTCTTTCTCTATTTTTAAAGCATCAGACTTTAACAAAAAATCTTCATGATAAAAAATTCCTAATCATTTGTTCTGCCTGTAAATCCTATGTGATTACTATTGTTTCGACGGAGTCTTTACTCTATTTTATAAGAGGTGAATCCTATCTACACCTATGTATATTATAGAATTAAATATATTGTTAAATTTATCTATCAATTTTGATACTTTAAAAACATATATATAAAGTACATTTATAAATTTAAATTAAATATTTCATTTGAATAATATAAAATTATATACATAAGTAATGAAATAAATTTAATTGCAAATTCTAAAAATCGTAAGTCCTTCTTGGTAAATTTACTCGAGCTCCTATATAAAAATATTGTGTTGTATGATCTTCATCATCAAATACACTATTTCTAGCTCTTATACTGAATTGAAAATCAAAAAAAACATTATGTCTCAATTGATATGTAGCTAAAAGGTGAACAATACTAAAGCTATTTTTCACCCCTTGAATAGTTTTATTACCAAATCCAAATTCACCTCCTAATGGTTGAGTTTTTGGGTCATTTGGCAAAAATATATTTGCTCCCCAGTTTACACCAGATGTATCATATCCAATAGCCGTATAAAGATATTTAAATGTAAAATTAAGTCTAGGAATTGGTTGGTATCTAGCTACAAAAATAAATTCTCTAAAATTAGCCCCAAAAGGATGTGCTAAAGGCTGATTGTAATGAGAATAATTTGCTAATGAAGCTACCCCATTTTTATAATGCGTATATGTATAGGGTCTAACCATATTAAATTCTATTTGTGCATCTAGGTTTTTAATACCTCCAATATCTATATATTTCGCTCCTAGTTGTATTCCATATTTATTTCCCCACCATTTATTTTTAAATTTTGCAAACTGAAATTCATCTAATACAAACTGACCATAAACTTGCCCATGTCTAACAAAGTTTGCTTTAAAATTAACCCCAATTAATGAATTGTCTGGCGACCCCAAACTCTGCTCTATAGATCTATAAAAAATAAGCGGGTTTAAATATTGAATATCAAATCCTTTTTTCCTACTCATGATTACACCTTCAAAAACACCAATATTTAACCAATGTGTTGGCTGTATACTCAAATGATGAAAAGCTCCATATTTTTTATCTATCAACTGATCTGCTCCTCTTTTATATTGTCCTTGAAACTCTGTAAAAAGATTTTGATAGTTGATTTTCCATATTCTTGTATTGATTTTTAGAAATAAATATGGTGCGCTATTGTCACTCAAAAATAAGGAGCGAACTCCATCACCTATGAAATTTTTATCATGTCCAAATTGGACATCAATATGTTTAAGAATATTAAAAGTGACATATCCTCTGTAATCAAAAAAATCTATCCCTTTATTTACTTTTCCATTACGATTTAGTAATGCAGGTGTATATTCTTTATAATATCCAAATCCAGGCACATGCGCTTGGGGAAAACTCGATCTAGTCATAGAATCTATATACTGAGGAACTAATAGTTGGTTGGTATAAGCCATAAAATATACACTTATCCTTTTTTTAATGCTAAATCTCAATGAAATACCTCTTCCATTTTTTACAAGCATATTATTACCAAATTCAGTTCCAGTACCTAAATCTAATATTGGATTTATTCGTAAAACAAATTCATCTTTTTTTGTTCTTATAGAATACAAATTTGCTGGTTCTCTGTAAAAATATCTTAGAAATGGTTTTTTACTAATACTTTTCAAAGAATCATACCATTCACTATTATCATTTAATAAATAATCTGAATTAAATTTATCTGTTTTGCCCAAAGTAAGATTGGATGCTCTTAGCACTTCATTATGATGAGCGATAAATTTCATATCATATGGTTTATTAGCAGTATGAAAAACTGGTAATATTTTACCATATTTAATATCAAATCTATCCATATATTCATAGGTTTCAAAACCTAGTGGTGCATAGGTAGATTGAGCAAATAAGAATACAGCACTAGACAAAACTAATATTAATATCAGTGTTTTTTTCATAATAAATACTAAAAATAGATAACAAAGATACTACTTAATGAAAAATAAATTATCTATGATATTAAAGTATTTTTACACCATAGAATATTTGTAATATGAAAAAAGTAAAAAAAATAGCTATTATGACTTCTGGAGGTGATGCTCCTGGTATGAATGCCAATATTCGTGCAGTAGTAAGAACAAGCATTTTTCACCATCTAGAAGTATTTGGAATAGAAAGTGGATTTGAAGGTCTTATAGATAATCATATAAAACCTCTAGACCATTCGAGTGTAAGTAATATTATACAAAGAGGAGGTACCATGCTGAAGACTTCTAGAAGTAAACGTTTTATGGAGAAAACATATCGTGAAACCGCCTTTAATAATCTAAAAAAACTAGGAATTGATGGTTTAGTAGTTTGTGGTGGAAACGGCTCATATACTGGTGCAAAAATTCTCAATGAAGAATTTGGTATAAGTGTAGTTGGCACTCCAGGTACTATAGATAATGATTTATTTGGAACTGATTTTACGATTGGGTATGATACTGCACTAAATACAGTAGTAGATGCTGTAGACAAAATCAGAGATACTGCCTCATCACATAATAGAATGTTTTTTGTAGAAGTAATGGGTAGAGATGCAGGATTTATCGCTTTAAATAGTGGAATAGCAAGCGGTGCAGAGGCGATATTCATTCCAGAACAGACCAAAGACTATGAAAAATTTGTAAAAAGATTTGAAAAAAATAAAAGAGATACCAAGCTTTTTTCAATAATAATGATAGCTGAAGGTGATGAAAGCGGTGGAGCTTTCAAAGTAGCCGAGATGTTTAAAGAAAAATATCCAGATTTAGAAACTAGAGTATCTATTCTTGGACATATGCAACGAGGTGGAAATCCATCTTGCAGGGATAGAGTCTTAGCTTCAAAACTTGGTGCAGGTGCTGTAGAAGCTCTACTAGAAGGCAAAACAAATATTGCTATAGGTGAGATTAATGGTAAAATATCATATACAGAATTTGAAAAAGCCATAAAGATGCAACACAATAGCATTGGTAAGGATTTACTAAATTTAGCAAAAGTTTTGTCTATATAAATAATATCAGTAATCCACAATATGCACATTAAATTGTATAGAAAAAATTCTTCAAAAACATCTTAGTATGTTTTTATGTTATAGATTTGCAATGCTTTTTCGAAACCAATAAAAAATTGTATGAGTACACCACATAATTATTTCCCTTTGATATTCCAAATAATGGTAGCGTTGGGCTTTGTAGGAGTGACTTTAGTAGCTACTCACCTATTAGGTCCAATAAGAAAAGGTAAAAGAAAAGACGAAACTTTTGAGTGTGGTATTGAAGTAGTAGGAAACGCTAGAGTTCCTTTTAG
The DNA here is from genome assembly GCA_945860705.1 of Chitinophaga pinensis. Classification (GTDB taxonomy): domain Bacteria; phylum Bacteroidota; class Bacteroidia; order Chitinophagales; family CAMDFR01; genus CAMDFR01. The sequence goes on along the minus strand of CAMART010000007.1, from coordinate 19,317 downwards.
TGTAAAGTATTTTCTCACAGCTATTTTATTTGTATTATTTGATGTAGAGGTTATATTCTTCTATCCTTATGCTGTCAATGTAAAACAATTTGGTTTAGAAGGATTTTTAGCGGTGTTCATGTTTGTAACTTTCTTCCTACTTGGCTTTGTCTATGTATGGAAAAAAGGTGCATTGGAGTGGGACAAATAAATAGTTTTGAATTTTGAATTATGAGTTTTGAATTCTCTATTTTAAAAGTTCAAAATTATATATTGAAAATTGGAATTTGAAAATTGATAATTGTTAGTTAATAAAAATCTTGATACTTGATACTTATATCTTGATTCTAAAAAATAAAAAATGGTAAAACAAGCTGCAATGCCCCCAGGATACGAAGGACCTGGATTTTTCGCTACTACAATGGACAAAACCATTGGACTTGCTCGTGCTAATTCACTATGGCCACTTCCGTTTGCAACTTCTTGTTGTGGTATTGAATTCATGGCTACTATGGCTTCCAACTATGATTTGGCTCGATTCGGTATGGAACGTCTAAGTTTCTCTCCTCGTCAGGCAGATTTATTGATGGTTATGGGTACTATCGCAAAAAAAATGGGGCCAGTATTAAAACATGTATACGAACAAATGGCAGAACCTCGTTGGGTGATATCTGTAGGTGCTTGTGCCAGTAGTGGAGGTATTTTTGATACCTATTCTGTATTACAAGGTATTGATCATATCATTCCTGTAGATGTATATGTACCAGGCTGTCCTCCACGTCCAGAACAAATCTTAGATGGCATTATGCAAATACAAGATTTAGCAAAAAATGAAAGTTTGAGAAGAAGAAATCTTCCTGAATACCAAGCATTAATGGAAAAATACGAAATAAAATAAGCTATGACTTCTATAGATAATACATATCTTCTACAACTCGTGCAAGAAAAACTTGGCGATGATTTGCATCATGCAGCAGAGTCATTCGGGGTGCTTACAGTAGAAATCAATAGACACAAAAACATAGAACTTCTCACATTTTTGAGAGATCATAAAGAACTGCAAATGGCTTTTATGACAGACCTATGTGGCGCGCACTTTCCAGAAAATAAAAACAAAGAACTAGCTGTTATCTATCATATGCATAGTTTAGTCAATAATATTCGACTGCGTATCAAATGTTTTATGCCCGAAACAGAACAAATAATAGATACTGCTTCTATAGAATTCCCTACTGCAAATTGGATGGAGCGCGAGACTTTTGATTTTTATGGAATTAAATTTAAAGGACACACTAACCTAACTAGAATACTAAATATGGATAGCATGACTTATCATCCATTGAGAAAAGAATACCCACTTGAAGATGCTACTAGAGAAGATAAAGAAGATAAATTTTTTGGAAGATAATAATATAGAATGAGTAACATAGCAAACATATTTGACAATAATAAAGTAGCCAAAACTGGTGAAACTTCTAAAGAAAGTATTTCTGGTGAGTTTACTACACTGAATCTTGGACCTACTCACCCAGCCACTCATGGTATTTTTCAGAATATCTTGAAAATGGATGGCGAACGTATTCACTCATCTGAACAAACTATTGGATACATACACAGAGCATTCGAAAAACTAGCTGAACGAAGACCATATACTCAAGTAACCCCTATCACAGATAGACTCAACTACTGCTCCTCACCTATTAATAATATTGGTTGGCATCTTACCGTTGAAAAACTTATACAAGCAGAAATCCCTAAGAAAGTAGATTATATGCGTATCATTGTGATGGAGTTGGCACGTATTGCAGATCATATTATTTGCAACTCGGTTATTGGTGTTGATACTGGAGCTATGACAGGTTTCTTATACATCTTCCAATGGAGAGAAAAAATATATGATATCTATGAAGAACTTTGTGGAGCAAGACTTACCACAAACGTAGGTAGAATCGGAGGATTTGAAAGAGATTTTACACCTGAGTTACATAAAAGACTTAAAGCATTTATCAAAGATTTTCCTGCAGCTCTTACCGAATTCTCTAATCTTTTAGAAAGAAATAGAATATTTATGGATAGAGTAATTGGTGCAGGACCTATCAGTGCAGATAGAGCATTGGCTTATGGATTTACTGGACCAAACTTACGAGCAGCTGGAGTTGATTATGATGTACGTGTCATGAATCCATATTGCTCATACAATGATTTTGATTTCACAATACCACTCGGTACACAAGGTGATACTTACGATAGATTTATGGTGCGTCAGCAAGAAATGTGGGAGAGTTTGAAACTAATAAAAAATGCCTACGAAAATATGCCTGAAGGAGACTATCATGCAGATTTGCCAGATTTTTATCTTCCAGCAAAAGATGAAGTATATCACAATATGGAAGCTTTGATTTATCATTTCAAAATAGTAATGGGCGAAACAAAAATACCTGCAGGCGAAGTGTACCATAGTGTAGAAGGTGGTAATGGCGAATTGGGTTACTATTTAATCAGTGATGGTGGTAGAACACCTTACAGATTGCATTTCAGAAGACCTTGTTTTATATATTATCAAGCATACCCAGAAATGATCAAAGGCTCATTATTATCAGATGCCATTTTGACCATGAGTAGTATGAATGTAATAGCAGGAGAACTAGATGCATAATAAATGTTGAATGTTGAATGTTGAGTTATAAATTATAAAAAGGAATTAGTTAATAAAAAAATAATTGAAATATTAAAATTGATTGAAAATATATTTTTTGATTTTGTAGAATTGAAATAACATTCAAAACTCAAAACTCAAAACTTAAAATTAAGAAAATGGCACATACATACGATACACGAACTACTGAAGTCACTGCTAAAATCCCTTTCCCACAAGAGATTTTAGATAAAGTAGAAGAAATAACAAAAAGATATCCGGCAGGCAAACAAAAATCTGCCTTACTTCCTGTATTGCATATAGCACAAAAACATAATGATGGATGGTTGAGTATACCTGTAATGGATTATGTTGCATCACTTTTGAAAATCACCTCTATTGAAGTATACGAAGTAGCCACTTTTTATACTATGTACAATCTTAAACCTGTAGGAAAATATGTATTGGAAGTTTGTAGAACAGGCCCATGTTGTACGAGAGGTGCAGAACAAATGATAGAGTATATTGAGAAAAAAACGAATTGTAAAGTAGGCGAAAATAGTGCAGATGGATTATTTACAATAAAAGCAGTAGAGTGTTTGGGTGCTTGTGGCTATGCTCCAATGCTCCAACTAGGAGATAGTTTTGTAGAACATTTGACAGAAGAAAAAGTAGATTCATTAATCAGTGAATTGAGAAATAAATAATATGAGTAAAAAATTACTATTAGAACATATAAATGTACCCAATATACTTGGATATGAGGCTTATCGTAGCAAAGGTGGCTATACTTCTGTAGAAAAAGCACTCAAAACGATGAGTCCAGATGCTGTGGTAGAAGAAGTGAAAAAATCTGGTCTACGTGGTCGTGGTGGTGCTGGTTTTCCTACTGGTATGAAGTGGAGTTTTCTTGCAAAACCCGAAGGTGTACCTCGTTATCTTGTTTGCAATGCTGATGAAAGTGAGCCTGGTACATTTAAAGATAGATATTTAATGGAAAAAATTCCTCACTTATTAGTGGAAGGCATGATTGTATCTAGTTTTGCATTAGGCGCAAATACATCATATATATATATTCGTGGTGAATATATGTGGATAGTGGCTATACTCGAAAAAGCTATTGCAGAAGCAAAAGCAAATGGATTTTTAGGTAAAAATATTTTAGGTTCTGGATATGATTTAGAACTTTATGTACAAACTGGTGGAGGTGCATATATATGTGGTGAGGAAACTGCTCTTTTAGAATCTTTAGAAGGTAAAAGAGGAAATCCACGTATAAAACCACCATTCCCAGCTGTTAAAGGATTATGGCAATGTCCTACAGTAGTAAATAATGTGGAAACTATAGCTGCAACTCCTTGGATAGTAAATAATACTGGAGATGAATATACAAAAATCGGTATTGGTAGAAGTACTGGTACTAAACTGATATCTGCATGCGGAAATATAAATAGACCGGGTGTATATGAAATAGATTTAGGCTTGCCTGTTGACGAGTTTCTAAATAGTGACGAGTATTGCGGAGGTATAGCAAATGGTAAAAAATTTAAAGCGGTTGTTCCAGGTGGTTCTTCAGTGCCTATTTTACCAGCAGAACTTTTTTATAAAACTGCAAATGGTGAAGCAAGACTTATGAGCTATGAAAGTCTATCTGATGGTGGCTTTGCTACAGGTTCAATGCTTGGTTCAGGTGGATTCATCGTATATGATGAGGATCAATGTATTGTGAGAAATACATGGAACTTCACACGATTCTATAATCACGAAAGTTGTGGGCAATGTTCACCTTGTAGAGAAGGAACAGGTTGGATGCTAAAAGTACTTCATAAACTTGAACATGGTCTAGGAAGTATGGAAGATATAGATTTGCTCTGGGATATACAAAGACGAATAGAAGGCAATACGATTTGTCCATTGGGTGATGCAGCAGCTTGGCCAGTTGCAGCAGCTATTAGACATTTTAGAGAAGAGTTTGAATGGCATGTAAAAAATCCTAAGGAATGTTTAACTAGAAATTATGGGTTGAAAAAATCAACATTAGAAATGAGTTTTAATTAATTTATAATAAGTTAAAAATTAAAAGATAAAAGATTTAAAATGGGTATGATAAAAGTAACAATAGATGGTATTGAAATAGAAGTAGAAGAAGGTACTACTATTCTCAATGCTGCTAGACAAGTAGGTGGTAAAATAGTACCTCCAGCTATGTGTTATTACTCATCTCTGAAAGGAAGTGGTGGTAAATGCAGAACTTGCTTAGTGCGTGTAGCGGCTGGCTCTACAAAAGATCCAAGACCAATGCCAAAATTAGTAGCATCTTGTTCTACTCCAGTAATGGATGGCATGATAGTAGAAAATACTTCTAATCAAGAAGTATTAGATGCTCGTAAATCTATTGTAGAAATGCTTTTAATCAATCATCCTCTTGATTGTCCAGTATGTGATCAAGCAGGAGAATGTTCACTTCAAGATTTAGGGTATGAACATGGACTTGCAAAAACTCGTTACGAATTTAAACGTAGAACATTTGAAAATACCGATATTGGTGAACATGTAAAACTACACATGAATCGTTGTATACTATGTTATAGATGTGTATATACAGCTGATCAAATAAGCGAAGGAAGATGTCATGGAGTAATTGGTAGAGGCGACCATGCTGAAATATCTACCTATTTAGAAAAATCTATTGATAATGATTTCTCTGGAAATGTAATAGATGTATGCCCTGTAGGTGCACTTACCGATAGAACTTTTAGATTTAAAAGTAGAGTATGGTTTACTAACCCAATGAATATCTCTCGAAAATGTGAAAATCCAAAATGCTGTGGTAAAGCAGTAGCTTGGATGAGCGAAAATAACATACTAAGAATCACAGCACGTAAAGATGAGAATAATGAAGTAAAAGAATTTATTTGCAATACCTGCAGATTTGAGAAAAAAGAAATCACTGATTGGACAGTAGAAGGACCAAGACATATAGAAAGAAATTCTGTTATATCTCAAAACCATTATGAACTCAAACCAAAACATAATTTCAAAGTATTGGAAAATACTGCAAAACAATAGAATATGATAGAACCTATATTAATATTTAAGTTTGCATTAGCTATTATAGTTTTTGCTATTTCACTAGGAGTAGCAGCATATGCAACTTATGGCGAAAGAAAAATAGCTGGTCTATTTCAAGATAGATTTGGACCAAATAATGCAGGTCCTTGGGGACTTTTACAGCCTTTAGCTGATGGAGGAAAAATGTTTTTTAAAGAAGATTTTATTCCTGCAGCATCTGAAAAATTCTTATTTATCATTGCACCAGGTATAGCTATGTTCACCGCATTAATGACTAGTGCAGTGATTCCTTGGACGTCTGCTATCGTTATTGCAGGTATTCCATACCAAGTGCAATTGGCTGATATTGATGTAGGTATTTTATATGTATTTGGTTTTGTGTCTATGGGTGTATATGGTATCATGATTGGTGGATGGGCGTCTAATAATAAGTATTCATTAATGGGTGCTATCAGAGCATCATCACAAATGATTTCATATGAACTTGCTATGGGTCTTGCATTACTTGCTGTAATCATGATGACTGGTTCACTAGGATTAAACGAAATAGTGGATCATCAAAAAGGTTCTTTATTTGGTTTTTTACCAAACTGGAATGTATTCAAACAACCTGTAGGTTTTTTAGTATTTTTAATTTGTGCTTTTGCAGAAACGAATAGAGCACCTTTTGATTTACCTGAATGTGAAACTGAACTTGTAGGCGGATATCATACAGAATATTCTTCAATGAAATTAGGATTATTTCTTTTTGCTGAGTACATCAATATGTTTGTTTCTTCTGCTATCATTGCTACTATATATTTTGGTGGATATAATTTACCACTAATTGGAAGATTTATAACTGATCCAAATACTCTTGCAGTTGTAGGTTTTTTAGTGTTCTTTGTTAAAATATTATTCTTTATATTTTTATATATGTGGGTGAGATGGACACTACCTAGATTTAGATATGACCAATTAATGCACCTTGGCTGGAAATCATTAATACCAATAGCTATTATTAACTTGTTAGTAACCGCTGGTTTTCTAATTTTGAAAGAATATTAATAAATCGTAAACTTGCACTCCGAAAATAATGCAGTCATTAACAAATAGAAGTAAAGTAGTATCCAATAAGCAAATGAGTTTTGCTGAGCGTACTTATATCATTCCAATATTAAAAGGCATGATGATTACACTTAAGCATTTATTCATGAAAAAAGTCACTTTGGATTATCCAAAAATGACTAAACCAATGGCACCTGTCTATAGAGGAAAGCATATACTCAAAAGAGATGAAAATGGTGCAGAAAACTGTACTGCTTGTGGTCTATGTGCTGTAGCTTGTCCTGCTGAGGCTATCACTATGGTAGCGGCAGAAAGAAAAAAAGGTGAAGAAAATTTATATAGAGAAGAAAAATACGCAGCAATTTATGAAATAAACATGCTAAGATGTATCTTCTGTGGTCTTTGTGAAGAAGCTTGTCCAAAAGAGGCAATTTTCCTTACTGATGAAATAGTAAAACCAAGTGACCTAAGAGAGAACTTTATATATGGAAAAGATAAATTAGTAGAAGATATGAATCATAGATACAATTTTGCTAAACGTCAAAAACACATCACAGAAAAATAATATGGGATTAAGTGAAATATTAGCATATTCTTTAGGTGTAGTATCTATTACTACTGCTCTATTAGTAGTGTTTTCAAAAAATCCTATTCATAGCGTACTATATCTGATACTTACTTTTTTTAGTATTGCTGGTCAATATGTGATACTCAATGCACAGTTTTTATTCATCGTACAAATAATAGTATACTCAGGAGCTATTATGGTTTTGTTTTTATTTGTACTGATGCTACTCAATTTGAGTGGTGATACAGAACCTCAAAAAGACAATGTTTTCAAAATAATAAGTGTTGTAGCTGGTGGTTTACTATTTATATCAATGATAGCTATGCTAAAAGGTATAGGAAATATGAATTTGCCTGCATCTCCTGATAGTCAAATTGGGTTAGTGAAAAATCTTGGACAATTATTGTTTTCAAAATATGTTATTCCTTTTGAATTGAGTTCTGTATTGTTTTTGAGTGGGATGGTAGGTGCTGTAATGATTGGAAAAAAAGATGCTGAAGACATTAATTAATTTTGAATGTTGAATTTTGAATGTTAAGTTTTAAATTAAAAAATATTATATAAAATATAGTTTCTATAGTCTTTGTACTTTATACTATATACTTTATACTTAAAAAAAAGATGACTGAAGTAATAAAACATGTTGATATAAGCTACTACGTATACTTAAGCGTATTACTATTCTCTATAGGAGTAATGGGTGTACTATTACGTAGAAATGCTATTATACTTTTTATGTGTATAGAGCTTATGCTCAATTCTGTAAATTTATTGTTTGTGGCATTTTCATCATATATGGGTGATGCCAACGGACAATTATTTGTGTTTTTTATTATGGTAGTTGCAGCTGCAGAAGTTGCAGTAGGTTTGGCTATACTAGTAATGATGTATAGAAATACCAAATCTGTAGATGTAAGTTTGTTAGATAAATTGAAAAATTAAAAGATTAAAATAACTAGATAAAACTAGTCGTATATATGGAACAATTATTATACTTAATACCACTTTTGCCTTTTTTAGGATTTGCTATCATAGGCTTATTTGGTAAATCATTATCTAAAACAATAGTGGGTACTCTTGGTACTACTATGGTATTTGTTCCCTTTATAATATCTGTTATGCTTTTTATGAATCTTGGTCATGAGCATACCGAATTTTACCAAAATGTATTTTCTTGGATAAAATTTAATGGTATCAATATCAATTTTTCATTTTTGGTAGATCCATTGTCTGTAATGATGATGATGATTATTACTGGAATAGGAACTTTGATACATATTTATTCTATGGGATATATGCATGATGATGAAGGTTTTTATAAATTCTTTGCTTACTTAAATTTATTTATATTTTCTATGTTGCTTCTAGTAATGGGAGCAAATTATATCGTAATGTTTTTTGGATGGGAAGGTGTTGGTCTTTGTTCTTATTTATTGATTGGTTTTTGGTACAAAAACAAAGACTATGGCAAGTCAGCTCGTAAGGCTTTTATCATGAATAGAATTGGTGATTTAGGTTTATTGATAGGTATATTTATTATTTGGAATCAATATGGTTCTTTTGAATATAAAGAAGTTTTCAAAATAGCTAGTACAGGAAGTGGAAGCACTGCATTGACTATAGCTACCTTTTGTTTGTTTATTGGTGCAATGGGTAAATCTGCTCAAATTCCTTTATACACATGGCTTCCAGATGCGATGGCTGGCCCTACTCCAGTTTCTGCATTGATACACGCAGCTACGATGGTTACTGCTGGTATTTATATGATTGTTCGTTCAAATGTATTGTATAATCTTTGTCCAGATACTTTACACTTTGTTGCATTAGTAGGTATAGCTACTTCCCTATTTGCAGCTATTATTGGGCTTAGACAAAATGATATTAAAAAAGTATTGGCTTATTCTACTGTATCACAGCTTGGCTTAATGTTTCTTGCTTTAGGTGTTGGTGCCTATACTGGTGCAATGTTTCACTTGATGACGCATGCTTTTTTCAAAGCACTTTTATTCTTAGGAGCAGGTTCTGTAATACATGCTATGAGTGGCGAACAAGACATGCGTAGAATGGGTGGACTAAAAGATAAAATAAAAATCACTCATGCGGTATTTTTAATCGGTACACTTGCTATAGCTGGGTTCCCTTTATTATCAGGATTTTTCTCAAAAGATGAAATACTAGCATCTGTTTTTGAACATTCACCAATTCTTTGGGCATTAGCTTTTATTAGTTCAATGATTACCGGTATCTATATGTTCCGTTTGTATTTTGTTACGTTTTGGGGCAAATTCAGAGGTACTCACGAACAAGAACATCATCTTCATGAAAGCCCAAGCAATATGACTATTCCTTTGATAGTTCTAGCTTTTCTTTCTGTAGTTGGAGGTTTTTTAAATCTACCACATTTGATGGGTGAAGGTGCTTCACAAAAATTGGCTAATTTCTTACATCCTGCTTTTAAATATAGTACCATTTCTCATTTGGGTCTTGATCATACTACTGAATTAATTTTAATGGCAGTGACTACACTTGGAGTGCTCACTGTTATATTTTTATGTCATAAATTTTATACTCAAGAATCAAATCTTCCTAAAGAAGATCATGAAGTCGTAGGTTTAGAAAAAACTATTGCTCACAAATTTTATATAGATGAAATCTATGATAAAGTATTTGTAAACCCTATCGCTTGGTGTGGTAGAATGTTTCATAGTGTGCTTGAAAATAAAGTGATAGATGGTTTTGTAAATGGCGTGGGTCAAACTGTAAATTACGGAAGCAATATATTCAAATATTTACAAAATGGAAATATTGAATACTATGTATTAGGAATGACAATTGGGATTATTTTTATTTTTATTTTAAAACTGATATTATAAAAAATACGTGGCTATAATACTACTTTTTTTACCTCTAGTTTTTGCATTGATGCAGTTCTTCATCAAAGGAGATATTGCTAAAAAAACTGCTTTGGTATCTTCCTTGATTATTCTTGGAATGAATATATTTTTGCTTACACAATTTGATGCAAATAGCAAATTCAATTTCTTCAATCATACACCTTGGATACATGATTTAGGTATTTCATTTGATTTAGGTATTGATGGATTAAGTATGCTGATGTTGCTTTTGACGAATGTGCTTATTCCTATCATTATCTATTCTTCATTCAGAACTGATAGAAAAGATTCGCATGTATTTTATGCAATGATATTGATGATGCAGTTTGGATTAAATGGAGTATTTATGGCTTTAGATGGTATTTTGTTTTATATGTTTTGGGAAATCACGTTGATACCTATTTGGTTGATTTGTGCTACTTGGGGAGGTGAAGACAGAATCAAAATCACACTTAAGTTTTTCATCTATACATTCTTTGGTTCTTTGTTTATGTTGCTTGCATTGATTTATACTTTTATGCAAACACCTGACCATAGTTTTGCTTTACAATCATTATATAACGCCAATTTATCTGGTACTGGTTTATACTTTGTATATGGTTCATTATTTTTAGGTTTTGCTATCAAGATGCCTATTTTCCCTTTTCATACATGGCAACCAGATACTTACACCACATCACCTACACAGGGTACAATGCTCCTTTCAGGTATTATGCTCAAAATGGGTATTTATGGAGTGATGCGTTGGATGTTGCCTTTGGCACCAGAAGCATCAAGTACAGTAGCACCTTGGATGATGTTGTTGTCTATTATAGGTATCGTATATGCTTCATTTATAGCTATCACTCAGAAAGATATTAAACGAATATTTGCCTACTCATCTATAGCTCACGTAGGTATGATTGCCGCTGGATTATTTGCTTTGAATATCGATGGATGGCAAGGTGCCAGTTTTCAAATGATCGCTCATGGTATCAATATAGTAGGCTTATTTTTTATTGCCTATATCATAGAAGATAGAATGAAAACTAGAGATATTACTACACTTGGAGGTATAGCTAAAGTAGCACCAAAATTTGCAGTATTTTTTATGATAGTGATGCTTGGCTCTATGGCAGTGCCTTTGACGAACGGATTTGTTGGTGAATTCTTATTACTAAAAGGTATCTATAATGCAAATATGTGGATGTGTATCGTAGCAGGTACGAGCATTATATTCTGTGCAGTATATATGCTTCGAGTATACCAACTTACCATGTTTGGAGAAACCAATCACATCACAGAGAAATTTGAAGATTTAAATACACAAGAAATAATAGTATTAAGTATCATCTCTATACTAGTGATAGTATTAGGATTTTTTCCAAATATTATTTTTGAATTGACGAATAGTAGTGTATTTAATACTTTACAAATAGCATTAGGAATCACTAGTTAAGATTAAAGAAAAAGAATGATTGCAATAATTATATTAGTTTTTTTTGGAGTATTACTGCTTTTTGCAGGCGTGCTCAATATGCATAAATCTGCAATGCCTATTGGAGTTTTAGGCCTTGCTTTTGCACTTATATTTTGTTTTCAAGATATAGATACCTTGTTCTTAGGATATAAAAATATGTTTTTGTTTACGGAATATGCTCGTGCTTTTTCTGCTTTACTTATTTTCAGTACTATACTAGTATTTTTATTAGGTTCTTATTTTCTTAGTGAAGACAATAACTACAAAGCAGACAAATTTGCATTGATGTTATTCTCATTATCTGGTGCTATCACTATGGTTTCATCTCAAAATTTATTGATGTTATTTTTAGGGGTAGAAATACTTTCTATTCCATTATATATTTTGGCTGCTAGTCAAAAAGATGACTTGCATAGCAATGAAGCAGGTATGAAATATTTTTTAATGGGTGCTTTTGCAACAGGTATCATGTTATTTGGTATGGCATTGATTTATGGTGCTACAGGAAGTACCGAAATCAATATCATTTGGACAAAAATGCTCAATGGTTCATTCAATACTAATCTAATGATATTGGGTACTTTTATGTTGATGATAGCACTCTTATTCAAAGTAGGTGCTGCACCGTTCCATTTCTGGAGTCCAGATGTGTATGATGGTTCTCCTACCCTATTTACCGCATTTATGAGCACGGTTGTAAAGACTGCTGGCTTCGCAGCATTTTTCAATTTGTTTGTTTTCTGTTTTCAAAATATAGGCTCAGATTGGAAAATAGTAATCGCTGTAGTGAGTGCAATGACTATGTTTATAGCTAATATCACTGCTATATATCAAAGCAGTTTTAAACGTATGATGGCTTACTCGAGTATCTCTCATGCAGGATATTTATTGATGGCACTTTTATGTACCAATGCGCAACAAGGTCAAAGTGCATTATTACTTTATCTTACGGCATATTGTGTAGCGAGTATTGCAGTATTTGCTATTTTTATATTAGTACAAAAACAAACTCAACGTAGTGATTTTGATGCATTCAACGGCTTAGGAAAAAGAAATCCATTATTAGCGGTGGTGATGACACTTGGTATGCTCTCATTAGCAGGGATTCCACTTACAGCAGGATTTTTTGGTAAATATTATTTATTTACAGTTGCATTTGCACAATACAAACCATTGGTGATAATAGCGATTCTTAACTCAGCTATTAGTATCTATTACTATTTTAGAGTGATCATCAATATGTGGTTTAAAGAAAGCGATCATCATGCATTTGAACTCACTAATGTGCCACTATATACATTGGTATTATCTATTACTAGCATCGCTATTATAGCTATCGGTATCTTCCCTAGCTTAGTGATTGAGTTGTTTTGGTAAACAATTAATATATTAAATCATACTTATTGCTTGGTGGAAACGATAAATACAGCGCATTCGGTTTTATCTTAAATAAAGGAACTTTCTCGACAACACTTCCTGTTGACTTTCTTTTTATTAAATGGTCAAGTGTAACAATTCCTTGTTCTAACAAAATATCGAACTGTGAGACTATAGGCTTTTTAGTATGCTCAACTTATTTGTACTGAAAATATATTTTAAGAATAAATGAATCTATTCAAAGCTATATTTTACTTTTTTTTAAACTTCAAAAGAACCATTTTCAAATGTTCTAACAAATCTAATTTCTTTTCCGTCTCCACTTCTTTCTTCACTGCAAATAATGTTGTTTGAAGTTTTTTTTAAATTCAAGCAACTTTCACTTCAAATTCGTATTCGTATGGTTTATCTAAAACTAAATATCCCAATCGATTAACTAAATGAAAACCACTCACATAATACATATTGGGAATAGGTTCGGTAATTTTAACACCATTATCACAAATAAATGTTCTTTCCTGTATTTCATCACCTTCAATAATAGTGATAACACGATTCTCTTTACTCATATTAAAAACATAATCGAATTCATTGCCATAAGTTTCAAACATACAACCATCAAATCCTGCATTAATATCAAAATGATTCTTAATACAATTGAATTTCTTATAAAATTCTTCTTCTGTTATAAATTTTATTTTTATTGCTTCCATTAAATTGTCTTTTCGAAATTTTTAAACCAATCTTCATCAACCTTAATTATTTCTTTTAATTCTACTTTCAATCCAAGGCTTAATTCCTTTAATTTATCTGCTAACTTATCACCATCCATTAAATCAATAGTTGGTGCTCCATCTCTGTTAGCTTCTGCTATTGCATCTCTTGTAAAAGATGCAGTTGTAATAAATAAACCTTTATCTGTTCTGCCAACCATGGCACCTCTAAAATCTCTAATGTCTTTTGATCCTACTTTTGAAGCACCTTTATATCTTTTACATTGGAAAATAATATGAAAACTCAATATGCCATTAATTCTTGCGATACCTCTACCATCTATTCCTCCATCGCCAGTTCTACCTTTAACTTCTACTTGAGTAAATCCTTTTTCCCTTAAAAGTCTTTGAATTAATCTTTCAAAAGCAGCGGGTGATAAATGTTCTGTAATGACATTTATAACTCTTTCTTTCCAGTTCTCATCTTCATTTACTTCTTGATTAATTTCAGATTCAAGCTTTTTATCCATATGTACATTAACCAAAGAAAAATTACCCGTTGAACTTATAGACCAAACACCTCTTTTAGAATTTTCTAAAAGACCTTGACTTTTAAGCATTGTTCTAACCCAAGCCATTTGATATTCAAATTCAGTTTGATTTGTGTTCTTGTGCATGACAGATAATAAATCTTCTGAAATTTTCAAAATCTCAATAACCTTGTCATTAATTTCGTCATTAGAGCCTGAACCTCCAAGTTCTTGAAGGGCTTGCAATACTGGTTTAAAAAAATATTCTCTTTTAGGAAATTCTTTCGTTGGTATAATGATATTGATTTAACTTTACAAAGTTAACAAAATTATAGAGAAGGTAATTTCAATTGAGCATTAAAAATGATTTTTAATAAAATGAAAGGGTAGAATTCTACATTTTTACTTGCTTGTGTACTTTGTCACAGTTCTAAAGAAATACATTATATAGCTAAAGTATACGTGACAAATTGTATTAACTTTAATCTTATTAATAATTTTTCAAACATATAATCTTATTACGCACATAAATCTATTAAAATAAAATCAATGAATCAAAAAAATATAGTCTTAATCGGTGCGGGTATCATGAGTGCTACTCTAGGAGTTTTGCTCAAAAAATTGATGACAATTTTTTATAAATAAAAAACGAGTAGATTTTTGCTACGCAAAAATCTACTCGACATAAGTTTATATAATCGGTTTACTTCAAGAAATTATTTAATAAACCCATACCTATTTTAGTAACATCATCCATAGAATTTCCGTCACCATTACTATCTAGTAATTTTGATATCATATTCATCGCATCTGGAGCTTGTTGTTCTTGCTCTTGTGTTGCATTTCTTAGTAAGCCTGAAAGAGCTGTTGCATCTAATCTTTCATTTTTTGTTTGTGCACCCAATGAACCCATCAATACTGGAGCTAACATTTGCATTAATTGAGAGGTTTGATTAGAATCTAGACCTGAAGATTGACTTACTGCTTGAGTAGCTATTCCTTGATTTGCACCAAGTAAATGTTTTAGTATTCCTGCTCCTGAACCTTGTTCAGAGTTTTGCATAAAACCTGCAAGATTGTCTAAAATACTACCATCGTGATCATTTGTTACTGCTTGATGAAGTGAATTAGCACCTTATTGTGTACTAGAGTTTTTTGCAAGTCCATTTAATAATAAAGGTAAAGCAAAATCAACTGCTGTAGCAGCCATTTGTGGATTGATACCTAATTTTTGAGCTACCATACCCACAAGTTGTTGTTTGATTGCTCCACCGAATAAGTCTGTTAATGCCATTTTCTTAATTTTGAATTTTTGAATTAAAAATTTTGAATAAAAATTTTACAAGAATTTAGAGTATCATAAATGATACCAAATTTTATCTATATAAAGATAAAAGTAAATTTTTTATAAAAAATACTTTTATTTGTAGATGATATATGTATGGATTATATGGATATTGATTTTTATAGCTTGGTTAGTAATAAAAAAGCCTTTTAAAACTAAAAAATAGTTTAATTCTTCTGCAATTTAGCCATATAAAATCCGTCAAATCCACTTTCAGACGGGTATATAGTTTTATCTTCTAGGAGTGTGTAATTCGGATTTTTCATCAAAAATTTATCTATTTGTTTTCTATTTTCACTAGGGAAAATACTACAGGTAGCATATACTAACACACCTCCACGCTTGAGCATACAAGGATATTGTTCCAATATTTCTTGTTGTTTTCTTATTACTTCAGCAAAAGTAGGTTTAGTGATTCTGTATTTATCATCTGCATTTCTTCTGAGCACTCCTACCCCAGTGCAAGGAACATCTAGCAATAGTCTATCTGCTTTTTCTGTATAGAGTTGTATGCCTTTTTCGTTTTGAATAAGATGTGTATCTATTTTATTAAATCTGTTTTTCTCGGCACGACGTTTTAGTTCTTTTAGCTTATTCATCTCAACATCCATAGCTATGACTCTACCGCTATTTCTCAATGCATCTGCTATATGTAGGCTCTTCCCTCCTGCACCAGCACAGGCATCTATCACTACAGTATCTGGTTGTATATCCATAAATGGTACTATCAGTTGTGAGGAAGCATCTTGCACCTCAAAAACTCCTTGATTGAATGTAGGACTTTTTTGTAGATTGACTCTTTTGCTCACCAGTAAAGCTGTTGGAATATTTTCAATAAGTGTAGTATCTATACCTTCTTGTCGAAGCGAATCTTGTACTTTTTCTATTCTAGCTTTTGACGTATTGATTCGTAGAATTAGAGAAGTCTCTTTATTTAATATAGGTAATTCTCTATTCCAAATTTCCTCACCAAGTTCTTTTATGGCTAACTCGTTAAGCTCATCACTTACCGATTCTTTTATTATTGGTTCTGTTACTTCTAAAAACTTTTGTTTCCAGACAATTAATTCTTCTTCTATTTCTTCCCAAGTATTTATAGATTCGTCTTCTAAAGCCAACCAAAGTATAATAATTTTTCTATAATTTTCAAGATTGTTATCAGGCTTTGCATCTATTGCAAACCAATATCTACGCCAGTATCTGACTATATCGTACACACATTTAGCGGCAGTTTTACGGTCATTGCTTCCCCATTTTTTATTGGACTCGAGCATCAAAGCCACAGCCATGTGAGCTTTTATATTATCATTAAAAATTTTTATTAGTGTGGCACTTATTGGTGCTATTTGGTTTTTGTGAAATCTCATGGAGTAAAGGTATAGTATAAATAAAAAAGTCCGGTAATAAATACCAGACCTTTAATATAAACCCCTATAACCTTTTTTATATTTATGATGCTATTTTGTATGTTGCGTCTATTCCTCTATCTTGAAGTAAAGATTGCATTTTCTTTTTTGCTAAAAATATTCTGCTTTTTACTGTACCTAACGGTAAATCTAATCTATCAGATATTTCTTCATATTTGATACCTTCATAATGCATAACAAAGGGTTTGCTTAAATTGTTTTCTACCATATCAATAACTTTAGTTAATTCATCATTTAGTATCATTCTCTCTGCTAGATTAAAAGTTTTTTGAGTAGATAGATTAATCATAAAACCATTATCAGAATCATCACGAACAATGTTGAATTTTGATTTTTTTCTATAGTTATTTATAAATATGTTTTTCATGATAGTATACAACCATGCTTTTAGATTAGTACCTTCTTGAAATTTTTCAAAATTGGTAATCGCTCTTAACATAGTGTCTTGTATTAAATCTTCAGTATCTTCTGTACTTTTAGTCATATTCATAGCAAAAGGTTTTAAAGATTTTGATAAACTAGAAATCTGAGTAAAAAATTCTGATTTTTTCATAATATAAATTTTTATGTTTAAAGTTAGGTTTCAAAGCTTATACATTTTGTATTTTAAAATTTATTTAAATACTTTTTGTTTAGCTTTTGATAAGCAATATTAAACAGAATATTTATACTGTGCAAGTATTATTTATTAAAATTTGTTAAACAGAATATAAGACATTGATTATTAGGGAGAAAAAATGTTCAACTATTTAGTAAATACATTAAACAAACTATAATAAATGGAGATTATTGAGATATTTTTCTGCTTGAAGAATTATTTCTTGTTTATGTAAATCAGAATTTTTATTCCAAAGATTGAACATCATAGACATTCTATTATTATTTGCTAATATATCTTGGTTTTTATCTATGAAATTCCAGTATAGAGAGTTGAAAGGACAAGCATTTTCGCCTACTTTGATAGATTTATCATATTTGCAATCTTTGCAATAATTGCTCATTTTATCTATATAATTAGAGCCACATATATATGGTTTGGATGCTACTATACCACCATCTGCATATTGACTCATTCCGCGTGTATTAGTTATTTCTACCCATTCTATAGCATCTATATATATACCCAAATACCATTGATCCACTTCATCTGGATGTATACCTGCTAATAAACAAAAATTACCAATAACCATAAGCCTTTGAATATGGTGTGCGTAAGCATTATCTAGAGAATTTTTCAGACAAATACTCAAGCAATTCAATTGTGTATTTCCATCCCAAAAAAATGTAGGCAAAGTATTGGTATTATTGAAAAAATTAAGCGTTTTATATTCTGGCATTTTAGCCCAATATATTCCTCTCATATATTCTCTCCAACCTAGTATTTGCCTTACAAATCCCTCTAATTGAGCAATATTTATTTTATCAGGATTATTTGTCCATGTATCTATAGCAGCTGAAATAACTTCTGAAGGGTGAAGCATTTTGGTATTGAGTGAAAACGATAGTCTAGAATGAAATAAAAAAGATTCTGAACTATGCATGGCATCTTCATAAGTACCAAAATTAGGTAGTAAATAGTTGCAAAAATAATGGAGCACTTCTAGGCTTTGCTCTCTATTGATAGGGAATAATATGTGATTATCTATATTAGTTCCTATGTATTTTATACCTTGTTTATGTATTGAATTTATTATTGAAGAGACATCATTTTTTATAGGGAAATCATCTGGCACTTTGGGACTTCCTGTCCATTTTTTTCTATTATCTTTATCGAAATTCCACTGCCCTCCTATTGGTTTATTATCTTCTAGTAGTACTTGATGTTTTTTTCTCATGTGCCTGTAGAAAGTTTCCATGAGTAATTGATTTTTACCTTCAAAAAAATCTCTTAATTCAAATCTAGAGGTAAAAAAATGTTCTGTATCGCAGGAAGAATGGGCAATAGTTAAATTTTTGCAATACATTTCTAATTGCTTATCCAATCTATATTCATCTGGATATTGATATTCAAATTTTTCTATTTGATGTGAAGAAATAATAGAATCAATATTATTTTCTAAAGTATGTAAATTATTGGAATCGTCTATTTGATAATATATTACTTGATGACCTGCTTTGGACAGCGTATCTGCAAAACATCTCATAGAGGCAAAAAAAGCTGCAATTTTTGTAATGTGATGTGTGACATAGTTTGTTTCTTGCTTCATTTCAAACAAACAATATATAGTGTCTTTGTCTTTAGAACTATACCAACTGTGATTAAGATTTAAT
>CAMART010000006.1 GCA_945860705.1 Chitinophaga pinensis | reverse complement strand
GGTGGCGATTTGATTGGTGGCAGTACATTTTTCTGGAAAATAAAACACAATATCATACATCATACTTATACCAATATTGAAGGTATAGATGACGATATTGCAAAGTATCCTCTTTTTAGATTGAGCCCTGAGCAAGAAAGAAAATGGTTTCACAAGTATCAATTTATTTATGCAACACCATTGTATTTATTTACTACTTTCAATTGGATATTGTTTGATGACTATCTAAAAATGGTGACTAAAAAAATAAATAATACTCAAGTTTCTAGTATGACAGCAAAAGATCATTTTATTTTTTGGAGTGGCAAAATTGTTAACTTAATTATCTTCTTAATTATCCCTATAATTATTTTTGGATTCTGGAAAGCACTACTAGGTTTTTTTGTGATGCATATGGCATTAGGATTGAGTATTGCTTTGGTATTTCAGATGGCACATGCAGTAGAAGAAACCGCTTTCCCTGTTCCTAATGATGCCAATAAAATAGAAAATGAATGGGCAATACATCAGGTAGAAACTACTGCTAACTTTGCTATGAATAATAAAATAATTTCTTGGTTAGTGGGTGGACTTAACTATCAAGTAGAACATCATTTATATCCAAAAATTTCTCATATACACTATCCACATATAAGCAAAATAGTGCGTGAAACATGTGATGAGATGCAAGTAAAATACAATGCGTTCCCTAGTTTTTGGAGAGCTATATTATCACATTATGGATATTTAAAATTGCTAGGCACTAAATAGTTGTAGCTGTTTAGCTCATGAAAAACGATTTAGAAAAAATATGGATAGAAGCTGGCTATGAAATATTTTCAAATGAGGGTATTAATGGACTGAAAATAGAAAAAATAGCCAGGCAAGTAGGTAAAAACAAATCTTCTTTTTATCATTTGTTTTCTGACATAGATATTTTTCAAGAAAAACTACTCGACTATCATATACAAAGAGCCAAACTCATAGCAATTGATGCTTCTAACTGTAAAAGTGTAGAACCTGATTTACTCCATCTTTTTATAGATATAAAACAAGATTTACTTTTTAACAAACAGTTGCGAGTAGGTAGAGAGAATCTTGCATTTGAAAAATGTTTTAAGAAAGCTAATGAGCTTGTAGAAGAAAAATTTTTTGATATTTGGCTAAAGACACTTGGCTTAGAAAATCAACCCGATATAGCTAGAAACTTTTTGACTTTGACATCCGAAAATTTTTACCTTCAAATCACTAAAGAAAATTTAAATAAAGATTGGTTGCTACAATATCTTAATCAACTCATAAAGTTTGTAAAAGATATTCATACTAAAAAGTAAATGGATTTCTAATAATTATTGCAATACTTTATAACATGTATAAGTTTTTGCCTTCGGCGACTTCTTTTTTCTTGATAAAAAAGAAGCATCTCGTCTACCGTTGACGAGACAAGTCTTTGAATCCTTTTATCACAAAAGCTACGCTTACTTATACTCATTAAAATAAGGTGTGGCAAACAAAATTATATTTTAAGTACGTTTATCTGCCACACCATTTTAATGATGAATTAAACCCAGCATATAAGTAAGCTTGTTTTGTAGATAAAACTATTCAATGACAACATGCAAATACATAGAGACAATTGCGATATTTATTATTCAATCAAAAAAAATAAACGCATCCGTCTAAATTTCATTAATTTTAATTTATAGATTTGAACATAAATCAAAAATCATGAACGCTCATAAATTAAAATATATATTAGTTTTTATAACGCCTGCATTGATATTTTTATCTATTTACTTGGCAGGTATATGGGTATTTATAGCTCCTATTTATGTATTCGGACTTATCCCTATACTAGAATTTATTTTCACGGGTACAAATAAAAATTTTGATAAACTCGAAGAAGAAATAGTAAAAAAAGATAGGTACTACGATTATGTATTATACCTACTCGTGCCTATACAAGTGGCACTGCTTGTATATTTTTTAATAAAAGTAGATAACCCACAATATATGCTTTGGGAAAAATTAGGAATGACGATTGCCTTCGGATTGTCTTGTGGTGCATTGGGTATCAACGCCGCTCACGAACTTGGACATAGAAATACTTGGTACGAACAATTGATGAGTAAAATACTTTTAGCTTCAACACAATACCTTCATTTTTTTATAGAACACAATCGTGGACATCACAAAAATGTATCTACAGATGAAGATCCAGCATCGAGTAGATATGGAGAAAACCTTTATTCATTTTATTTTCGTTCGGTAAAAGACAGTTGGTTTTCGGCATGGCATCTTGAAACTGATAGACTAAAAAAAGCCAACCTAAGTTTTTGGAGTTTACACAATGAAATGCTTATCTATCAAGTTATTCAAGCAAGTATGTTGCTATTGATTTATTTTATTTTTGGTTGGAAAGTGATGCTATTATATATTGGAGCTGCTACTATTGGTTTTTTATTATTAGAAACCGTCAACTATATAGAACATTACGGATTGCGCAGAAAAAAAGTTGGAGAAGCCTATTACGAAAAAACATTACCTATTCACTCATGGAACTCCAATCACTCTCTTGGAAGAATACTTTTGCTCGAACTCAGTCGTCACTCCGACCACCACTATATGGCCAATAGAAAATATCAAATATTGCGTCACTTTGATGATAGCCCACAGATGCCGGCAGGATATCCTGCAATGATGTTGTTATCATTTTTTCCTCCGCTTTGGTTTATGGTCATGCACAAGCAAATAGAAAAATATAAAGCAACTCAAGAAGGCATAGCATTGGCGTAGTTTAAACGCTAGCGATTGTCTTAACATAAATTAATATATTAAATTCAACTTTTCTTTTGTATTATTGGTTATCAATTTAAATCCTCAAATATGGTAAACATAATAATATATCTAGAACAAACTATAAATGCACAGCACCTAGTAGAAGACTTACTGAAAGAGCAACTGTTTGCAAATGTGACTATCGACAAAGAAAATGTATCATACAAAATAGAAAATGGCGAAATAGTAACTACTATAAAAACTGTTATAACAGCTCAGACAAAATCTTTATTATTTACACAAATAGATAATTTTATTAAAGAAAAATATGGAGCACATATTCCCCATCTCGCGCAAGCAATAGCAAAGCGGTGCTTGTGTGTACATTATTTATCTTATCAATATTATATCTAGCAATCCCCCATCTCGCGCAAGCATTAGCAAAGCGGTGCTTGTGTGTACATTATTTATCTTATCAATATTATATCTAGCAATCCTTTTTTATCTGAATAATCTCCAGCACTACTATATGTATAGTTTTCTGCTTTATCTACTATTCCTGCTTCTACAGGATTTTGATGGATATAATTTAGTTTTTGTTCAAGCATATAATTATCCCATAACTCTATGGGATGGTTATCTTGTCTCCACAATTGAAAATTAGCATTATTACTATTTTTCTTACCTGCTCTTTCCATGAGCCATAGCATCCATTCCTTTCTGCTTTCTATTGGATTATCTTTAATAGCTTTTTTAAGTGTACGTGATGTATGACTTTTATAATCTCTCATTATGTTTTCCATTTTATCTTTTCTTGTGCCTATAATCATATGAACATGGCTAGTCATGATACACCAAGCATATATATCTAAACCTTTTTCTTTCTGACAGAAACGAAGACTCTCTATCAATATATCTTTGTATTCATTTCTAATAAATAAATCTATCCAATAGACTATAGAGAAACTAATGAAATATAATTTTTCTTGATTTCTAAATTTATAACGGACACTCATTTGATATTTTATTTACCAAAGATATATTTTATTTTTACCTCACACAAGCATCGCTCGTACCTCACTAAAGCTTGCGCGAGATATGAGCTTGTATCTATTTTAATAGCCCTGATCACGCCTATGTCGTGACAAGTAGAAGCGGTATCCTGCTCGACGAAGGAGAGCAGATACAGCTGATAACAGGAAATAGCTCCAAATAGATTTATTAAAATAGAATTAAAAACTATTCTTATCTTTTTTGCGTTAATTTAGTTCTATGAAAGGGTTTAATTTTTCTGCTTTTAAAAAACAACACAAAGATCCGTTTGATGCTATTTTTGATATCTTCAAACAGATACTCACATTCACCAATGGCGATGTAGCTGAAGGGCTCGACTGGCTGAAAGAATTGGATAAAGAATACCAGTTTTTTAATCAAAAATATGGTCTAGCAGATTTTATTTCTGACCTGAAAGATAAAGGCTATATCAAAGAAGATCCTGAAAATAACGGCCAACAAATCATCACACCAAAAACCGAGAAAAGTATTCGCCAACAAGCCTTGGAACGAGTATTTGGCAAACTAAAAAAAACAACTAGAGGCAATCATAAAACCTATCATACAGGTACTGGCGATGAAAAAACCGCCGACCTTCGCTCCTATCAATTTGGCGATTCGGTAGAGCAAATAGCGATGCTCGAATCCTTCAAAAATGCACAAATCAATAATGGTATCAGTGATTTTGTGATGACCGAAAATGACTTGTACGTGCATGAAAAAGAGCATAAATCACAAACCTCTACGGTATTGATGATAGATATATCACACTCCATGATACTCTATGGAGAAGATAGAATCACGCCTGCTAAAAACGTAGCCATGGCATTGGCAGAATTGATAAAAACGAAATATCCGAAAGATACTTTAGACATAGTAGTATTTGGAAATGATGCTTGGCAAATACAAATCAAAGATTTGCCTTACTTGCAAGTGGGTCCTTATCATACCAATACTGTAGCTGGTCTAGAGCTGGCTATGGATTTGCTCAGAAGAAGAAAAAATGCGAATAAACAAATTTTTATGATCACGGATGGGAAACCGAGCTGTATAAAAGAAAAAGGCGAATACTATAAAAATAGTTTTGGCTTAGATAAAAAAATAGTCAATAAATGTTTGCGTCTAGCACAAAGCTGTAGAAAACTAAAAATACCAATCACAACTTTTATGGTCACTACTGACCCATACTTACAAGAATTTGTCAATGATTTTACAGAAGCTAATAATGGCAAAGCTTTCTACACTTCTCTTCAAGGATTGGGCGAATATATCTTTGAGGATTTTGAAAGAAACAAAAAAAGAAACGTACGATAATAAACAATAAACATATATATGTCACATCCAAAAAATATAGCAGCACTTAAAAAAACAGCGTATCAATACAAGAGTATAAAAGAGGAACTTCGTAGCAACCTCATCCATAAACTAAAAAATAAAGAAAAAATATTTGAAGGTATTTTGGGATATGATGATACGGTGATTCCAGATTTGCAGAGAGCCATCTTATCTAAACACAATATCAATTTGCTAGGCTTGCGTGGTCAAGCAAAAACTAGAATAGCTAGACAACTCACCGAACTACTCGATGAGTGGATACCTGTAATAACTGGATGCGAATTGAATAGTTGTCCGTATAATCCTATCTCCTATCATGCAAAAAAAATGATAGAAGAGTATGGTGACGAAACTCCCATATCTTGGCTACATAGAAACGAACGTTTTGGAGAAAAATTGGCTACTCCAGATGTAAGTGTTGCGGATTTGATAGGTGACGTAGACCCAATAAAAGCGGCCAATCTAAAAATATCGTATGCAGATGAACGTGTGATTCATTTCGGTATTATACCTCGCTCCAATAGAATGATTTTTGTGATAAATGAATTGCCCGATCTACAAGCAAGAATACAAGTATCGCTATTTAATATTTTACAAGAAGGCGATATACAAATACGAGGTTTCAAATTTAGAATTCCGCTAGATATACAATTTGTTTTCACAGCCAACCCTGAAGACTATACCAATAGAGGCTCTATAGTGACGCCACTCAAAGATAGAATAGGCTCGCAGATACTCACGCACTATCCAAAATCGATAGAACTTTCTAAAAAAATAACGGAGCAAGAAGCAAAACTAAGCACAAGTCAACTAGAGCAAATACAAGTAAGTGACTTGATAAAAACGCTGATAGAACGTGTGGCTTTTGAAGCAAGAGATAGTGAATATGTAGATGCAAAAAGTGGTGTGAGTGCTCGACTCACGATATCATCATTTGAAAATGTAGTGAGTGCGGCAGAGCTTCGTATGATGCAAAACAATGATAGCTCTACTACTGCACGTATCAGCGATATGTGGGCTATCATCACTGCGGTGAATGGAAAAATAGAAATGGTATATGAAGGTGAAATAGAAGGTCCTGTGAATGTAGTTCAACAACTCATAGGTAAAGCAATAAGAAATCATTTCACCAGTATATTTCCTGACCCTACTAAACTTAAAAAGAAAAAACAAATCAATATTTATCAAGCGGTAGCAGATTGGTTTACTGCACAAGACAATATATCGATACTCATATCGGATGATGATGCTACATACAAGAAAAAATTGGATAGTATAGAAGCACTAGAACTTTTGCTAAAAGAATATATGCCTGACTTAAATGCGGATGAAAAATATGTATATAAAGAATTTATCTTACATGCGCTTGCTGAATGCTCTCAACTTGGTAGAAGTACAATAGGCAATGGTGTTCAGTTCAATGATTTACTTGGTAGTATGATTGATTTGAATAATTTTGATGTAGAATAAACACTCTATCATTTATCTAACAAAATCTATAATTATTCTTGACATTATTTAAGTTTAATAGCTCGTCCGCTTACTTGTGCTTCTCTTACAATTACATTAATAAGTAAAAAAGGAAATACTTTTTTCTTGATAGTATAATGTGGTAAAACAAGGCCATCAGCATCTTTAGTTTCACTAACTGCTTTATAATAGGCATCTTCTTTTAACTGCCCATCTGATTTTAATTTTCCTAATGGAATAAATAAAAAATAGATTCTTGTACCTCTGGTTTTAGCAGTTACGGTATTTAATAATTCGTATTCATCTCTTTTTATCGGTTCGATGTTATTTTCATTGTTTATAACGCTAATACTTCCACTTCTGGAACTACTAATAGGCAACGATAAACAAGAAGATAATAAAGTTGAAAAAACTAAAAAGATAATAAATAATTTGTATGTGTTTTTCATATTTGTGAATTTGGTTGTAAAACGTTAGATAAGAATAAAAAGTTGCTTCTATAATTTTTTTTATCTTTTTAGCATAAAATCGATTATTGTTTGTTAAGGTTATGATTATAGTTTTAATATTATAAAAGCATTTTTGCTTATGAGCATTTTTGTCTTTGGCGATTTCTTTTGTCTTGAAACAAAAGAAACAATCTCGTCAACTTTAGACGAGACAAGTCTGCAAAATAAATAAAAACAAATTCTTCAGTCTTTTTTCATTTAAAAAAATGTAGGATGTAAGCTAAATTCCACTATAATTAAAAGTAGTCCTCAGCCTACTTTTTTAAATTGCATAAATCCACGCCAAAAAAGCCTTTGTTTTGTAATTTATTTATTTCGAGGTCATAGGAGTTCTAATATTATGGAAATTCCATGTTTTAATATAAAGGCTAATAAAAGATTTTTATTGGCCTTATTTTATTATGTTCATAAGTATTTAACTAATAACATTATTAATGAACTAAATTCGTTAAACACGGGTTGTTAACTATATAGTAAGTACTGATATTATGGATATATTTAAAAACATACAAACAGAGGTAGATGCAAGTTACCTCTACAAAATACTAGCAGAGCATGAAGAAGATAAGAATATAGCTACTATTTTTTTTCAGATGAGTGAAATAGAGCTAGGTCATGCAAATGCATTTATGAAGAAAAACAATATAGATATATCATTGCTCCCTAAGCCATCTACTCGTGCAAAAATTTTAAACATAATAGGTAAAACAATCGGATACGACTATATATTAGGCGTACTGATGGATACTGAAAAAAGTCTATCAAACTCAATCATTAATATTAAATCAAAAAATAAATCTACACGTTCTATATCTGATACAGCACATGTTACTATTTTAAAAAATATTTTAGAAAATAACCCAAAAGTTTCTGGAGCAAGTTTAGCAAGATTTGAAAAAAGACACCGTTCTGTTGGTGGCAATGCATTAAGAGCAGCAGTATTGGGTGGCAATGATGGATTGGTATCCAATTTTAGTTTAGTGATGGGTATAGCAGGTGCATCAAGCGGACAAAAAGAAGTGCTACTTACTGGTATTGCAGGATTATTGGCTGGTGCCTTATCTATGGCTTTAGGGGAATGGATATCTGTAAAAAGTTCACAAGAACTCTATGAAAACCAAATGCAACTAGAGATGGACGAAATAGAAACCAATCCTGAAGGAGAAGAAAAAGAAATAGCGCTCATTTATTTATCTAAAGGAATTCCAGAAGCACAAGCAAAGCAAATGGCCAGTGAAATAATTTTGAATAAAGACCATGCTCATGAGATACTCATAAAAGAAGAACTAGGTATCAATCCAGAAGATCTAAAAGGCTCTGCTATGGAAGCCGCTATTACATCCTTTGTTTTATTTGCATTTGGTGCTATTATACCCGTATTACCTTTTTTCTTTATTGGTGGTATGCAAGCAGTATTATTTAGTACTATATTAAGTGCGATTGGGCTGTTTGTGATTGGTGCAGCTATTACTCTTTTTACTGGTAAAAATGTATGGTATTCAGGTTTTAGACAAGTATTATTCGGACTTATAGCGGCTGCAATTACATTTGGAATCGGCAAGTTAATAGGAGTTTCAATTATCGGTTAATAAATATTTTTATAACAATTAAAAATTACATCAAATGAACCAAGCACATTATCATCTACTCGTAAACCATCTACCAATTATAATACCTATCATAGGATTTTTAGTAATGCTCGGTGGCATCATTTTTAAATCAAATGATATAAAAAAAGCAGCTTTTTTAATTTTTGTATTAGGAGCTATTTGTACATTTCCTGCAGCGGCTACTGGTGATGGCGCAGAAGAAATAGTTGAAAATCTACCAGGAGTTAGCGAACAAATAATACATACGCATGAGGAAGCAGCAGAAGTATTTATCATTCTTTCGTATATATTAGGTGTTGTTTCACTGGCTGGTTTTTTAGCTACTTGGAAACAAAAATCATATGCTACTATTTTCACTTATGTAGTATTGATATATGCAGCAGTAGTACTATTTTTTGCATCTAGAACAGGAACTACTGGTGGTGAAATAAGACATAGTGAAATAAGAAATGATACGGGTCAAAATATCACACCTGAATCAAAGCCTACAGATGAGGATGAGGATTAGTTTTATATATCAAATCTATGAATAAAAACAACTTTGGTATCGAAGGTCTATCTAAGGATGAAGTAGCATCATCTAGAAAAAAAGATGGAGCAAATTCTCTAGAATTTAAAAAAGAAAATGGATTTTTAGAAGCATTAAAAAGTCTTTTAAAAGAACCTATGATTTTGCTTTTATTAGCAACATCTATTATCTATTTTGTAAGTGGAAAATATGAAGATGGAATTTTTATGATTCTAGCAATTGTATTAGTAGCCACTATTTCATTATATCAAGATTCGAGAAGTAGAAATGCACTAGAAAAACTCAAGAATATAACACAACCCAATTGTAAAGTAATCAGAGAAGGAAAAATAATAGAGATACCCAGTATAGAATTAGTAATAGGTGATTACTTGATGATAGAAGAAGGGACTTCTATTGCAGCAGATGGAAAAATTTTTCAATCAAATGATTTTAGTGTAAACGAATCTATACTCACTGGCGAATCTATGCCAGTATTCAAAGACAGTAAAAAAGAAGATAACTTAGTTTTTCAAGGCACTTCAGTAGCAAGCGGATTGGCTATAGTAGTAATAAATGCAATAGGCAATAATACCAAACTTGGAAATATTGGAAAGAGTTTAGAAAAAATAGTAGAAGAAAAAACTCCTTTAGAAACTCAAATTTCTAATTTCGTAAAATACATGGTCATAGCTGGAGCTATTGTATTTGCTATAGTTTGGATAGTCAACTACATTCATTCAAAAAACATCTTAGATAGTTTGCTCAAAGCACTGACACTTGCCATGAGTATATTGCCCGAAGAAATACCAGTAGCATTTACTACATTCATGGCGTTAGGTGCATGGCGACTGATGAAGCTGGGTATAGTAGTAAAACAAATGAAAACTGTAGAAACTCTAGGCAGTGCTACTGTGATTTGTACTGATAAAACTGGTACTATCACCGAAAATAAAATGAGTCTTGCAAAAATCTATTCTTTAAAATCAAATAAAATAGTAGACTATAATGAGCATATCAATAATGATGAAATTGATTTAATAACTATTGCTATGTGGGCTAGCGAGCCAATACCATTTGACCCCATGGAAATTGCGCTTCATGGTGCCTATCAAAAAGTAAGTAAACATGATGAACGCACAGCATACAGCATGATACATGAATATCCACTTGGAGGGAAACCACCAATGATGACGCATATTTTTGAAGATAAAAACAAAAAAAGAATCATCGCTACAAAAGGTGCAGCAGAAGCTATTCTAGAAGTTTGTAATTTAAGCGCTGAACAAAAAACAACTATTCAAGAAGCCATAAACACCATCACAAAAGAAGGTTATCGAGTATTGGGTGTTGCTACCTGTACAACATTTAATGGGACTGATTTTCCAAAACAACAACAAGAATTCAATTTTGAATTTAGTGGTTTAGTTTCATTTTATGATCCTCCAAAAAAGAATATTCAAGAAGTACTGAATAGTTTTTATGAAGCTGGAATAAAAGTAAAAATCATCACTGGAGATAATGCGCTTACTACAACATCTATAGCAAAACAGATTCAATTTAAAGGTTATGAAAAAAGTATCAGTGGTGATGAGTTGATGAAACTAGACGATGATGCATTTCAAAAGCAAGTGGTAGAAACGAATATTTTTACAAGAATGTATCCAGAAGCAAAACTTAGAATCATAAATGCACTAAAAGCAAACCATGAAATAGTAGCGATGACAGGTGATGGAGTAAATGATGGACCAGCACTCAAAACGGCACATATAGGTATAGCTATGGGTAAGCGAGGTACAGAAATAGCAAAACAAGCATCGTCGCTTATCTTAGTTGAGGATGATTTGGCTCGTATGGTAGACGCTGTAGCTATGGGTAGAAAAATATATACCAATCTAAAAAAAGCAATTCAATACATTATATCTATACATATACCCATCATACTTACCGTATTTATACCATTGATTCTTGGTTGGATTTATCCCAATATTTTTTCGCCATTGCATATTATTTTTTTAGAATTGATCATGGGTCCTACCTGCTCTATCATCTATGAAAATGAACCGATGGAAAAAAACACCATGCAACAAAAACCTAGAGCCCTATCGAGTACTTTTTTTAATATTAAAGAGTTAGCTACCAGTATTGTCCAAGGATTATTTATAACTATAGGCACACTTTTGGCTTATCAGTATGCTTTGTATATGTCGCATGACGAATCTACCACACGTACTATTGTATTCACTACATTGATATCTTCCAATATATTTCTTACACTCAGCAATCGTTCATTTTACTATTCTATCTTCACTACTCTATTTTATAAAAACAATTTGATACCAATAGTAATAGGCATAACAATTTTGATAACTGCTCTTACAATTTATATAAAACCGATAAGTACATTTTTTGAATTTAGCGCATTAGGTATAAATCAAATTCTTATCAGCATCAGTATTGGATTTGTATTTGTGATTTGGTATGAGCTGGTGAAAATATACAAACGATTGAAAGGTAGAAAAAGCAACAAACACATACAGCACGTTTATCCTAAGATGTAGTTTTTAGTTATTTTATTTCATGGTTTGTGAGCCACAAACCATGGAGCAAAGAATTATAATTTAATATTGTTTACTATATACATCATTCAATCACGCCTTGGCGTGACAACATTCAAAATTCAACATTAGATTTATACTTCTTCGTCTTTCAATTCAAACTCAATTCTTTTGTCGCTGAGACTTACAGATTTTACTCGTACAGCTATTTCATCACTGAGTTGATAGATTTGTTTTCCGGTGCGTCCTACTAGTCTTACTTTTTCTTCATCAAATACAAAGGTATCGTAGCCCAATTTTGTAACAGGGATGAAACCCTCGCATTTATTGGCTTTGAGTTCTACAAACACTCCACCTTGTATCACCCCAGAAATAATTCCATCAAACTCCTCTCCTATTTTTTCCAGTAGATATTCGCACTGTTTGTATTTCACGGCTTCACGCTCAGCGGTCATAGCGGCACGTTCTTGATTGCTACAATGCACGCATCTTTCTTCCAATGCATCTGCACTGAGCGGTGGATTTTCCTCTGCTAAACATTCCTCCAATATTCTATGCGCCATCACATCTGGATATCGACGTATTGGTGAGGTGAAGTGCGAGTAATAATCAAATGCCAATCCATAGTGCCCTATATTTTTTGTAGTGTATACGGCCTTAGCCATAGAACGTATAGCCAAGCTTTCCAAAATGTTTTGTTCTGGTCTACCACTGATTAATTTGAAAAATGCATTGAGTTGATAAGATACTTGACGTGGATCTTCAAATTTTAGATTATAACCAAATCGTTTGGCAGTCTCAGAAAACACTTCCAATTTTTTCATATCAGGTTTATCGTGCACTCTGAATACCATTGGCACTTGAGCTTTTTTCACTTTGAGTTTAGATACATACATCGCTACCATTTTATTGGCTAGCAACATAAAATCTTCTATAAGCATATGTGCTTCTTTTCGTTCTTTCACATATACATCTACTGGTTTGCCTGTTTCGTCTAGTCTGAATTTTACTTCTGGTGCTTCAAACGCAACTGCTCCATTTTTAAATTTCTCTGCACGCAGTTTTAAAGCTATTTCATTGAGTTTTAGAATTTCAGTTGCATAATCACCTACTTTTGTTTCTATCACTTCTTGCGCTTCTTCATAAGTAAATCTTCTGAATGACTTGATGATCGTTCTTCCAAATTTGTATTCCACTACTTTATGTTTGTGATCAAACTCAAAAATAGTAGCAAAGCAAAGTTTCTCTTCATGTGGCCTCAGCGAACAAATAAAATTGCTGATATGCTCTGGAAACATAGGACAAACTCTATCTGGCAAATAAACGGAAGTACTTCTTTCAAAAGCTTCTTTATCTAGTGCAGTGCCTTCTTTTACAAAATGAGATACATCCGCTATATGTACTCCTACTTCCCAGTTGCCATTGGCAAGCTGACGAATAGAAAGTGCATCATCAAAATCTTTTGCATCCAATGGGTCTATAGTGAAAGTACAAATTTCTCTATAGTCCATTCTTTTTGCTATTTCGGCTGCAGTGATTACTTCGCTTACTTTTTCACTTTCTGCTATCACATCAGGAGGAAAAGTGATATTAAACCCATTATCTATCAATATAGATTTCATTTCAAGGTCTGAATTGCTCGACTCGCTGAGTATCTCTACTACTTCGCCTTCGGGACTTTTCATTCCTGGCTCATATCGAGTCATCTCCACGAGTACTTTTGAGCCGTTGGTAGCGCCTTTTGTTTTGCCTAGTGGCACAAATATATCCAATGGCATTTTGGTACTATTCGCAATGAAAAAAGCAAACTTTTCGCTTACTTCAAGTGTACCTATGAAAGCAGTTTTGTTTCTTTTGAGCACTTCTACTACTTCGCCCTCAGGTCTTCCGTTTCCTTTAGTGATATTGGCTAAAACCGTATCGCCATCTAGTGCAGTATTGAGGTTTCGTGCACTTATGAATGCATCTCTATCCAGTTGGCTACTGATCAAAAATCCGCCTCCTGTTTTAGTCATATCTATTTTACCTTCTACTACATTTTTTCCTTTATTAGATGCTTTTAGTTTAAATACATTAGGACTTATTTCTTGAAGCTTATCTTGTTCTATCAATATATTTATAGCAAGTTCTGCTATTTCAATGCTGTATTTTTTGAGCATTTTTTTGAGTACCTCCTCTCTTTTAAAAGTCTTTGAGTCACTACTTTTCAGAAAATGAAGTAAATACCTATCTGGAGATTCGCTAGTGGTATTGGTTTTATGTATAGACGTGTTTTTTTTAGGTGGATTATTTTTCTTTCTTGGTATGCTATTTCTATTATTTGGCATGTGTTTATTTCAAATATTCATGATGAATTGTAAATCTACAAGAATAATATGAATACATCATTATCGCTTTGTAATATGTGCATATAATGTTATTATCCTCTTATTCATTAATAAGTGATGCAAATTGATGCTAATTTTAGTTATTTTTGCTGTCCAAAATCTAAATATTTTGTTTCAAACAACGATAAAAAAATCCATTTCAATAAATGGTGTAGGTCTACATACAGGTGAAAGCAACGAGGTGAAATTCAATCCAGCTCCAGCTAATCATGGTATAAAATTTCAAAGAATAGACTTGGAAGGCGAGCCTATAATACCCGCTGATGCTGACTTAGTGACTACTGTGGCTAGAGGTACTACACTTGAAAAAGGTAAAGCCGCAGTAACCACTATTGAGCATTGTTTAGCAGCTATTTGTGGTTTGCAAATAGACAATATACTCATACAAGTGACGGGTGCAGAGATTCCAATACTCGATGGTAGCTCTAAACCTTTTATAGATTTGCTAGAAAATGCAGGAATAGAAACACTAGATGTGCAACGCGAAGAATTTGAACTACGCACCAACATACACTATATAGACCCGGAGACAGGAGTAGAAATGCTGGCGATGCCTAGCGATAGATATAAAGTAACTGCTCTTATTGATTATAAATCTCCAACTTTGGGTCAGCAACATGCATCACTAGATAAAATGTCTGATTTTAAAGAACAATTTTCGCAAGCTCGTACATTCTGTTTTCTTCATGAACTAGAAATGCTCATGCAAGCCAACTTGATAAAAGGTGGCGACTTGGATAATGCCATAGTAGTGGTAGATAAAACTATCAACGAAGAAGAAATTCAAAAACTAGCAGTTCTATTTAATAAACCAGATATAAAAGTGGTAAAAGAAGGAATATTAAATAATGTAGAACTCAGATATCCTAACGAACCTGCACGACATAAACTACTTGATATAGTAGGCGATTTAGCACTTATAGGCATGCCTATAAAAGCACATATCATCGCTACAAAACCCGGTCACAAAAGCAATGTAGAATTTGCCAAAAAACTAAAAGCACATATCAAAGCTGTAAAAAGCAAAGTAGAAGTGCCCGTATACGACCCAAATAAAAAACCGATATACAATATACAAGACATTGAAAAAATGTTGCCTCACCGATATCCTTTTTTATTGGTAGACAAAATCATTGACTTGAATGAAAAGTATGTAGTAGGTGTAAAAAATGTGACTTTCAATGAACCGTTTTTTCAAGGACATTTTCCAAGTAATCCTGTAATGCCGGGCGTGCTTCAAATAGAAGCAATGGCGCAAACTGGAGGGATATTAGCATTAAATTCTGTAGACAATGCAAGTGACTATGATACCTATTTCATGAAAATAGATAAAGTAAAATTTAGACAAAAAGTGATACCTGGAGATACGCTTATTTTTAAACTAGAATTGAGTAGCCCTATCAGAAGAGGCATCATAGAAATGAGAGGAACGGCATTTGTAGGCGACAATGTGGTGGCAGAAGCGGAGTTGGTGGCTATTATTAACAAAAGAACCACTGAGAAATAATGGGATTAGCACACATACACCCCAATGCAATAATTGGGAAAAACGTAACAATAGAGGCATTTGCATATATAGAAGAAGATGTAGTGATAGGCGACAACTGTTGGATTGGTCCATACGCATCTATCATGAATGGTGCGCGTATAGGCAATGACTGTAAGATATTTCAAGGTGCTGTAGTAAGTGCACCACCACAAGATTTGAAATACAAAGGCGAAAAAACTACGAGCGTTATCGGTGATAGAACTATCATCCGTGAGTTTGTAACTATCAATAGAGGAACTACATACAGCAACACTACTATCATAGGAAGTGATTGTATGCTGATGGCATATGTGCATATAGCACATGATTGTATCATAGGCAACCATTGTATACTAGCAAACAATTCTAATCTTGCAGGTCATATCGTACTTGAAGATTATGTAATATTGGCTGGCTCTGTAAATATTTCTCAATTTCTACGAATAGGAAAACATTCGTTTATATCTGGTGGATGTATGCTCAATAAAGATATACCTCCATATATCAAAGCTGCTCGACACCCGACAGTATATGCTGGTGTAAACTCAGTAGGACTCAAAAGACGTGGATATACCAACGAACAAATCAATGCCATACATGATGTATATCGATATTTATTTGTGATGGGTTTCAACTCAAAAAATGCAATCGAAAAAATAGAAGCAGAACTTCCTGTGAGTGATTTGAGAGATGAGATTGTTGCATTTGTAGAAAGCAGTAAACCGGGAGTATTAAAAGGATTTAATAGCCGAAATGATCGTTAGTCTACAGAATATATCTAAGCGTTTTGCGCAACAAGAAATAATAAAAGACTTTAGTTATACTTTTGAAGAAAGTAAAATATATGCCATATATGGACATAATGGGGTAGGCAAATCTACCCTTTTGCAAATAATAGCTGGCACCATATCGCCAAATGAAGGAACAGTATCATATACCCAGCAAAACAAAAATATAGCTGTAGAAGAAATCTATCAGCACATATGTATCGCTACTCCATATCTAGAACTTATAGAAGATTATTCTATGGAAGAACTGCTCGATTTTCATTTTAGTTTTAAAAAAGTATTGAGTGGAGAAAGTATAGATACAATCTACAAACTACTTCCATATGATAGAAAAAAAGCTATCAAAAATTATTCGAGTGGAATGAAACAAAGATTGAAACTAGTCTTAGCATTATTTACTCAATCAGATATGATGCTACTCGACGAACCTACCGCCAACTTTGATGAAGAAGGAATTATCTGGTATAAAAATCTAATGCAACAATACCGAAAAAATAGACTCACTATCATAGCCTCTGCCCAAAAATACGACCATGATTTTTGTGATGAGTTGATATCGTTGATTTGATTAATCTACAAAACAAATCTTCTTAGTTTCTACATTGTCTCCAATAATTATTTTTACTAAATAGTTTCCTGAAGTAAAATCTTTTTTGTATAGTTTGAAATCTGTAGCTCCTCGCTCAAGTATTATTTGATTGGCTATATTTTTTATTGATCTTCCATACATATCAAAAACTTCTATACTACAATTCTCATTCTTAAGTACTGCTATTCCTATATTTATTTCATTATTGGATGGATTTGGAAATACTTTTATATAATGTTCTAGTTTTGATAGGTCTAGTGTTTCATTGTTTGGCATATATTCAACTTCTTCTGTAGGATTAGGATTTGCTCTTCTATAGTGTGTAGCTAGTGGTCTATACTCTTTTACAAAATTAGCATCACACTTCATTCGCTCATTAGTGATATTTACAACTGCTCCTAATTCAGTACCAAAGTTTGGACCTATAATAGTATGTGGTGCAGTAAAATTGATGCGCCCATCTGATTTTATTTTACAATCTATATATAGCGAATTTGCTGCTTCTATATTTAAGTTATTGATTTCTACTGGTGCTATATAATTTGTACTTGTATAAGGAAATTCATGTGTAATCACTCTATCATAAATTGGCATATATGCATTATACACTTTGTCACTTGCTGCATCAAAAATAGATTTTCCATAAGTAAGACAATATAAATTGAACATCAACATATACTGCAATCCATTTCTTTCTAGATGTTCTCTACTATTTATATCACTAGGCTCACAATCTTGATTTGGTACGTAATAAAACCTTGATTCATGTTCACATCCAAATAGTGGTTCACTCCATTCATATGCCATATGAGAAGTATATCCTTTAAAAGATATTTTATTTAACATATTCTCTACAAATATCTTAGGAGTGAATGATTTATAATCATGTAAATTTGATGCCATCAACTCTAAAGTAATATCATAAATATATTCAACTGGCTTATTTACACAAGGGATGTCTCTCGTATAACCTACTGACATACCAGTTAATAAAGGTCTTCTTGTTCGAGGTGGTATAGGAAAAATCCCTTTAGAGTAATCATCATTTAAAATATATAAATTTGAAAATAATTCAAGACTAAAAGGAGCAACTGTTGAACGACCTCCACTACTTCTTCTATAAATAGTACCAACGGGAATTCTACCTAACCTAGCAAAGGGATCGAAAAAGAAAAGCTGTGAAGCATTCCAAACTGGAGAATTAGATGCAGCTACTGGAATACCAATTGCTTCAGCTCCATTGCCCCATTTTTCTTGAATTCCCAATAAAGGAGTAGAATACCAGATAGATTGACCTCCACGGCAAACTTGGGTACCATCAGGTCTATAAAGCATATATAAACCTAAAGGACCTTGTAAATACTTAATCATTCTATGTATATGATTTCTAGCATCATCATCAACTCCATCAACATGAACATATTTAACTATAAAAGCCAATCCTTGAATCAATTTTATCATTTGATCATGACTTTCTTCATTAAAATGACCATGTTGAAAATGACCACCTCCATCACAAGCTTCTTCATCCCCACCTTCGGAACAAGAACCTGTAGATGACTGAAGTGTAAAATCATTATAATCAAATGGCTGAGGTTTAGGTAAGCCAACACCAGGCGAGCTAAAATCTGGTGCACATCCAAATTTGCAACCTGTAGTAGAAAAATTAGCTGGAACATCATCTCTATAGAAGTAGCCATTTAATGAAGCTCTTGAAGGATCATTATAATAGTATGCTTCTGCAAATAAATCCATTCTTGTAACCGCATCTAATGTGTATTTTATCTCTTGCAAGGTAGCATACCTTGCAGGATTATTTTCTCTGCGAAGCAATTCGTATTCAGTAGCTAGAACTTGCATATACTTACCTAAATCTGTAGGAGCATCAGACCAAACATTAATTCCAGACTTTACTTGAGGAATAATTGGATCGCAAGGCAATTCTTCACATGGATATATTCCAAGATTTGAACAAGAACCTCCAGTATCTTTACCATAATAATTTGGATTAAACAAACCATCATAAGTATTAAGATATGCCCAGTCATAAGGGAAAGAAGCATCAGCTTTAATGATTCTTTTTCGTACAAACATAGGGATGCTAGTACCTGATTCACTACCTACTTCTACAAAACCTGGCTCCCATCTATAATAGTTTGGATCTATAGCATCGCCCAGCAGTGCATACCTATAGTTCCAATATTGCTCTAAATGATTTGTATAGTTAAATAATTGACAGTATATAATATTAAATACTCCCAATAATAAAATACTAATTATTACTTTTTTCATAATTTTATATTTTTAATAACAATCAATATATTGACTATATAAATAATAATTGTTATCCTTTTCACAATATTCAAATTTTACAAGGTTGTGACTACCATTTATTGGTACTTTAACATATCCGATAGAATAATATTTTTCAAGAGTATCTAAAACATATTCATTTCTTAAAGTTAATACTACTGTATCATTTGTATTTAAATTATAATATGGTCCAGCAGAATATCTCCATTCACATTCAATACAATTATAGTTTTTGCATGAATATGTAGTAAATAATATGATTATACTAATCCAAAGGATAGCAATATTTTTTTGCATGGTCTGATGATTTTAAAATTTCAATTTCTTTATTACCACAATAGTCTTCATAATAAATACTGTCATATAATTGAGTTATATATCTATAATTTTCATTTATCAATTTATTATTTAAATCTAATTGTATATTTTCATATTTACCAAATGTTTCAAACTCTATCGTATCTATACCTTTATGAAGTAAATATGTTCGATGCATCGTTTTGCATTGAACACAATATTTACTACATGAGCTATAAAAAAATAATACAGCTAGTAGAATGATACTTATTGTAATCGTATATTTTATTTTATTGGATAGCATTGTTTATCAAGTGTTGTATTGTTTTTATTGATATCTATTTCCATTTCTTTTTTTGTACCGCAGTATTCTTCGGTAATAATTTTATCTGTGATAATACTATCTTCATAATAACCCATTGCATCATATTCGTAATATACATTCATGTAAGCTATATTTCCTTCTGCTTCTACAATGACTGTATTTACTCCATTTGAATATCTTGCTTTATACTGTTTGAACTGGCACTCCCAGCATTTTTTACAAGAGCTGAAAGATAATACCGAAAATAGCAGTATGATTTTAAAAAATATTTTTTTTACTTTACTGGATGACATGATTTATTATCGTTTATATTATTTTCATTAATATCTGTTTCCATCTCTTTTTTTGTACCACAATACTCTTCTATCTTAGAAGGATTATATTCAAGCAAAGAATCATACATATAGCCCATGCTTTGATATTTTAAAAGACTATCATAATCTGCTCCTGTTCCTTTAGCTTCTACTATCACTGTACTACTACCTTTGGTATAGCTCGTTTTGTAATATTGAAACTCACATTCCCAACATTTTTTACAAGAACTGAAAAACAATGTAGTAATTAGTAATAGTATTATGTACTTGATTTGATTCATATAAAAATATTTATTTTGATGTTTGACCTACATGTATTCCTTCATCAGGTACTAAATTTAGAAATAAATCTTCAATATGTATATATCCATCTTTATGTTCTAACTGTATCCATCCATAATACCAATTATCTGTATTGTTTTGTGGCATATTTATTCTAAAAGGGTAATATTTAATATCTTTATTAAAATTAGCTCCTTCATATGCTATACCTGAGCTAGTATTTACTGAACGACCAAAATAAAGTTGGTAAGCTCCTGCAAAATCTGTACTCCAGTTTGCAGTATGATCAATATATTCATATGGCTCTTTTGGTAGTGCATCGAATGTGCTATCTGTAGGTTCTTCATTCATATCATGAATTATGAATGCCAATTGATAATCATCAAACATAATAGAAGAAATATCTAACTTGCTGACTACATAAAATGTTGTATCTTCAAAACTTACTGAATCACTTTCATCAGTATAAACATAGTCAATAGTCATATCTATAATATCATCATTATCTATATCTATTTCTATTTGAGCACCAAACAATGAAGAGTCTTGAATAATTGTAGAATCAATTATTTTATAGATATAGTCATTTTGTCCATAGCTAATTAAACTGAGAAATATACTCAATGATAATAAATGCAATTTTTTCATAACCTTATTTTTTAAGATTATTAATCTGAGCTTGTAGTATCGCTAATTCAGCTTTAAGCTTTTCATTGCTCTGGTATAGGTCTATTGTATATAGAGTAAGTTCTTCTATCTTTTGTAGCAAAGTGGCATCCATTTTTACAAGGTCTACACCATTGCTTACAACTTCGTTTGCAGATGGAACTGAGGGTAAGTGTTTATTTGTATGAATATATGTTTTCAGATCAGCTATTGGTAATAATTTATAATTTTTGTCAAATACAAAATCACTCCAATCTGCAGTACTTGCTACTGCTACTTTTACTCTTTCTGTAAGTATACCATCTTTTGCATAAATAGAAAACCCTGCTGGTAAGCTAGGTACATTACCTACTACTAATTTACCATTGGTTATCTTTACATTCCCTCCATCTACTTGAAGTTTATTGCCAGATAGCAAAGGTCCTGTTCCTAAGTTTAGTAATCCATAATCCAGTTTTATAGAGCCATTATTCATGTGAAACTGTCCATTGGGCATATGAAATTTTGCATCTGGTGTAAGTGTTCCTATACCTACATCACCATCTTGAGTGATTTTAAAATTACTATTTACTATAAAACTTGGCGCATATACTTTTACAAAATCTCTATGCAATCCTAACAATTGAATTTGAGAATTATCTGAATTAATATTCAAAAATTTCATTTCAAAATAAGTACCATCTACTGTCCATTCAGCTGACTTAGTGACAAACGAGCCTCCACCTCCACTAGTAAGCATGTCTTTTGTAAATTTTAAGTGAGGAGTACTGCCACTTGCTACATTACTATATATCTGCATTCTAGCTGTAGGAGTATTGATACCAATACCGGTATTATCTCCAGATATTGTAGTGACACCATTAGAATAAATTTGAGCTTGAGAGATTTTAGTAGTAGCACTTATAAATAAAAACATAAATAATATGATTTTTATTTGATTAAATACTACTGGTTTTTTATTGGCTGTTGGCTGTTGGCTGTTGGCTGTTGAAGAATTATAAACTAGTTTCATGTGGAAATATATTTGGTTATTACTAAGAACTTAATAATACGAACTTAAACATATTTTTTTATAATTCCAAATTTATTTTGATATTTATTTTCAATTACTTCATGTTTTTTATCACAAATCCACCTATTTCACTGTTTTTAGTTAGGGTAAAATTTATTTCTTTGTATCATAAAATTTACACAAATGAAATCAATATTTTTCAGTTTAATTCTAATCTGTTTTTTCTCATCTACTATCCATGCACAAAGAGGATACGTACGTGATGCTATAGAACAAAAATATGAAGACAAATACATGAATGATAGTAGTAGTGCACTCAAACAGTGGATGTATGGCAATCTGACGAATGTAAAAGTAGAACCAACGTATACTTTTTCACAAACACTGATGATGCACACTACAACTTATAAAAAAGATAAAATAAGTAGCGAATCTGATATGGAAATTTATTTAAATAGCTCTAAGAAAACAATGGGATTTCGTATTATAGAATCTACAACCAAAAAGGACGATATCACGATGATATACGACTACACTCAAAATGCTATGATTACGCTGAATAATAAAGAAATGACTGGAATGGCTATTACTTTGAATGCATTTATGAGTAGAGAACAACAAGAACAAATGAAATCTACCCAAAGTACTACTGCAAACACAAATACCGACTGCAAAAAAACTGGCAACACAAAAATGATTCAGGGCTATAAATGCGAGGAATATGTATGTATAAATACTGAAAGAAACACAAAAGTAGTGATGTGGATTTGCCCATCAATATTTAATCAAAATATCAATTCATCTTTTTTGAGAAGCTACTTAAATGGATACTCCTACCCAACTGCAGCAGGTATGGCTATGGAATGCCTTATGTACAAAAACAATGTGCTTGAAACTAAAATGGAAGTCACTCAGTTTAATAAAACCACTACTAAAACAATAAGCACATCTGCATATGCAATAAATAAAATGTAAAATATTTTTACACGAAAAAAAAGCGACCAAAATTGGTCGCTTTTTTTATTTATCTTTTAAATCTTTTTCTTTCAGTACCACCACCGTCGGAGTTTCTATCTCCACCTCCACCATAGCCTCCACTTCTGCCACCTCCACCGTAGCCTCCGCTTCTGCCACCACCACTTCTTCCACCTCCGTCTCTTCTAAATCCACCACTTCTTGTACCTCCACCGCCTCTTTCATCGTCTCTGTCTTTAGCTATCGTCACCAAAGGTTTATTGCCTTTAGCCAATTTTTTGTGCATAGCTATAAGTATATTAGCTTCTTCATTTGGTA
Source organism: Chitinophaga pinensis (assembly GCA_945860705.1). Lineage (GTDB taxonomy): Bacteria > Bacteroidota > Bacteroidia > Chitinophagales > CAMDFR01 > CAMDFR01. The sequence goes on along the minus strand of CAMART010000006.1, from coordinate 104,172 downwards.
TAGTAGCAAATGAGAATGCATCAAAAACTCTTACCTCATCTATTTCACCACCTTTAAGAGTAGTTTCTTGAGTAATAAAATCTACGATATCTCTAGGTCCTTTATTGTCTTTTTTACCTAATGCGATAAAGATTCTACTAGTATTACTTCTACCATTTCCATGATCTCTTCTAGCACCAGTATGTCTTTCATCATATTGTGGTACTACAAAATCTTGATATTTATCAATATTAAGCTGATCTTTGAAAGCCTGTTTTAAAATAGCTGCTAAAGCTACTTCTGGATCATTACTCTCCAATATTTCTTGAGCTAGTTCTTCATAATAAGAATAACCTCCATGTTCGATAATATTAGTGATTTTATCTTTTATGATTTGTTTTTTTACTTCCAATACGTCTTTTACAGTAGGCAATTCACCTTTACGAATTTTAGTATTCGTAATTTTTTGAATAAACATAAAGTCACTACGTTCGTTTTTAGAAACAAATGTAATAGCAATACCTTCTTTACCAGCTCTACCGGTTCTACCAATACGGTGTACGTAGCTTTCTGGATCCTGTGGTAGTTCAAAGTTGATTACGTGTGTCAAGTCATTTACATCTATACCACGTGCTGCTACATCTGTAGCTACTAGCACGTTGCATTTATGTTTTTTTAGTTTTTTCATGATATTTTCGCGCTGTGCTTGCATGATGTCACCATGTAATGCTTCACTTTCTATACCACGTTCATTGAGTCTTGCATTTACTTCATCTACTTCTCTTTTTGTATTACAAAAAACAATACCATAGAATTCTTTACTGCAATCGATAATTCTACAAAGTGCTTCAAATCTATCACTGCCTTTTATTTCATAATGAATTTGATCTACTAACTGCGTAGTTTGTTGTTGACTCTCTATCTCTATCAGCTTATAATCACTCATGTATTGACTGATTAACTTCAATATTTTTTTAGGCATAGTAGCTGAAAACAACAACATTTGTTTTTCATCATTAGTATACTCCAGTATTTCTTCTATCTCTTCAAGAAAACCCATGTTGAGCATTTCATCTGCTTCATCAAGAACAAAGAAATCCAAATCATCTATTTTAAGTGTACCTCTATTGATATGATCTTTTATACGACCCGGAGTACCGATAACAATATCTACCCCTCTTTGAAGAGCATCTAATTGTTTTCCCATACTTTGACCGCCATATACAGTTTGTATTCTTAGTTTTTTTGCACCTTTGAGTGATACCATTTCTTCGGCTACTTGATTGGCAAGCTCTCTAGTTGGTGTAAGAACAATAGCTTTTACTTTTTTATTGTTAGTTCCTAATTTTTCTAATATAGGTAAAGAAAAGGCGGCAGTCTTACCTGTGCCTGTTTGAGCTTTCCCAACTAAATTAGTATTTGAACTTAGTAATAAAGGAATAGCTTGCGCTTGAATTGGTGAAGGAATCTCGTAACCTTTTGATTTTACAGCTTCGAATATTTCTGATGAAAAACCGAAGTCTGCAAATGATGTAATAGTACTCATGTATTGATTTTAATATATTTAATCCATTGCAAAGGTACGGAAAATATTGCCATTAAACGATTTATAAACATTTATCTCAATCAATTTTACTCCTATTCTCTTTAAAATCAGTAATTTTACAACTATTTATTTTACATATTCTTATGAGCAAACAAAAAAATCATGGACACCTTAGCAAAATTACATTTGCAGGATTATTAGTAACTCTAGGTATTATTTATGGAGATATTGGTACTTCACCTTTATATGTATTTAAAGCAATAATTGGTGAAGAGAGCATCTCTGAATATCTTATATTGGGGGGTATATCTTGTGTTATATGGACACTGACCCTACAAACTACCATCAAATATGTAATCATAACACTACAAGCAGACAATAGAGGTGAAGGAGGCATTTTCTCCTTGTTTTCTCTTGTAAGAAGAAAAGCAAAATGGTTGATCATTCCTGCCATGATAGGCGGATGTGCATTATTAGCAGATGGTATCATCACTCCTCCTATTTCGGTTTGTTCTGCTATAGAAGGTTTAAAAATAGTGAGACCTTCTATCACTCAATATCAGATAGTAACGGTTGTGATTATTATTATATCCATGCTTTTTATTATACAGCAGTTTGGTACAAAAGTAATTGGTAGAATATTTGGACCAGTGATGTTTATATGGTTTAGTATGTTAGCTACACTTGGTGTCTTTCAAATCATACAAAACCCTATAGTTTTAAAAGCATTTAATCCATATTATGCTATAGTATTACTAATAGAAAATCCAGCGGGATTGGGGATTTTAGGGGCTGTATTTTTATGTACTACAGGAGCAGAAGCACTCTACTCAGACTTAGGTCACTGTGGTAAAAATAATATACGTACTTCGTGGATATTTGTAAAAACGGCACTTATACTCAACTATCTAGGACAGGGCGCATTCTTATTAAACAATCATTTTGGAAAACAAATTGGTACATTCGTATCTGTAGGTGGAAAAGAAGTTTTTGAAGCCTTCAATCCTTTTTATGCTATCATGCCTTCATGGTTTTTATATCCTGGTATAGTTATAGCTACTTTATCTACTATTATTGCATCACAGGCATTGATTACAGGGTCTTTTACACTTATCAGTGAAGCTATGCGTCTCAATTTTTGGCCTAAAGTGAAAATAAATTATCCTTCTGAAGAAAAAGGACAAATATATGCTCCAGCAATCAATTGGCTTTTGCTCATGGGATGTATTGTAGTAGTGCTTTATTTCCAAACTTCTAGTCATATGGAGCATGCTTATGGACTCTCTATCACACTCACTATGCTTATGACTACTATTCTCGTAAGTGTATTTTTGATAAGTAGAAAAGTAAATAAAATTTTAGTACTCACATTTACTATAGTTTTTTTGACTATTGAAGGTATATTTTTAATGGGTAATATTAGTAAAATACTAGAAGGTGGCTGGTTCACATTATTGGTAGGTTCTATTATTTTTTCTGTAATGTTGGTTTGGCATAGAGCTAGAAAAATAAAAAATAGATATGTTCGATTTAATCAGATTGAAGATTACTACGAACTACTTACAGATTTGAGTAAAGATGAAACTATACCAAAATTTGCATCAAATCTAGTATACCTAACCAGTGCAAACTATAACACAGAAATCGAAGCTAAAACACTCTATAGTATCATCAATCAAAAGCCAAAACGTGCTGACACATATTGGTTAGTACACGTAGACACCCTTGACACTGCATATAATAGAGAATATAAAGTAGAAAATCTAATACCAGGTATCTTATATAGAATAGAATTAAAATTAGGATTTAGAGAACAACCACGTGTCAATTTCTTATTTCATGAAGTGATAGAAGAATTAGTTGAAAGTGGTGAGTTGGATATTTTAAGTAAACATCCATCACTCAGAAAACACAATGTGGCTGGTGATTTTAGATTTGTTGTAATAGAAAAAATGCTGACAGATCCATTCCAGTTAAGTTTACTAGATCGTGCAACAATGTACTATTATTTCTTCTTCAAGAAATTTGCACTATCAGAAGAAAAAGCTTTTGGTCTAGATCATTCACATGTTACGATAGAAACTGTTCCTTTGATTTTATCTCACGATGAAGATATTGAACTAAAAAGAATTGTATAAAAACAAACTGTGAATCTTATAGAGAATATTTCGCTAAAACCATATAATACATTTCAGATAGATGTAAGTGCGAAATATTTTTTAGAATTTACTAATATAGATGAGCTAGAAGAAATATTAAATTCTACTGTATACAAAGAAAATAAATCTCTAATAATAGGTGGTGGAAGCAATCTTTTATTATGCAAGAATTTTGATGGAGTAATACTAAAAAATAGTATCAAAGGTATTTCTATCATAAAGGAAACCGAAAACCATATATATGTAAAAGCAAATGCTGGCGAGTCTTGGCATGAGTTTGTGATGTATTGTATTGAAAATAATTTTGCTGGAGTAGAAAACTTAAGTTTGATACCCGGCTGTGTAGGTGCATCTCCGATGCAGAATATAGGTGCTTATGGAGTAGAAATAAAAGATGTATTACATGAAGTAGAAGCACTAAATATTCCTACAAATCAACTTGAATATTTTAATAACGAAGATTGCAAATTTGGATATAGAGAAAGTATTTTTAAGAATACACATAAAGATAAATATATCATCACATCTGTTGTTTTTTGTTTAAATAAAAAAGCAATTCTCAATATTTCATATGGAGCTATCAAAGATGAATTGGCAAAAAAACAAATACAAAATCCTAATATAAAAGATATAAGCGATGCAGTGATTGCTATCCGATCAAGTAAATTACCAGACCCAAAAATTCTTGGTAACGCTGGTTCATTTTTTAAAAATCCAGAGATTGATGAAATCAGTTTTAAGGAATTTCACGAAGCAAATCCTACCGCACCTTATTATGAATTGACTAACAATATAAGTGAAAAACAATACAAAATACCTGCTGGATGGCTTATAGAACAATGTGGATGGAAAGGAAAAGTAATAGGCAATACAGGTTCACATAAAGATCAAGCATTGGTATTGGTAAATTATGGAAATGCTGAAGGTGAAGAAATTTATCAACTTGCATTAGCTATTCAGCAATCTGTAAAGGAAAAATTTAATATTACTATTTCACCTGAAGTAAATATTTATAGATAATGATGTATAACGATGACACCATAGTAGCAGTAGCATCACCCGCTGGAATGGGTGCTATCAGTGTGATACGTATCTCTGGTAAGAATGCAATTGATGCTTGCAATCAAATATTTCCAGCTAAAGATTTAAGCAAAGTGGTTTCACATACTATACACTACGGTCATATCATCAATGATAAAAAAGAAATCATAGACGAAGTGATGATCAGTGTTTTTCGTGCACCCAAATCATTTACGACTGAAGATAGTATAGAAATTTCTTGTCATGGTTCGCCATTTATATGTCAACAAATCATTGAAGAACTTGGTAAACATCAAGTTCGTCTTGCACAACCTGGTGAGTTTAGTATGCGAGCATTTTTAAACGGACGTATCGATTTGACTCAAGCAGAAGCTATAGCAGATTTGATAGCTGTAAATTCAGAAAAATCAAAACAAATAGCCTTACATCAATTGCGTGGTGGATTTTCTAGCGAATTGAGCAAAATGCGTACAGAGTTAATAGACTTTGCAGCACTTTTAGAATTAGAATTAGATTTTTCTGAAGAAGATGTAGAGTTTGCTGATAGAAAAAAAATCTTGAACATACTCAACGAACTTCAACATAAAATTCGTCCATTGATACAATCCTTCAAATTGGGCAATGCGATAAAAAATGGAATACCTGTAGCTATAGTAGGCAAACCTAATTCTGGAAAATCTACCTTACTCAATGCATTGCTCAATGAAGAACGTGCTATAGTAAGTGATATTGCAGGTACCACACGCGATACAATTGAAGACACCATTCAAATCGATGGCATCTTATATCGATTTATTGATACTGCTGGACTTAGAAATACTGAGGACACAATAGAACATGCAGGAATTGAACGAGCTAAACAAAAAATAAAAGAAGCTAGTATTATTTTATTTGTAGCAGATATCAATGAACCATATAAAAATATTATTGAAGAAGCCAAACAACTCGATATACAAGAGCATCAGGAATTAATCTTTGTATTAAATAAAATTGATACGATAAGCTCTTGTGATGGATATGATATAGAAGAAGCGATTAGTACTTTGACACATAGTAAAGCCATTGCATTAGCTGCCAAAGACAAAACACATCTAGACAAATTAAAAAATATTCTCACTTCATTTAGTAGCTCTATAGCACAAGAAGATACTATTATTAATAATATTCGACATTACGAATCATTGAAAATGGTTGATGTATGTATAGATGAAATACGTGATGGTGTAAATCAAACTATCTCCAATGAATTAATTGCACTTGATCTTCGTAGAGCATTACAATATATAGGAGAAATCACAGGTGAGGTAGAAATAGATAGAGATATTTTAGGTAATATTTTCGGGAAATTTTGTATCGGAAAGTAAATATATAATTGGTTATAGCCTGCGGAATCTCAAAAAAAATACAAGATTCCGCGGGTTATAAATTAGATATTACAAAAAAATAACGTGTATTTTAAAATTAAAAAATCTTAATCAATGCAAATCATACAATCTGAAATCATTATCAATGCACCGAAAAAAGTGATTTGGGAGATACTAATGGATAAGGATAAGTATCATCTATGGAATCCTTTTACTCCTAAAATTGAAACAAATTTTGAAGTAGAAAGCGATATAGTTTTGCATGTAAATATGAACCTTGATAATAAAATCATCAAGCAAAAAGAGCAAATACTTTGGGTAAAAGAATATGAATCTGTAGCTTGGGGTATCTCTTCTCCTTTCCCAGTAAAAACTGAACGTGCTCAAATCCTTACTGAAATAAGTCCTACACAAACTAAGTATTATACTTATGATAAATTTTGGGGCATTTTAGTTCCATTAGTGATGCTGATGTATCGAGATAAAATTCAAAAAGGATTTGATAGTATAGCGCATGGATTAAAAACTTATGCAGAAGACAAATCTAATTACTAATTAAAAATTAATAATTAAGAATTACTCATGTAATAACGTAAATAATTATAAAATAAACTTAAGAATTAATAATTATATGATAGAATTGGATATGTAAAATTATTAATTTTGTGTTAATTATACTCATCTAATGAAGACAAACAATATCATTCAAGAAAAAAGTTTTGATTTTGCAATAAAAATCATTCATTTGTATAACTACTTAATAAATGATAAGAAAGAATTTGTGATGTCAAAACAACTCCTAAGAAGTGGTACTTCTATTGGAGCAAATGTAGAAGAAGCTATTGGCGCTCAATCTTCTAAAGATTTCATTCATAAAATTAGTATATCATATAAAGAAGCTAGAGAAACAAACTATTGGATAAAACTACTAATCGCGACAAATTACTTATCTGAAGAACAGAAATTGAATTTCAATAATGACATTGAGGAAATATGTAAAATTCTATCAAGTATTCAAATCTCATTTAAACGAAATAATACTAATAATTAAGAATTATACATTAAAAATTAGTCTCGCCTTGGTGTGAAAAATTAGTAATTCTTAATTAGTAATTCTTAATTAAATTTTCAGAGGCTTCCCATAACTTCCGACCATTTTCTGGATTGAGTGCTTTTATGTCTACACTTTTTTCTTGCATCAAGTGCAAATACAAGCCTGTTTTGTTTTGTAATGATTTGGAACAAGCTAAATATATCACAGGCTCAGCTGCATCTTTGGGATCTTTGAAAAATATTTTAAAAATAAATTTTAATAATGGCATAAATATTTTTGGTGCTGCTTTCGCAATATTTGAGTTGACTGGCCCAGGACATAACGCAAATACAGAAATTTGCACATCGGAAGTATTTATTCTTTTTGAGAGTTCTATTGCAAATGTAGTTAACATCAATTTGTAGTAGCCATAAAGTGCTATTACTTTACTCATAGTATATTCTTCATATATACCAAAGTTATCAAAATTTATTTCTTGATTTGTTCTATGAGATTCTGAAGAAACAAATATAATACGTGGCGCATTACCTACATTTTTATTAATAATAGCATTATTGATTAAAGCATTTGCTAATTTAAAAGTAGAAAGATAATTTACTAAAAACATTTGATCAAATCCACTTTGGGTTTTATGAGATCCAGAAGGAACTACTGCAGCATTAAACACACAAATATCTATTGTTATGTTTTTAATTTTTAGTTGCTCTACAAATCTATCTATACTTTCTAAATCGCTCAAATCTACTGACATCATTTCTATATTATTTGAACCAGAGTCAGATTTTGCTTGTTCGCCAGCATTTGGTATTCCACTTCTACAAGCCATAATCACGTGAGCTCCACGTTGAGCCATCTGAACAGCTACAGCATACCCAAGACCAGAATTTGCTCCTGTGACCATACACGTTTTACCATCTAGTCTTTCATCATTATGGAGCTTACCAATTGGTATTTGTTTTTTAAATAAATCTAAAACACCATTCAAAGTAGCTTTGAAAGGATTGTCATATTTTGCTTGATTACTCATAAGGAATCTTAAATGTAGTTCTATATAATTCAAATTCTTTTTCTATATCCTCTTTTGTCAAATTAAAATCTGACAAAGCATATTTATGCACTCCGTATTTATTTTGCTTATTTTCTTGGTCAACATCTTGCAGGTTTTTTTGAGCAGTAGCATCAAAATCTAAACCAACGAACGAATATATTTTTTTCATTTCTTCAATAGGATTTGATAGCATATCATAGTAAGAAACATGTATCGTATTGGTTGATGAATTTGTACTCCAATAGTGCATAGCCTTCTTCATCATATAACTATTTTTAGTTAACCAATGTCTTGCAGATTGTGTAGTACTTACATGATTTGAAAATATTTTTCTACTATGGTAGACCATACTAAAAAAAGAAGGTAAAACTTTCAAAGGATCTCTATATGTATGTATAAATTTCGCATCAGGAAAAACCATATTAGCTTCCTCTAAAAACTCTAAATATTGTGGTGTTTTTAATACCCATCGAGTATTTGGATTTTGACAAGTAAGAATTTGTAATATTTTTTTCACATACCGATAAGCCTCCAAATGGCTTTGATTTTGCACCCAATATGCATATGTAGGCAAGTGCATAGTTGCCTCAGGTACTGTACTTACAAATGTCATATCATTTATCAAGATATCCTCTTCGGGTGCTTCGTGTTCTACAGGGTGTATTGAAAAAAACTCTGGCGACATATATTTCAATGCCTTCTCTGCAGTCTTTGCAAAAGATATTCGTTGTTTATTGAATTGGTCATTTTTTAAGGGTACAGGGTTAAGTGCTTCCCAAGATTTGAGCGACCTAATAGATGGATGAGAACTCAATAATCTATGCAATCTAGTAGTTCCAGTTCTTTGTAGTCCTGTAATGATTATTGGTTCTTTAATTTCTATTTCTAAAATTTCTGGATGCTTTTTTAGCAACTCTTCTACTCTCAATCTATTGGCTAAAACATTTATTAATCTTTGTTTCGTAATAAATTTACCAAATGGATGAAGTTGTGCTTCTTTATTGATACTATCAAGTAAGATTTCAAATCCTTCAATAAATTCTTTATTATCAAAATCAGTTATTGATGTTTTCTTTTTAGCAACATTTAATAAATCATCTCTATTCAATGATGAAGGAATTTTAAATAAATTAAATGCTTTTATCAAAAAAGGTCTATTCGTTGCTTGCATATTATATTTTATAATCACAAAGTTTTATTAGAGAACAAGTCGGCTCTGGGAATTCAGTAGCATACCACCACCTCCAAAGCATAGTTCCTCTGGTATGTGATGTAGGATTTATCCAATTACCAAATCCAATATTTTCGTGAGCAATCACTACTTCTACACTTCCATCTTCATTATACTTTGCAGTATGGCTATTTACATGAATCGTAAAATATCTATAATCTAATGATTCCATCCAATGATTATTCAGCTGAAAATTCCACATTCTGCAAGTTGGTGGTTTTACTTTTATCACTAATGCTTCATCTTTTTCTACTTTCCAATAGCTATGATAATAGGCTATATTTTTATCGCCACCTGCTGCATTAGATTTTGCAGGATTCATTTGAGGGAGCTTATTTGTATGTTTCTCAAAATCATTGGCCCATTTTGAAAATAACATAGATGCCCCTGCAACAAATGTACCCGCCATATTTAATCCATTATCTATCATTGTAGCGGTGATTGGTTGAGGTTTTAAAGCTCCATCCATATTTTCAATCACAACAGAAGCAATCTTCTCAGTTGCTCTATCTTTATATGTTTGACGAACCATCAAAAGCGATGTAGTATCTTCTATTTTCAACCAGTTTTTCCCTTTCTTTTCTTTGCTCAATATAATCTCAAAGCTTCCATCTTCATCAAATATCATATCTTCTGCTTCAAGTGCTCCGCAGGGTGCGAGACCTCCTGTGCTACCATAGCTTCCATTTTGTGTAAAAAAACCTAAATAAAAAATCGTATTTCTATTTCCTTTTATCACATATTCATATTGACCAGAAATCTGTGCATTCTGATAATAATTATCTGGATTGTCTGCACCCAATTTTACAGTTTCGTGTACCATACATCTCAATACAGGAAATTGAGGATCTGCATATTCTACGAATGCTTCTAGACCTGCTCGAGTAAGACGAGTGAGATACCTATATGCTTCTGCTTGATTAAATGCATCTGTAGGTGCATTGCCAAAATACACAGAAGCTCCTGCTGCTTTCAGCGTATCGCAAAATTCCTCCCATGCCTTACCAGACACTATTCTTTCGTCGTGAATATCTGCTTCCGTTTTCCCTTTTATTTTCAGTAAAAGTTGATTCCATTTTTTGAAAATGGATAAAAAGAAAATCATTACTTTTTTGATATACTATAAATTTTAATTCTGTAAATATATAAATAAATAAAAATACTAAGTTCTATGTAACATATGTAACCATTCACAGTGAAATATATTCTCAACTTTGCAATTAAATTAAAATAAATTGGAAATTCTAGCCTATTTAAGCACTATATTTATTGGCATCACCTTAGGTTTGATAGGTGGAGGAGGGAGTATATTAAGTTTGCCTATACTCGTTTATCTATTTCATATTTCTCCAAAAGAAGCAACTACATACTCTTTGTTCATTGTGGGTATCACAGCATTTATAGGCGCTATAAAACAATATAAACTGGGAAATTTAAATATTGAATCTGCTATTCCTTTTGCTATTCCTTCTCTATTAACTTTACTTTTAGTCAGGAAATTAATTTTACCATATATTCCTAGCACTATTTTTAAAATTGGAGCATTGAATATTACTTCTAATATGCTTTTGATGATATTATTTTCTATATTGATGATAGCATCTGCTTATTTTATGATAAAAAAAACAAATAGACTAGAAACAAAAGTAGCACCTAATATATATAAACTTATATTTATAGGACTACTTGTAGGTATAGTTACAGGTTTCTTAGGTGCTGGAGGTGGTTTTTTAATAATACCTGCTCTAGTATATTTTACAGGCATTAGCATTCGCAAAGCTATTGGCACATCTTTATTGATTATTGCGTTCAATTCTTTATTTGGTTTTTTTGGGGATATTACGCAAGGTATTAAAATAGACATTCATCTATTAACATATGTATCCATACTGGCTGTTGTAGGATTATTTATTGGCACTATCATATCAAAAAAAATAGACAGCTCTAGACTTAAACCAATTTTTGGTTGGTTTATTCTCATTATGGGGATTTTTGTTATCATACAAGAAACTATTTTAAAATAAAAAACATTATAAGATTTATTCAAATAAATGTTATAAATTTTCTAACTTTAATTTTGTAAAAACACAATTATGAATATAGAACAAATATATACTGGATGTTTAGCACAAGGAGCATATTATATTACTTCAAATGGAGAGGCTGCTATTATTGATCCATTGAGAGAGATACAACCATATATCAATAGAATAGAAAAAGATCATGTGAAATTGAAATTTGTTTTTGAGACTCACTTTCATGCAGACTTTGTAAGTGGACATATAGATTTAAGCAAAAAAACTGGAGCTCCTATTGTCTATGGACCTACAGCAAATCCTGAATTTGATGCTATCATAGCTACAGACAATCAAGAATTTCAAATAGGGAATATCAAAATAAGAGTATTGCATACACCTGGACATACTGTAGAAAGTAGTTGTTATCTATTGATAGATGAACAAGGAAAAGAAACAGCACTTTTTAGTGGCGATACTTTATTTCTGGGTGATGTAGGAAGGCCTGATTTGGCTCAAAAAGCTGCAAGTATGACACAAGAAGAACTTGCTGGAATGCTTTATACAAGTATCTATACGAAAATATTACCTTTGGCAGATGATATCACAGTATATCCTGCACACGGAGCTGGAAGTGCCTGTGGCAAAAACATGATGAAGGAAACAATAGACAGCTTAGGAAATCAAAAAAGAATGAACTACGCTCTCAACCAACCCAATAAAGAAGCATTTATTACAGCTGTGCTTGACGGTTTATTGCCTCCACCTGCCTATTTTGGAATGAATGTAGCTATGAATAAAAAAGGTTATAAAAGTTTTGATGAGGTAATGAAAAAAGGATTTGTAGCATTAGATGCAATCGAATTTGAATCTCTTGCAGATACAACCGATGCATTGATACTTGATACAAGAAGTGCAGATGTATTTGCAAAAGGATTTATTCCATCAAGTGTGAATATAGGTATCAAAGGAGATTTTGCTCCATGGGTAGGTGCATTGATAGGTGATGTAGAGCAAAATATTCTTTTGGTGTGCGAAGATGGAATGGAAGAAGAATCTATAACAAGGCTAGCACGTGTTGGTTTTGATAATGTACTTGGGTATTTAAAAGGTGGAGTGAAGACTTGGATAGATGCCAATAAAGAAATAGATACTGTAAATAGAATAACTGCTAAACAATTTGAAGCCGAATTTAAACCAAAAGAATCTGTAGTATTTGATATAAGAAAAGAATCTGAATATACTGCCGAACATATAGATGAAGCATATAACAAACCTCTATCATTTATCAATGAATGGATAAATAATATAGATACTGATCAACACTTTTATATACATTGTCAAGGAGGATATAGAAGTATGATAGGTGCTTCCATACTACAAGCTAGAGGCATTAGAAATTTCAGCGAAGTAGAAGGAGGTTTTAAAGAAATCGCTAATACTAGTATTCCTAAAACTGATTTTGTATGTCAAAGTAAAATGATGAGTGTTTAAAATTTTTTAAAATATATATAGCCATTTGTAATATATGTTACAAATGGCTTTTTATTTTATCATTAACTTTGCATAAAATTATTGAAAATGAAAAGATATACACTTCATATTACACTTTTATTAATGATGTTTTATTCGCTTACTTTTTTTGGTCAAAGTGCACCTTTTAGCATGAAAATCGAACCTATGAGTATAGCAGGATTGGGAGGTATACAATCTTATGCTTTTGGCCAACATGATGGCAAATGGCTGATCATCGGAGGTAGATTGGATGGGTTACATCAAAGACAACCTTTTGCTTCATTTGATGCATCTGGAAATAATAATCAAATAATAGTAATAGACCCTATAGCACAACAAAAATGGAGTGCGTCAATAAATACTTTACCTACAAACATAAAAGAACAATTAAGTGCTACCAACATGGAGTTTTATCAATCGGGACAATATCTATATGTTATTGGTGGTTATGGATATAGTGCTACCGCTGGCGACCATATCACATACTCAGGATTGGTAGCTATAGACGTTCCAGCTACTATCAATGCTATTATTACTAGCAATAGTTTTACTAGCTTTTTTAGACAAATAAATGATTCGAAATTTACTGTAACAGGTGGACGATTAGAAAAAATAAATAACACTTATTACTTGATAGGTGGACAAAAATTTATAGGTAGATATAATCCAATGGGACCTACTCATGGACCAGGATTTTTTCAAGAATATACAAATGCAATAAGAAAATTTATAATTAATGACGATGGAACTTCTATCACTATAAATCATTTACCATCTTTTATAGATACCGTAACCCTTCATAGAAGAGATTATAATGCAACTCCACAAATATTACCAAGTGGAGAAGAAGGTATCACAGCTTTCTCTGGAGTATTTCAATATGATATTGATCTTCCATACCTAAGTGCAGTAAATATAGATAGTACAAATTATGTACTGAATACTTCATTTACTCAATACTATAATCATTATCACTGTGCAAATGTGCCTATATACGATGCTACGAATAATCAAATGCATACTGTATTTTTTGGAGGAATTGCTCAATACTATGATAGCATGGGTGTATTGGTTCAAAATAATAATGTTCCTTTTGTAAAAACAATAGCTAGAGTAACAAGAGATGCAAGTGGGCTCATGACTGAATATAAGCTTCCTATACAAATGCCTGAATATTTAGGTGCTGGTGCAGAATATATTCCAATAGAAAGCCTAGCACGATATAAAAATGGCGTATTGAAATTGGATAGTATTCTGAATGACACCACACTTATTGGCTATATATATGGTGGTATAAATAGTAGTGCTCCAAATATTTTTTTTATAAATACAGGAACACAAAGTTCATCAAGTAGTCAAATATTTAAAGTTTATTTAATAAAGAATACCGAAGTAGGAATAGACCAAGTAAATACTCAAAGTACAAATTCTTTAAAACTTCAAGTATATCCAAACCCAAATAGAGGTGTACTATATTTGCAATTTAATATGGACAAATTAGAAACTACTAAACTAAGTATGTATGATATGTATGGAAGACTAATTGATACTGAGATTCTAGAAGGATTAAAAATAGGCAACAACTATTTTGAAAAACCAATAAGAAATTTAGAAAACGGCTTAGAATTTATCTTAATATTAGAAACAAGCAGTACTAAATCTATCCAAAAAATTATTATTGAACCATAGTAATAATTATTTTTTTTTGTCCTATAAAGTTGTATTATATTATTACATTTACATAACAAATACTTAACATTAGGATGAAAAAAATTATACTTGTTTTATCAATTCTTTTTACATTAAATCAAATCAATGCTCAAATTGTAATAACTGAGATAAATTACAACACTCCAGGAGCAATAGATTCTTTAGATTTTATTGAGCTATACAACAATTCTGGAAGTCCAGTAAATATTACAGGTTGGAAAATAAAAAAAGCAATTTCACATACTATTGCATCAGCAACTTTAAATCCAGGTCAATACAAAGTATTCTGTTATGACTCTTTAGCTTTTTTTAGAAATTTTGGATTTAGTGCTAATCAATGGAGAAATAATGCCCTAAGCAATAGTACTGATTCTTTAGTACTTGAAAATGCTGGTGGTGCTATCATAGATTTTGTATACTATTCAGATGATAGCCCATGGCCATCTCTAGCTGATGGAGAAGGCCCATCAATGGCACTATGCAATCCTAGTCTAGATAATAATATAGGTAGCAATTGGACATATGGTGCTACACCTACAGGTATAATCATTGCGGGTAAAGAAATATATGCTCATCCGGGTGCTGGTTGTCCTCTATCTGATATAGCTCCTCCCATACCCTATTCAGCAAATGAAACTAGTACCACTACTATAGATGTTTATTTCAATGAACCAGTAAATATCACTGCATCTGCTATGATTAATTATACTGGACTAGGAACTGTAACTAGTGCTGTAAGAGATGTAACCAATACGATAGTTACGCTTACTTTAGCTACTCCATTAGTGATAGGAAAATACTATGTACTTAGTGTAAATAACGTACAAGATTTAGCTACAAATACAATGACCTCACCTCGTATATTTAATGTAGTATTTAATAATAGTATTGGTACTGTTGCAATAGACGAAATCTATTATGATGATCCATTTTTAAATGACACACTTGAATTCATAGAAATAGTGAACTATGGAACTTCTGATGTAGAACTAGGAGGATATTGGTTCAACAAAGGAGTAGACTTAAGACTTCCACAGAAAACTTTAACACCAAATAATTATTATGTTGTAGCAAAAGATTCATTACTTATTTACCGTTCGTATGGAATACAAGCAAAACAATGGAACAATGGTGGATTGGGCAATACTTCAGAATCACTAGTACTTACTAATTCATTATTTCAAACAATAGATAGTTTGTATTATACTACGGCATCACTCACTAGTACCAATGGCACTGGAGCGTCATTAGTGATTTGTCCACCATATTCAAACCTAGCTACTTTTAACAATACACTTACAAATTGGACTGCAGAAATACCAAGAAGTGACAACTTGAATAGCAAATTAGTTGGAGGAAGAAATACAATTGTAAGTCCCGGTAGATATAATTGCCAGACAAATAGTATAGAAAATCCTTTTGAAAATATGATTTCAATCTATCCAACTATTACTTCTGATATGGTTCAAGTAAATATAAATTCTAACGATAAATATTTTTTATATATTTACAATGCATTAGGCATTCAAATGAAAGCAATTGAATTAATGAATGGTGAAAAAACAATAGAATTATTAAATTATGATAGTGGCATTTATTATTTCACTATATACAACTCATCACTACAAAAACAAACATATAAAGTCATTAAATTTTAAAAATCAAACACACATTTACAAATTATGAAAAAACTGATTACTTTCTCAGTGATTTTGCTTTCATCTATAGGAGCATTTATCACTTTTACAAATGAATCTTATAAAGACAATGGTAGAGCAGGCAATACAGGCTCACCTGGCGAACCTACTTGTCAAACTGGTGGATGCCATTCTGGCACTGCTAATACAGGGCCTGGAAGTGTAACTATTACATCTAGTGATATGACAGGATGGGAATATGTACCTGGCACAACATACAATATTAGTGTAAACGTAGCAGAAACTGGAAAACTTGTATTTGGTCTTGCTACAGAAGCATTAAACACTTCAAATACTAATGCGGGCACACTTAATGTAACCAATGCTACTAGAATGAGATTACTTACTGCTGCTAATGGAAGAACCAGCTTAACTCATCAATTTAATGGAGGTCTTTCTAATGATGCAGCTACTTTTGATTTTACATGGACAGCACCATCTACAGATATAGGTAATATTACATTTTACGTAGCAGGAAATGCGTGTAATAGAAATGGAAATACATCAGGAGATCAATGCTATACAACGACTCAAGTGTGTACTGCAAAAGTTGCAGATACTACAGGTACTGGAATTCAATCTTTTGAATCTAATCTTAATTTAAATATTTTCCCTAATCCTGTTGTAGATAAAATAAATATTCACTTGAACAATACTTCTATCTTAAATAATACAAGTATTTCATTAATAGATATGAGTGGTAAAACTGTAGCTAATTTGGCTAACAATATACAACTGACTTCAAATTCTGTTCTTTCATATGATAGACCTAGCAACTTAAATACTGGTTTATATATTTTACAAATAAGCAATGGAAGAGAAACAAAATCTAGTAGATTATTTTTACAATAAATAAAAATATACACCATTTTGAAAGTCCAACAATATTTGTTGGACTTTTTTATTAATTATTACTAAATTTACAAAAACTTTACATTTACTTAATATGAAGAAAATATTATTTTTTATTCTTTTATCAGTTTGTTTTTTTGCATGTAAAAAAGTACCTGGCGATGGTGGACTTGCAACTATAACTGGGAAAGTTTATGCAAAAGACTTTGACATCAATGGATTTTTGACTGGAGAAGGTTATATAGCAGATGAAAAAGTTTTTATTTCTTATGGAGATAATACAACTGTAGATAATGATGTAAATACTTCATATAATGGAGAATATAAATTTGAATTTTTACAAAAGGGGAAATATACTGTTTTTGTGTATACAAACTGTGATACTTGCTCTCTAGGCACAAGAGCTATCATGAAAGTAGTAGAAATTAATAGTAGAAAAGAAGTGGTAGTACTTGAAGATTTTAATATAGAAAAATAAGCAGTGAACTATAAAGAAGAAGAACATAAAATCATAACAAAGCTGGATGAATTTATTAAAATAAATTTGAAAGAGCTAGATGAAGTAAAGCTATTGAATAGAATAGATTCTAAATACATAGTGCATGTTTCACAGTTTATAGAATTATTAGATGAAATTAAAACGAGCTACAAAGTATTAAAAATAGAAGACAATATGATTCATTCTTATGAATCTTTATATTTTGATACCGATGATTTTACTTTGTACAACTACCATCATAATGGAAAGGCAGATAGATTTAAAACTAGATATAGAAAATATATTGATTCAGGTCTATGCTATTTTGAAGTAAAATATAAAGACAAGGCAAATCGTACAGACAAAAAAAGAGTTAAGAAAGAACGAATTCTTTTAGAACTAGATGATATAGACAAAAGCATCATAGAACACGATCAGGTAGATATTCATGGACTAAAACCTCAGGTATGGATTTATTTCAAACGTATCACCTTAGCAAATAATAATATGAAGGAACGATTGACATTAGACTTGAATATTTCTTTTGAAAGACATGGTCAAAAACAGGAGTTTCCACATTTATTAATCATAGAAATAAAACAAGAAAAGTCTAATTCAACAAGTGAAATTTTGGCTTCACTTAAAAAAAGACATTTAGAACAAATAGGATTTAGCAAATACTCTACTGCTATAGCCTTGATGGAGAATGTAAAAAGCAATAACTTTAAACCCAATTTTATAAAACTAAAAAAACTGGAAGAAAAATATGGAAGAAATTAGTAGTATACTATTAGAAAAACTTGGTATTTATATAAATTCAGATTTGTTAGATTTTACTTTCAGATATATAATAAATCTTATTGTTGCATTTATTATTATAAGGGTATTTTATTATCCAAAACATAAGAATAAAGATTTTTTATTTACATTTTTCTTATTTAATACTGTAATTTTTCTAATTTGTTTTTTATTAGGTTCATTAAAGTTAAAAGAAGGTTTTGCATTAGGTATGTTTGCTATATTCTCTATATTACGATATAGGACAGTTTCAATACCTATAAGAGAAATGGGATATTTTTTTGTTTGTATTACTATTGGATTATTAAATTCTTTAGTTGATATAAATAATTCTTGGCATATCGTATTAGTTGCAAATACATTGCTTATTATAGTAATATATATTTTAGAGCGAACACATAAACTTGCACACGAAAACTATAAAGAAATACTCTATGAAAGAATAGACCTCATAAAACCTGAAAAGCGTGAAGAAATGATTGCAGACCTAAAAGAAAGAACAGGACTTCCTATTCATAGAATAGAAATAAATAGAATAGATTTCTTAAAAGATGTTACTCGTATCAAAGCATTTTACTTGTCTGAAAGAAATGAAACAAATGCTGCTGTAGATAATGATGATGATTAACTATATTAGTTTTTCACTATCCTAAAAGTCTTTACATTTTTATCTGCTTCAAGCTTTATAAAATAGATGCCTTTGTCTAGTTTGTAGTCTTTGATATCTATAGAATAATTAGTGATTTCGGGCAATAGTTTTTTATTTACATTCATTTTTTCATTTCCAAGCAAATCATATATTTTCACATTTACTTGAGTGCTATCAGTAGCTGAGATAGAATATTTCAATTCGTCTTTTATAGGATTGGGGTATACACTACTAATATTTATTTTATTGTAAGTATTTGTTGTTATTGGATTTTTAGGGTCAATATTTACTGGATTACTTGGCAGTCTATTTACTATCTCAAGTGCTTTTGATATTGCTTGTTGGTAGCTAGTACCTTGATATGCTACCAAGCCTCCTACTGGGTCTATCACTGTATAGAATGTAAATCTACCATCTGTCCATACATCATTGGTATCGATAAATGCAAACATATTATCTAAGTCGTATCTATCTTTAAAATTGTCTATTTCATTACAATTGGTAGTACCACTCAACTTGTTCATAGCCAACCATACCGTGATTTTAGAGGATTGAAAATTGGAGAATGAATTCAGTGTAGACACAAACTCTCCACAGTTGCTACAATTGGAGGTGATACTTACTACAAAAAGAACTTTATTGCTATTCAATATGTCCTGTACAGATTTTTTCTCTCCATTACAATTAGCTTCTTTTCTACTACTCAGGTTTTGAGCAAAAGAAGAAATACTAAGTATGGTGACAAAAATAAAAAGGTAGAGTTTTTTCACAGATATAAAATTAAGAATATTAAGTATTTAATCAAAATATTCCTGCATATTTATCTAAAAACCACAATAATAAACAAGAAATTATTCGTATAGAATCTTAGAAATAAGTTCTTTTAGAAGTGCCCCTTCTTCTACATTGGTATTGCCTACACCTTTTGAACGCAAATCGAAAGTGGCTATATCCATCAATACGTCTTCTGTTTTACGCATTGTATAGTTTTTTAGCGCTGCTTTATATTGTGGAACTAATGCAGGCCAAAGTCTAAAATTACTCATCAATGATGCATCATCTATCTTATATAAATGTTGCATTTGAAAAATAGTGGTAAACAGAGTTTGTAAATTGCTCAATGTAACTACTAGCGGATTATTCTTTTTATTAGCTTCAAAATAATTAGCAATTCTGTATGATGTAGTTTTATCTTTAAAGCATAATGCTTTCTGTAGCTCAAAAACATTGAAGTCTTTACTTATTCCAACATTTTTTTCAATATCATCTAGAGTGATTTGTTCGCCTTTATTTTTATTGAGAATGAGTTTGCTAACTTCATTGGTGATAACACTGATCTCTGTACCTAAATAATCTGCTAAAAGTTGTACAGCATCTGGACTAGCTTTAAAGCCTAGTGAACTAATATAATTTTCTATCCATGCAGGCACTTGATTGTCGTAAAGTCTTTTAGTTTCGAGCACTACGCCACTTTTCAAGAGTGATTTTGAAAAATTTTTTCGCTTATCTGGAAATTTAGACTTAGATGCTAAAACTAATAATGTAGAAGGATTTGGCTTAAGTACATACTTTTCAAACTCTTCTATTTTTTTAATTTGATGTGCTTCTTTCACTATCACCACCTGACGTGGAGCCATCATAGGTAGTCGCATACACTCATCCATAAGTCTTTTCACATCTACATCTGCTCCGTATAGAATAGACATATTAAATGATTTTTCGCTTTCAGATAGCGAATGCTCTTCTATTGCATCTACGAGCAAATCGATATAATAACTTTCTTCACCACACAGATAGTAGAGTGGAGCAAATTTTTTACTTTTTATATCTTTTAATATTGCTTCAAAAGTCATCGCTTATTTTTTATTTGGGAAACGCATTTTGTATTTCACATTTGTAAATCCTCTAGAAATATCTGATAGTATTTTATGCAATAGTTTTTTCTTGAGTGGTTTTATATGATCTGTAAATAAGATTCCTTCTACATGGTCATACTCATGTTGAATAACACGTGCATTCATGCCATCAAAATCTTCTACATGTTTTTTGAATTTTTCATCATAGTATTCTATTTTAATATTTGGCTTACGGAGAACATCCTCACGTACATTTGGTATACTCAAGCATCCTTCTTCAAATGCCCACTCTTCACCTGATTCTTCTAGAATTGTAGCATTGATAAACACTTTCTTTATTCCTAAATGTTCTTCACCTTCATCATACATGGCTTTGCTATCTACTATAAAAAGTCGAACATCTTTATTGATTTGTGGTGCTGCCAAACCTACACCATTGGCATTATACATAGTATCCCACATATTTTTTATCAGATCTTTTAAATCTGGATAATTGGCATCTATATCATCACATATTTCTCTTAGCACCTTATCTCCATAGGCTACTATTGGTAGTATCATATTTTCTATTTATTTATGGTTTGCATATATGTCTGCAAAATTAATACAGCACTTATTAAATCTATATTTTCTTTATTTTTTCTATCTTTTTTTTTCATACCCCCATCTATCATAGTCTGTAGAGCCATTTTCGATGTATATCTTTCATCTATCAATGCTACATTCATGGATGGATACATTGCTTCTAAATGTTTTTTCAACTCTAAAACATTATTAAATAATACATTTTCAGAACCATCAAGGTGAAGTGATTTACCCAAAACTATTGTATCTACTTTTTCGTTTTGAAAATATTTTTTCAAATAATCATCTAATTTTTTACTTTCAATAGTTTCAAGTGGTGTTGAGATTATTTGTAATTCATCCGTTACAGCTAAGCCACATCTTCTCAATCCAAAATCTATTGCCATAATGCGTCCCATTATTTTGCGTTTACTTTAGCTTTGATATATAAAATAGTATTGCTTGGTTCTGTATTAGCGTATACGGTCACTGTTTTTAGTTGATCATCTTTTTTGCCAGCAGTATTGAACTCTATTTCTATCATTCCTTTTGCACCTGGTTTAATAGTCTCTTTGGGCCATGTAGGTACCGTACATCCACAAGATCCTATACAGTTGCTTATCACTAAATTTCTTTCACTTTTATTTACAAATTCAAAAACGGTAGTTACTACGGCTCCTTCCTCTAATTCGCCAAAATCATGAGTGTTTTTTGCAAAAGTGATATTGCTAATGGTTTCATTATTTAAGGGACTTTTGGCAGGATCTGTAGCATTTTCATTAAAAACACTTGGTTTATTAGTAGGTGTAGCAACAATATTCAAATCATGATTGATTTTATTAGAATCATTTTTCATTAAAAAATAGACAGTAGTTCCGCCTCCAATAAAGCCCATTAATGTTGTTAAAAAAATAATAATATAGTTTTTCATATAAAATAGAATTCATATCCTAAATCTGACTGTAAAATTAATGGAAAAAAGCCATATATAAGACTTAAATAAGATTAAAAATAAAAATTAAATCATTTAAATTATACTTAATTTTGGTTTATAAAAATTGTATAAATGAAAACATTAATTCAAATCACATTCCTTTCTCTACTATTTACAAATATTGCTTTTGCTCAAAAAGTAGCCAAAGAAAAAAAATATGATAAAGTAATATTTAACGAACTGACACAAGACAATGAAAACATGACTATTTATGCAGTAGATGCAGTATCTACTGATAGTTATTTCAAATTCAAGTTACGTATCCAAAATAAAACTAAAGATTATTTGATTATTGATTTCAATAAAATGAAAATTGTTTTAAACGGAAGTAACGAATATAAGCCTAGTGAAAAAACTTTAATCATTCCTCCTGGTGAGTTTGGTTCTAGAGTTGTAAATTTTACAGGTACTGAATTTAGAGTCACACAATTAGAAATAATCATGGATGGAGTTAAAACTGCTTCTACAAATGGGAAAGTATATGAAGCACCAAATTACAATCTACCGGTTTCAAATAATGATTTTAATACTGGCCCATTTAGATTTTTAAATAAAAGTACAGAATGCAAAACAGACATCACTTTAGTAAAAATGGAAGTAACCTATACTGGCACTGATATGGCAGTAGTTCAACCAATAAAAATAGGATTAAAAATGCCTGTAAGTGGGAATGTATTTGCAAATATGATATCTAATAAAAAAGCAATTTTATTAGGTCCAAATGAAAGTGCTAATTTCAATATGCTGTGGGAAAATATAGATGTAAAACAAAACGGAGATATGCAGAAAGTAAAAATGGAAATACTATTCAAAGATGCTTTTATGGAAACAAAAACAACTGATAAAAGTGGAACAAAATTTACATTAACTATCAACGAAAAAGAAAGTAAATAAACTTACACATTACAAACTAAAAGGTGATTCAAAGTTTTGAATCACCTTTTTTTATTAATAAAAAGTACTTTTTATGGTATCTAACAAATCGGCTTGTATAGTTTTGTTTGATGCGATGAGTTCTTTTTCAAAAACGAAATGCTCATTGCCTTTAAAATCTGTAATAATACCCCCTGCTTCTTGAAGTATAAGAGCGCCTGCTGCTATATCCCATATATTTAATCCATATTCAAAAAAACCTTCAAATCTTCCACAAGCTACATAGCACAAATCAACTGCAGCACTACCCATACGACGTATACTTCTACATTTGGGCAATAACAATTTCATACAAGCTAAATAATTATCCATTTTCTCAAATTTTGCATAAGGGAAACCTGTAGCTAACATACTATTATGCAAATCATTAATAATAGAAACTTTTATTGGCTGACCATTCATAAATGCACCTCCATCTTTTATTGCATAAAAACACTCTTTATGATTGATTTCATATACCACACCAAGTATAGTCTCTTTATTTTTTTGTAAAGCAATACTTATAGAATACAGTGGTATTCCATGTGCGAAATTGCTTGTCCCATCTATTGGATCTATCACCCACATATATTCTTTATCTATTTGTTGCACCGTTTTTTCTTCTGTGATAAAACCCGCTTCTGGCAAAATAACTCGTAAGGAATCTACTAATATCTCTTCTGCTTTTTTATCAACTACAGTGACTATATCATGCTCTCCTTTATGTTGTATCTCTAGTTCAGTCAATACCTTTTGTCTGTCTTTTATATATGCACCTGTTTTCATGCATACTTCCATCACAAATCTGCATATATCTGGCAATTGTAACATACATTATTATTTAATTTATTAGTAATTTTAAATCTAAGATAAAACAATTTTTCAGAGATATAAAAAATGCAAGCGATAAGAATAGAATCTGATAGGCTAATTATTTTCACAGTTCAAGAACATCATTGTTCTATGATCTTAGATTACATTACAGAAAATAAAGATTTTTTTACACCTTGGATACCAAAAGTCAGCGATGATTATTATTCCACAGCACATCAATTAAAATTAATTAAGGATGACCATTTCTTTCTTAAAAACTTGATGAAGATAAAATTTTATATCATAAAAAAAGAAAGTCCATTAAATATAATAGCAGATTTTTCATACTCCAATATTATCTTAGGTGCATTTAAGTCTTGTTATTTAGGGTATAAACAAGCATCAAAAGAATGTGGTCACGGATATATGTTTGAAGCTATATCTAGAGCAAATCAATTTGTTTTTGAAGAACTAAAACTCAATAGAATAGAAGCCAATATTATTCCTAGAAATGAATCATCTGTAAGTTTAATAAAAAAACTTGGTTTTGTACAAGAAGGATATAGCAAAAAATATTTAAAAATAAATGATGTTTGGGAAGACCATGTTAGATTTGCAAAACTAAATGAACATGAGGTATAGTTTTCTTTTTATAATTTTAATAATTATGAATGCATGTGGTGAAAAAAAATCAAAAAACACTAGCATAAAAAATACTTTTAAAAACGAAAACATTACTACAACTATTTCAGATAGCAATCTAAAAATATCTAATACAAAAAACGATTCTATTAGTCCAAAAAGCATCAATGAAATCGATAGTCTTATTTTTAGAAAATTTGATTATAGTCAAGAAAACTTAAGTACTACAGAAAGAGCAATGGCAGATGCTGGCTTAGTTGATGTTTTAGACATCTTGCCACAAATAAAGCTAGATCTAAGGTATACTACTAGCAATAATTTTGTAGGAGAAATTTTATATCCAGATACCAAGCGATGTTTTTTAAAAATAGAAACATTAATCAAACTTTCTAAAGCATTAAAAATTTTACAAAAGAAAAACTCTTCATATACATTTATTATATATGATGGTGCTAGACCTCAGAGTGTGCAATACAAAATGTACGAAATAGCGAAACAAAAAGGAAAAACAAAATATGTTGCTAAACCTGAAAAAGGTGGATTACATAATTTTGGAGTAGCAGTAGATATAGGACTTTATGACTTAGTAAATAATCAAGTAGTAGATATGGGTACTGATTTTGACTTTTTCGGACCGGAAGCACAGCCTCGCAATCATGCACAAATGCTAAAAGAAGGCAAACTAACTCAACAACAAATAGATAATAGAAACCTACTCAAATCATGTATGAAACAAGCAGGATTTATTGCTATACTCACTGAATGGTGGCACTTTGAAGCTTATGATAAATATTATACAAGAGCACATTTTAAAATAGTGAAATAGATAAAAAAAGTTCAAAGTTTCAAGTTCAAAGCTTTAAGTTTATGAATAAAAGTTTTTTATCTTTATTATATGAATATTATTTTTTAGAATTTGATAAATAGTAAATTGAAAATTGGTAATTGAAATTTGAAAAATAGAAAAAAAAATAACACTTAAAATTTAACTTAATTACCTAATTTTCATAGTAAACCCAAGCATAAAATTGATTGGAGCTTGAGGGTAGTAATAATTGTATTTATATGTATCTGTTATATATCCATCGCCTGCATATCTTTCACTATATGTATATCCATTTGACACATATTTTCTATTAGTGAAATTATTGAGCATAAAACTAAATATATAGTCATCATTTGTCTTAACAGGTAATTTATACGATACTACCAAATTATTTATATTATATGCTTTTATCATTTTATCTATGGATTCTGTATTGTCCATATATTGTCTTCCTGTATATTTATTATTGATAGTTATTGATAGTCCTTTCGCAGGATATATAACTACTTCCGCATAAGTAATAAGATTTGGAGAGTAGGATATATCTTTGTTTTTTACTTTTTGAGTAATCAATAAACTATCTATAGGTGTATAGTTTTCATCATACGTTACGATAGTATTATCAAATTCAATTATTTTATTTATACTCAAAGTCGCATTAGCATTAAATTCTACATATTTATTTATAGGTAAGTGTGTAAACAATTCTATACCTGCTCTATAACTTTTTGCAACATTTGTTCGAATAGGCGCACCTACATCATTGATTTCACCAGTTAATACCAACTGATTTTTATAACCCATAAAATATAAATTAGCACCTACATTTTGTTTTTTATTATCATATATATATGAGGCTTCTATATTGAGCATGGACTCCGCTTTCGGTTTACCATTTATAAAATCATCTCTGAGTGGCTCATGACTACCTATACCAGCATATAACTGTAGATTATGTCTGTTTTTTATTTTATGCTTCACTCCTACTTTTGGATTAAAAAAACTAAAATTCACTTTTTTGTCTAAAGGACTTCTATCATCATTTAATCCATCTATGGTATATTGAATAGTTCTATATTGTAAATCTAGATAGAGTGTCGTGTTTGTTTTTACTTTATAATTAAGTATACCATAGACGCTAGCATCATTTTTTATGCCCATGCTTTTGTAGTATTTATAATTTTCATCGAGATTTAATGGTATTGTAGACGCTACTATTTTTCCAAAGTGCTCTCCTCTATATTGATTGTATGTAGCAGAAAAAGACATATCTATATTTTTTTTGTTATTATAGTTTAGTTGCACATTTGCTCCATAGAAATAGTTGCTCAGCCAACGTTGTCTTACAATATCAGAACTATAAAAAGCATTATTATTATACATCAGAGAATCAAATCCATAATTGCTAAAAGAATGATCTACTTTATATTGCTCATAATATCCTTTACCTCTTATATAAAATAAATTTGCATTTAATTTAATTTTATTACTTAGCTGTTGCGTTAATAACATTTGGTAATGCCATTGTTTATAGTTGTCGGTTTCATTATTATATGGAATTAGTTTTTGACCATAATCGGTACCTGCGCTATTATATGTTCTATTGGTTTTTAAAGAATCTTCTGGTAATCCGTTCCAGCTTTGATATGTTTTTTCGCTACCAAAAAAATGATTAAAATAAAGTGTCGTTTTGTTTTTGATATATCCTGCACTTAAATAGTAAGAATAAACATTAGAAGAAGCTCTATCTACATAACCGTCGGATGCGATTCTAGAAAGACGTGCATTGATTACAAATTTATTTGCTAGAAGTCCCGTATTATATTGCACATTATTTTTGATAGTATTATATGAGCCATAGCTATGAGAAGTTTCAAAATATTTATTAGGTTTGAAAGCATTAGTAAAAATATTTACTGTACCACCGAAAGCACCAGCACCATTATTTGAACTACCTAAACCTCTTTGAATATGTATATTATCAGCACTACTCATTAAGTCAGGCAAGTTTACCCAAAACACACCATGACTTTCTGGATCATTATATGGAACACCGTTGATAGTTACATTGATTCTAGTTTGGTCTACACCACGCATACGCATATAGGTGTATCCTACTCCATTACCAGCGTCAGATGTGGCAGTCATAGATATACTTCGTTCTAATAATTGTGGCACATCTTGACCAAAATTATATTTATCTATAGCTACTTTATTAATATTTACGAAAGTAATAGGTTCAAAAGATTTAGCATGATTGAAAAAAACTGGTATCTCTTTCAATAAAACTGAATTATTAGACGTATCAGTTTGAGCAAAAAATGGAAAGACGATAAATATCAAATACAAAACAAATAGATTTTTCATTTACAATAAATTTTATAGCACTATTATGCTGGTTAAATAAATTGATAAGAAAAATACTGTGTAAGTAAAAATTACTTGAAATTGTAATTTTTAAAAAAGAGTTTCCACTTTCTTTCCTACGCCGGTATTATCCGTATCAGGTTCTAGGGTATATCTCAGATTTGTATTGCTACAAAACACCCCCAGAAAGTCGATGCAAATGTACTATAATTTTTACTTGAAAAACGAATCTATAATTTTAATAGCATTTTTTAGTCTATCGTTTCCTATTCCTGATAATTTTCTATAAGGCAAATTATAAAAATTTAACTCTTCTTCAAATCTATTATACAACTCAGCTCTATTATGTTCGTTTGCTCTGAGCAAATCTGGTTCCCAAGGAATATCTATATCAGCTAATAAATATAAATCGTATGGATTATTTTTAATCAAAACATTAAGTTCCTTAGAGTTTTCATTAAATACTTCTTGCATCCAAATTTTAATATTTATTATATCTGTATCAATAAATAAATAATTGTTTGCTTCATCTATAAGCTTTGATTCATTTTCTATTTGTTTGTTTGCAAAAAATATTAAATCTTCTTTATTATAAATATTATTTGAATTGATTAAAAAATTTCTAGCAAATTCATCAACATATATAGTTTTATAATAATATGATAATTGCTCACATAGTTGGCTTTTACCTGTACTTTCTGGTCCGGTTATTACTACTTTTTTTATTATTATATTCATATTTATATATAACCCTATACTTAACTAATTAAATTTCAACATATAAAATTCATAGAAAATAATTTTTAAATATTAGTAATGTACTTGCAACCTTTTTAGTATTGATTACTGTCTTACAAATATGCAAAAAATTATTTTTACAAATTCTAATGATGTGACATTTGAGTCTGATAAGATAAATAAAATGTTTGAGAATGGTCTAGATATCTTACATATCCGAAAATCAGAATACACAGAAGAAAAACTTAGAAGATATATCAATAATATTGATAAAAAATATCACTCAAAAATAGTAATACATGAGTTTTTTAATCTTCTAGATGAATATGATTTAAAAGGCATCCATATAAATAGAGAAAATAGAAATAGTTTTTGGTTCAATTTTTTTACACTTAAAAGAATAAAATAAAACATAACAATATAAGCATATCTTATTCTGTAGATAATATAAAAGAATTGAATAAAATCAGTTCTAGGAAACCTAGTTATGTTTTTATGGGCAGGATATTTAGTGCACATACTACTAATCGACTCACCCTACAATTCAATAAAGAAGAATTAATATCAGTAAATTCTAACTCAAATTTCCCTATAATTGCATTAGGAGGAATAGATGAGGTGACTTCATATAAATATATACAACTAGGATTTGGTGGAATAGCACTTCAAAGTCATATTTGGAATAGTACAGAATCTGTAAATACATTTAAAGGTATAATAGATATCCTAGAAGGAAGGGATTTAATACAGATAGCAAAACACGCTTAAAAAGTAACCGTTACATTTTCTACTCCTACTTCAATTGTACATTTTTTACCGAATATTATAGTTCTATTATCATCTATATGACCACAAGGCACATCAAAACATATAGGAATATCTTCACCTTTAAAATAATCTAAAATAATCTCTTCATACGTCTTTCCATATGCTGGTGAATTGTCTTTCATATCTGTAAAACCTCCAACAAGCAACGCATCTAAATTTTTAATTTTTCCAGCACGTTTCATATTCATCATCATTCTATCAAGATGATAAAGATACTCTTCTATATCTTCTATAAATAGAGCTCTGTGGCTATTTGAAAAAGTAGTAGATGTGCCTGTAAGACTATAAAGTAGTGAAAGGTTTCCTCCTTGAATAATCGACTCCGTTTTCCCTATTTTATTATATTTACTACTTGAAAATTCATATTGTATTGACTCGCCAAACAGTGCTTTTCTTAAACTATCTAATCCTATTTCACTGCAAGTTGTAAATTTGGATAACATTGTACTATGTAGTGTTTGAACGGCAAGTACATTATTTATATGAACATGCAATACTGTGATATCGCTATAGCCACATATCCATTTTGGTGCACGCATAAATTTTGTGAAATCCAATTGATCAATTATACGAATCGAACCATATCCTCCTCTTGCAAAAATAATAGCACGAATATCTTTATCGTCTAGCACATTTTGTAAATCTTTTGCTCTTAGTTCATCATTTCCAGCATAGATACCATCTACTTCACCAATAGACTTACCTACTATTACTTGTAGTCCCCATGATTCTAAAATTTTAACACCAGCCTCTATTTGACTATAATCTATAGCATATGCAATAGCTACAATGGCTACTTTATCGCCTTTTTTGAGATTTGGAGGTTGCAATAAGGATACTCTAGACATATATTTTTATTGGTAAAAAATGATGTTTCAAATATAAGTGAAAATAGTAAGGTTTTACCCTAATTTTGTAAGCTAGATTTATGCAATATATTATGAGTAAAGAATTTAAAAGATATACCATCACCGCTGCGTTGCCTTATGCCAATGGCTCTAAACATATAGGTCATTTGGCAGGAGCATACTTGCCAGCAGATATATATGCTCGATATTTAAGAAAAAATAATAAGGATGTAGCATTTATATGTGGAAGTGATGAGCATGGAGCCGCTATAACGCTTCAAGCTCTCGAAGAAAAAACTACCCCAAAAGAAATAGTAGACAAATATCATAATTTATTGGTGAGATGCTTTAGAGAACTAGGCATTTCGTTTGACATATATCATAGAACTACAGAACCACTGCATCACGAAACAGCTCAAGAGTTTTTTTTAAATCTATACAATAAAGGAGAATTAGTAGAAGAAGCTTCTCTTCAATTTTATGATGAAGTAGAAAATATATTTTTGGCAGATAGATATATTATAGGTACATGCCCAAAATGCGCCAATGACAAAGCATACGGAGACCAATGTGAAAAATGTGGAAGTACATTAAGTCCAGATGAGTTGATAAATCCAGTATCAAAACTCAGCGGAAAAACACCCATAAAAAAAGAAACTACACTTTGGTATCTACCATTAGATAAGCATGAAAGTTGGCTCAAACAATGGATACTAGAAGAGCATAAAGAGTGGAAGACTAACGTATATGGCCAGTGTAAATCTTGGCTTGATGCGGGACTCAACAAACGTGCAGTAACTCGTGATTTGAATTGGGGAATAAGTGTTCCGCTTCCAAATGCAGAAGGCAAAGTACTTTATGTATGGTTTGATGCTCCAATTGGCTACATATCTGCTACTAAACAGTGGGCAAAAGATCAAGGTAAAAACTGGGAAGATTATTGGAAAAAAGAAGATACACGTCTTATACATTTTATAGGAAAAGATAATATAGTCTTTCATTGTATCATTTTCCCAGCTATGCTTAAAGCGCATGGTGAATATATATTGCCAGACAATGTACCTTCCAATGAATTTATGAATTTAGAAGGCGATAAAATGAGCACCAGTAGACATTGGTCGGTAGAGATGCATGATTATATTTCTCAATTTCCGTATAAATCTGATCAACTTAGATATTGTCTTATAGCAAATATGCCCGAAACAAAAGACAGTGAATTTACTTGGAAAGATTTTCAAACAAAAAATAATAGTGAGCTTGTAGCTATACTTGGAAACTTAGTAAATAGAGTAATGGTACTTCTTCATAAATATTACGAAGGTAAAGTGCCAGATGTGAAAGGATGTGATGAACTAGAAAAAATAATCAAAGAATCTAAAGAAAAAGTAAGTCAGTCACTGGAGCAGTTTAGATATAGAGAAGCTATGAATGAAGTCATGAACATAGCTAGACATGGCAATAAACTACTAACTGATAAAGAGCCTTGGAAACTATTTAAAACTGACCCTGAAGCTACTAAAGCTGTACTTTTTGATTGTGTGCAGTTGATAGCTAACTTTGCTATTATTTGTGAGCCATTTTTGCCATTTACAAGCAAAAAACTATGGGAACAATTAGGAGTACAAGAACAAAAATATACTTGGGAAGATATAGGACGTCAAGATTTAATTTCGAGCAATCATATCGTAGCACCAGCGGTAATTTTATTTGAAAAAATAGAAGATGAAATTATAGACATTCAGATAAAAAAACTACAAGACAGTAAAATAAATAATGCTGTTGTTGTTGAAACTATTCCACCAATCAAAGAGACTATCAGCTATGAAGATTTTGAAAAAATAGATGTACGAACTGGTATAATTCGTGAAGCTAAAAAAGTAGAAAAAGCAGAAAAATTGCTCGAACTAAAAATTGATATAGGACTTGAAACTCGCACTATAGTTTCGGGTATAGCATTGTATTTCAAACCAGAAGAAATCATAGGACAACAAGTGAGTGTACTCTGCAATTTGGCACCTAGAAAACTGAGAGGAATAGAATCAAATGGAATGATACTTATGGCTTCAGATGCAAGCGGAAAGCTATACTTTGTAAATAGCCAAGAACCTTTAGATGGTGGATGTGTGGTGAAGTAGATTGATATAATACTTAATAGTATTATTTATCATCCAAACATTTCATTATAGTCTTCTATACTTGTAAGTATTACTTTATGTGCTTCTTCTCTACCATAAACTTTGTCTATTTCGCAGGTTCGTTCTGTATCTCCTGGTAAGTTTTTATATGTAAGAAAATAATGCTTTAGTCTATCTACTATACCACTTGGTAGCATTTCTATATCAGTATATTGCGAATACAATTCATCACCTTGAAGCACTGATATTATTTTATCATCAGCTTCTCCTTTATCTACTAATTTCAATCCACCAATTGGTATAGCTTTGAGAATAATATCACTTCTGTAAATTTCTTTTTCGCTAAGCACACAAATATCTAGAGGATCTTCATCTCCTTTTTTGATATTAGGATGTGTGCTAAGTGCGGCAACTTTATTACCGCAATAAGTTTTAGGAATAAACCCATACATAGCTGGCACTACATTGGAAAATTTTTGAGGTCTATCTATTTTTAAATAGCCACTTTTTTTATCTATTTCATACTTTACGGTATCTGTTGGAAGTATTTCTATAAAAGCTGTGATAGTATGTGGCGCATTCTCTCCTACTTCTATTCCATGCCATGGATGTGATTTATATATCGATTTCATATATATTTTTATTGTAAATAAAAAAGCTGTGAATAAAGATTATTCACAGCTTAAAAATATATTAAATTTTCGGATTATTTTACACCAATTAATTCTACATCAAAAACTAAAGTAGCTTTTGGTGGAATAGCACCAGGATATCCTTGCTCACCATATGCCATGGTATATGGTAATAAAAGAGTAGCTTTTGAACCTATAGGTAACAAACCAAATCCTTCGTCCCAACCTTTGATTACTTGACCTTGTCCAAGTTTAAATTCAAATGGGGTTCCTCTATCTACACTTGAATCAAATTTTTTACCATCATTGAATTTACCTGTATAATGAGCAACAACAGTTTGACCTGTAGTAGCCATGGCACCAGTACCTTTTTGAGTGATTACATAATACATACCGCTAGCAGTTTTTATTGCTTTTGGATAATTTTCTTTTACCCATGCTTCAAATGCTGGTATTTCTTGAGTTCTTTTAGCTTCTAGTAATTTTTCAGCTGCTACTTTTTCAGCTTGTTTCTTTTGATATTCAGCTAATCTAGCTGGAGCTGATGCAGTAAGGCTTGCAAATTCTGCATTTGTAGCTTTATAAGCCTTTGCTACTTTACCTACTCTAATGATTTCTACACTTGTAAGAATATCATCTTGTACGATAGCATCAACTACTGGCTGACCTTCTACTACATGACCAAAAATGGTATGTTTTCCATTTAACCAAGGTGTAGCTACATGTGTGATAAAAAACTGAGAACCATTTGTACCTGGACCTGCATTAGCCATAGCTAAAATACCTGGACCAGTAAATTGTTCTGAATCATCAAATTCATCGGCAAAACTATATCCTGGACCACCTTGTCCATTTCCTTGTGGGTCTCCACCTTGAATCATAAATTTTGCTATTACTCTATGAAATTTCATACCATTGAAATAAGGTTCACCAGCTTTTTTTGCTGTATTTTCTTTATTACCTTCTGCTAATGCAACAAAATTACATACTGTAAGTGGTGCTTTTTCTGGCAATAATTTTACTAATATACTTCCTTTTGAAGTATTGAATTTTGCATATAATCCATCTTCTTTTTGAGCTTGTAATGAAACAATTGTTAAAATCATCAAGCTAAGTAATAATGATATTCTCTTCATTTTTCTTTTTTAATTAATTAAAAATATATTTAAAACTATTGTGCACCTATTAATTCTACATCAAATACAAGCGTAGCTTTTGGTGGAATAGCTCCTGGATATCCTTGCTCTCCGTATCCATAACTATATGGAATAAGAAGTGTAGCTTTAGACCCAATATGCATATTTGCAAATCCTACGTCCCATCCTTTGATTACTTGACCTGCGCCAAGTTTGAACTGAAAAGGTTGCCCTCTATCTAGTGAAGAATCAAATTTCTTGCCATCTTTAAGTTTTCCTGTATAGTGAGCAGTCACAGTTTGTCCATTTGTTGGAATAGCCCCTGTCCCTTTTTTAGTTTCTAAGATATACATATCACCTATTTTTTTAGCTGATGGATAATTTTCTTTTACCCAACCATCAAAATCATCCCCTTTTTTAGCAGCTGCTATACCTCCCTCAAATATTGCTTTTGCATCAAATGCTATCGCTTTTTCACCAGATCTTTCTATAATAATAGACTCTATTACGTCTCCTTGTGCTATTGCATTCACTATATCTTGACCTTTAATCACATGTCCAAAAATAGTATGCTTGCCATTGAGCCAATCTGTAGCAACATGTGTGATGAAAAACTGTGAGCCATTTGTTGCAGGACCAGCATTGGCCATAGCTAATACACCTGGGCCAGTAAACATCAATGATGGATCTATTTCATCTTGAAAATTATAACCTGGTCCGCCTTGACCTGTGCCCTGAGGATCACCACCTTGAATCATAAAATTTGGAATCACTCTATGAAATTTCAATCCATCATAGTAATGTGTTCCAAGTGGTTTTGCTTTGTTTGGAATAGTACCTTCTGCTAATCCTATAAAATTAGCCACTGTGATTGGAGTTTTTTCAAACTCAAGTTCGCATACTATTTCACCTTTGTTGGTTTTAAAGTGTGCATTGATAAAATCTGTTTTTTGCATAGTTGTATTGGTTTCTGTATTTGTATTATCTGTATTGGAACTTTCTTCTTTAGGTTTTGTTTTACATGAAAATAAAACTATTGAAGCAATAATTATTAAATATATCTTTTTCATATTAATAAGTGATTTTAAAAGATTGCAAATATAATTCAGCAAATTCACATTTTAAGTAATTATACTAAAATATCCTGTTAAGAATTACTAATAAATAAATTTTCAAATTTAAGAATGGTATTTTCTAATGTATCTCTAGACATGCCTCCACTAGCGTTTTTGTGACCTCCACCATTGAAGTGTTCTCTAGCAATAACATTCACATCAAAATCTGCTTTACTTCTAAATGAGATTCTTATTTGTTTGTCTTTCTCTCTAAAAAACGCACATGCATGTATATCTGCTATTTTTAGTGGGTAATTAGCCAAGCCTTCAGTTTCTCCATCTTTTATACCAAACTCTTCCAATTCTTTTTCACTTACACCTATATAGGCTATTTTGGTATTTGGGATTAGCTTCATTTTATTTACTAAACAATAGCCAAAAAATCTTAATCTATTTTCAGTAAAACAATTGTATACATAATTTTGAACAGCATCTGGGTCTGCTCCTTTACTCACCAATACTCCAACTATCTCATGCACGCGTTGTGTAGTACAGCTGAATGCAAAAGAACCTGTATCTGTAAGTATAGCAGTATAAAGTAGTGTTGCTATATCACTATCTATTTTATCTTCTTCGCCCATTGCATATATCATTTCATATATCATCTCACCCGTACTACTTTTAGAAGTATCACTGTATGTAAGTATTGGATATTCTTCAGGGTAAAGATGATGATCTATCATTACTTTATTGGCTTTAGATGCTTTCACCACATCACCAAATTCATCCATACGTCCCAAAGCATTGTAGTCTAGACTAAAAACTATATCTGCACCATATACTAAATTTTTGGCATAGTCTTTTGCTTTTTCGTAAATAATAGTTTGCTTGCTTAATGGCAACCAGTGATAATAATCCGGCATATCATTTGGTGATATATAATCTACCGAGTGTCCTAATTTAGTAAGGAATTTTGTCCAAGCCAAAGAAGAACCAAGTGCGTCTCCATCAGGATTTTTGTGCGAGGTAACAACAATTTTTTTTGGTTTGCTTAAAAGTTCTTGTAATTCTGTAACTGTATTTTTTTGAAACACTATATCTATTTATTGTTTTACTATTTGTTGTATTTTTAGTACCAATCCATTTTCATTTTGAATCTCTACTATATAATTTCCTGATGAAATATTATTCATTTCTAATGTTGTATTTCCTGAAAATACTTTTTGAGAAATCAATTTTCCTTCAGTAGAAAAAATCTTAGCTACTAAATTAGAAAGATTGTCATTATCTATATTCAATGAGGTGTTTACTACAGTAGGATAAATAGAAATAGGATAGTTTGGCAAAGAAATAGTAGCAAGAGATTCATCTTTAGTAATTGCATCGACTTCATTGAGTATCCAATTATTAGGGTCTACTTCTAAATCTGATATTGTATATCCAGTAGGAAGTGACACTATGAAATCGTCACTATTAGTGGTAGTATTGATTTTTATGATTGTATCTGAAGTACCTATCAATTTCAACTCTAGAGGTGTTTTAAATAAAGGTGTAACTGTAGTAGATGTAGTATGTGATACATTTAAAAAGATTTGATTAGCTACTTGATTCCATCTTACCGAATATGTAGGATAACCTTCACCATAAAACCATTGATTCATCCAATCATCTAAGTTTACTCCAGATACTGTTTGCATTATATTTTTAAAATCTATAGATGTAGCGGTAGCATTTTTATATGTGTTTTGATAGTTTTTTAGAGCTTGAAAAAATAGATTATCATTATTGACAACAAATCTAAGTGTATGAATAATAGCTGAACCTTTGTTATAAGTAAGTCTACTACTAAATATTCTATTGACATTTGTACTATCTGTAAACCATACACTTCCTCCGGGTTGTCTCATCACAAAATCATGTACATCTTGCATATGTCCTGCTTTTAGGTTTGGATAAAAATGCTCGTAAGCTAGATATTCAGAGTAAGATGCAAAACCTTCGTTTACCCATATATCTTTCCATGTTGCACATGTAACATTATCTCCAAACCACTGATGACCTAGTTCGTGAGCATCTAAACTGAATTCAAAAAATCCTTGAGTAGTCATTGTTTGATGTTCCATACCACCACTAAAAGGCGCTAAACAATGTCCATATTTTTGTTTTGCAAAAGGATAGGGACCAAATATGGTAGAGAAGAAATCTAAATTAAAGGCTGTAGTATCTATCAATCCTTTGAAAGTAGGCAATGTGAGTGGATTGTTGTAAATATAGTTTTGGAATAATACTGAATCTGAACCAACTGGATGAGCATATGTGCTATATTCTATATAATTAGCTGTGGCAACAGATATCAAATAATAATCTATTGGATGAATATTTACCCATTGAAATTGTCTTTTTCCACCTGGCATTGGTACGATAGCTTTAAGAAGACCATTAGAGCCACTCATACTTGGAGTATCACATGTAGCATAAAAATAAGTCGAATCAATTTTATCTGTTAAATCTTGTTTGCATGGAAACCATTCGTATGCTGAGAATGGCTGACTAAGGCTCCATGAAACTGCATTGCCCCATCTAGTAGAATTTCCATCGCTATATCCATCACCAATTGCAGAACTTCCTGTGCCTGAGGTATATCCTTTATAGTATATAGTTATTTCTATATCACTTCCTACAGTATAAGTTGAAGGCAAAATTGCATACACATCATTTGCTATTCTTTGAAATACTAATATATCTGAACCGATTTTTATAGAATCTATAAGCATACTAGTCTGTAATTCAAAAACAAATGTATCTAATGGAGCTCCTACCACTCTTGCTATGGTTCTTACGTTTCCAGATACGTAATTTGTATCTTTTGTGACATTCAAAGTTAAATGATGAAATTTTACATCATATTTATTCATTAGCGTTACAGCTCTAGGTGATGATGCTCTTTTTAGAGTTGATTCAGATTGTTTATGTACAGCACAAAAATGTTCTTTCTGAGAATATATTGATAGTGAACAAATTAAAATTAGTAGTAATAGACAAATTTTTTTCATATTGCAAAGTTATTTAAAATGAATTATTTAACAACTTTGATTAAATTTTGTTTTTTAAATGAAATATTGTAATTTTAATATCCAAATTCATAAAGCCAATGAATAAAAAT
This sequence comes from Chitinophaga pinensis, assembly GCA_945860705.1. Taxonomy (GTDB): domain Bacteria; phylum Bacteroidota; class Bacteroidia; order Chitinophagales; family CAMDFR01; genus CAMDFR01. The sequence continues at coordinate 65,527 of CAMART010000006.1, read as the reverse complement.
CTACTTATATATATTGCGATTATTGCATATATAAATTTATTTGCAAGCAATACTAATGTCCTAAATACGAATAATAATATTTTCAATACTGATGTTTTTATTGAAAATAAAGGACAATTTGATTATATGATTCCAAATGGAAACGATATTCGATATGGTATAGATCATTTTGGAGCTATGATTTTTTTTACAAAAAACTCAGTTATATATAAATATAATTTTCAAAAATATGATGGACATGAAGTACATGAAGAACTAGAACATATTAAAGGAAAAGAGCATGAAGATTTAATAAAAAAATATAGCAATAATCTAGAAACAAAATATCTTATAGCTACTTGGCTCAATACTAACCCTAATACCCAAATAATGACTACTGATAAAACTAGTAATTATTACAGCTATGGTAGTGCAGAACAATTGGCTTATGGATATAAAACTATTACCTACAAAAATATATATGATGGTATAGATATAGAATATAAAATAGATGGAGAAAAAGGTATTAAATATACTATCTATGCTCAGCCTTTTGCCGATCTATCAAAAGTACAGTTTCAATATAGTGGTGATGTAAAAAATATTGACTTAATATATTCAAACATAGAAGTAATAATAAGAAATGAGAAACTTATTGAGGAAGCTCCACTTTCTTATTATTCAGATAAAACTAGATTAAATAGTAAGTTTAAACTCAATAAAAATATCATCAGTTTTGATTTTCCAGATGGATATGACCATTCTAAAAGTATAGAAATAGATCCTTGGGTAATACCTATAACAACACTTACAGGCTCACCAGCAAATGCAAACAGAGGATTTGATGTAGATTTTGATTTTGATGGTAATTTATATGTATTTGGTGGTGGTAGTTCTGGATCAACTGCCACAAGCAATCAACGCACTGCCAAATATACAGCAGGTGGAAGCCTACTTTGGACTTTTATGGGTAGTGTTGCTTCAATATCATTCGATTTACATGCTGGATGGGGTTATGCTGGTAATTTTGTAGTAGATAAGTCTAATGGAAAATGCTATATGAGTCAAGGATTTAATCCTACAGCTTGCGACATAATTCGCATTAATGATTTAGGAATATACGATGGTTGGAGAAATATACCTACTTCCGTGTTAAACGAAGGATGGGAATTATTTTATGATTGTAGAACAAATGCTGTACTAGTAACAGGCGGTTCTACAGCATCTAGTAGAATCATATCAACTTTAGATCCTGTGACTGGTGCTATGGTAACTTCTACATTTACAGGTATTACTGGAGGATTTCAAGATATATTAAACTCAGTATCTGATAGAGCGGGAAATATTTTTGTAATACTAGCGTCTTCATCTGTACCAGCGGTAAATAATAAAATTTATAGATTAAATGCAGGTTATTCTACATCCATGTGGAGTCAGTTTAGCGGATACACCACTTTTCAAGAAGCCGATAATAAAAGATATTATACAGGTGGAAATAATTCAAATGGTTTTAATGCCTTGGCTGTAAATGACACATTTTTATATCTATATGATGGACTCAATCTAAAAGCATATAATAAATCAACCGGATTAGGAATTGGTACACCAATAACAATAACTGGACATATTGCAAAAACCCAAGGTGGTATAACTGTAGATGATTGCAATCATGTATACGTAGGAGGGAATAATGGGAACATAAAAGTTTATACATTTACAGGTACTACTTTTACGCCTAGTGGAGATATAACAATACCTGGGTACTCAGGAAGAGGTGTATATGATATAAGATATAATCAAAATAATAATTTTCTTTATGTAAGTGGAAATGGATTTGTAGCTACTATCGATCCATCATTTGTATGTGTATCTACTACTCTAGCAGATAGTGTAGAAAGATATTGTAATAAAAGTGCTAGTGTGCGGATACTGGTACCCGATAGCGCTGCAACATACTCATATGTATGGCAAGATACACTTACAAACGTAGTAGTAAGAGCTAACTATGACACTCCAAATCTTAGCGATACTCTTAGAGGAATGATTCCAGGCAGAACATATTTGCTTACTGTAGTTAAAAATTTAGTTTGTGGTGGTATACGAACAACTCATTTTATTTCTATTTCTCCAGATTCTGTAATTCAAAATACTACTATCTGTATAGGCGATACACTACGAGTAGGTAGTCGCAGATACACTTCTGCTGGCACATATAGAGATACTATACTTACAGCATATGGATGTGATAGTGTAGTAATAACCAATTTAACAATCGGACCTAATTTTATTCGTACTCAAAATATAAATACTTGCCCCGGTGTGCCTACTATTGTTGGTTCACGAACTTATACTATACCAGGAGTATATAGAGATACCTTTACTAGAAGTGGTGGTCTTTGCGATAGTATAGTCATCACTAATCTTACTAATAGACCTATTACATTGCATACAAGAACAGTACGAATATGTCCTGGAGGATATGTAGTAGTAGGAACTCGAGTATATACTACTCCAGGAACCTATAGAGATACACTTAGAAATTCATTTGGATGTGATAGTATACTCACTAGTATATTAGTATTAGATACTGTGCCTATTTTCAGACAAAGTTTTAATCTTTGTAATGGAAGATCAATAGTTGTAGGTAGCACTACATATACTACAGGTGGCGTATTCACTACAACTCTTTCTAGAGGAGGAGCATGTGATAGTACTGTGATTACTACTATTACACTTTTGCCAAGTGGAAGTAGAACATTAACATACGGAATATGCTTGGGAGATACAGTGAGGGTAGGTGCAAGGATATATACTCTTGCTGGCACCTATAGAGATACCTTAGTAGCCTATAATGGATGCGATAGTTTTTTGACAATAAATATTAACTATAGTGCTGTTATTCCTACTAGAACACAAGTTGTAAGAATATGTGCTGGTAGAGCTTATAACTATAATGGTCATTCGTACACTTCTGCTGGAACATATAGAGATACAGTTTCTGTACCGGGCGCTGGGTGCGACTCTGTTGTTACTACTATTTTATTAGTAGACCCAAATACTACCGTGACTCAAAATAGAAGAGGATGTGCTGGTACGATTATTACAGTTGGTACTCGAACCTATTCAGTGACTGGTACCTATAGGGATACTTTTATTCGTAGTTCTCCTTTGTGTGATAGTATTGTCATTACAAATTTAATTGTAGATACCCTAGCAAGATTTAATCAAACTATCACAAGATGTACAGGTGAAAGCTATACGATAAATGGAAACACATATACTATACCTAATATATACTTTGATACTTTAAGAAGAACTGGGACTTGTGATTCAATTGTTATTACTACATTGATAATAAATCCAATTAGCAACAAAATCATTGACACATCTTTTTGTATCGGTGAATCATTGAGAGTAGGTACAAGTATTTATCTGACACCAGGTACTAGATATGATACACTCATAAATTATCTAGGATGCGATAGTATAGTAAGAAGCAACTTAACAATATATGGTATCAGTACATTTAGTAGAAATATTAGTAGATGTTTTAATGACTCATTTTTTGTACAAGGAGCATGGAGAAGAACAAGTGGATTATATTATGATACACTAGTAAATATAAGAAGATGTGATAGTGTACTTTCTACAAATTTAAATATAGTATCACTCCTAACAGCAACTAGAAACATAAGCATTTGTTTAGGCACTTCGTTTTTATGTGGTGGTGCCAATCAATCAACCTCAGGTAGCTATTATGATACATTAACTAGCTCTATAGGTTGTGATAGTGTTTTAAGAACCAACTTAACAGTAAATCCTATTTTGCAAGGAATCAGAAATATAAATATTTGTCTGGGCACAAGTTATTTCTGTGGTGGTGCTAATCAAACTTCTACAGGTACTTATTACGATTCGCTGACTAATGCAAGTGGATGTGATTCGGTGCTTAGAACCAACTTAACTGTAAATCCTATTTTACAAGGAATCAGAAATATAAATATATGTCTAGGCACAAGTTATTTCTGTGGTGGTGCAAATCAAACTGCTACTGGTACTTATTACGATTCGCTGAATAATGCAAGTGGATGTGATTCGGTGCTTAGAACCAACTTAACAGTAAATCCTATTTTACAAGGGATCAGAAATATAAATATTTGTCTAGGCACAAGTTATTTCTGTGGTGGTGCTAATCAAACTGCTACAGGTACTTATTATGATTCGCTGACTAATGCTAGTGGATGTGATTCGGTGCTTAGAACTAACCTAACAGTAAATAATCCAAATTCATATACTCAAACTATTAATAGATGTATTGGACAGTCATTTTTCTGTGGTGGAGCTAATCAAACTACTAGTGGTACTTACTATGACACACTAATAAATATTTATGGTTGCGATAGCACACTTACAACTAATTTTATCATCAATCCGCTTCCATCTATCAATGCTGGAAATGATACTACACTTTGTAAAAATCAATCTGCAACACTTAATGCTTCTGGTACTGGAACTTTTATATGGAGTAATGGTACTATAACAAATATAAATAATGTAACTCCACTCATTACTACTACATATGTGGTAACTATAACTGATGCTAGCAGTTGTTCAAATATTGATTCGGTAACAGTAATTGTAAATCCATTGCCAATTATAAATGTAAATGATACTACTATTTGTGCAGGTCAAAATGCAAATCTATTTGCAAGTGGTGGAGTGAGTTATTTATGGAATTTGAATAATGGACAATTTAGTTCGGACAATCCTACTACAGTTTCTACTTTGAATACATCAGCATATACCGTAGTAGTTACAGGTGCTAATGGATGTATAGATAGTTTACAACAAATAGTATCTATTTCTCCAGCATTGGTAGATATTGTACCTTCCCCTGATAGCATTATAAGAAGAAGTACTAGTCTAAGTCTTTTTGCAAATATGCTCAATACTACAGATGTGATTATAGGATGGAGTCCTGCATCTACCTTAACAAGCACTACAAGCAATCCTACTTCTGGAAGCCCAACTACTAGTCAATGGTATTATGTGACTACTATCAATACTAATGGTTGTATTGCTACAGATAGTATATTTATTGAGGTGATTCCATTGGATGATATCATTGCGCCTACTGCATTTAGTCCAAATGGCGATGGGGTGAATGATATTTTTAGACTAGTACTTTCTCCATATCTAGAGTTAGAAAGTTTTGTAATTGTAAATAGATGGGGAGAAGAAGTATTTAACTATCCAAAAAATGCTGCAGGAAAAGGATGGAATGGAATGTATAAAGAACGTGAACAACTGACTGGAACTTATGTTTGGTATGCAGTTGCTAAAAGTAGCTTATCTAAAGATAAAACTTACAAGTCGGGAAATGTGACTTTGATTAGATAAATATTCAAGATGTTTTAATAAATATCTGTATGTTTAGTTAAGCATTTATTCAAAGATATGATCGCTCAGGGATTTACAATATCCAACTTATATGCAAATCACTTCATTTATTTTAATCTCTAATTACGCGAAAGGATTTGAAGAATGAAAATTCTAATTTGATGGTTGGGATTTAAACAATTTAGTAGTTGTTGTCAATATTTATAAAATATTGATTTACATTTTCTTAATCATTTCTACATTTATTATGCTGAATTAGAGTTAAACAAAAATTTATTAATCCAATAAATATTATAATTTTGTTTCATTAAATAAAATATAAATACAATATGGAAAATCATACAAATGGAGTAGGCAAATGCCCATTCCCTCATGGACAAGTAAAACAAACTGCTGGAACAGGTACATCCAATAAAGATTGGTGGCCAAATAGATTGAATTTAGGAATACTTAGACAACATTCCAACCTTTCTGATCCTATGGACAAAGGGTTTAATTATGCTGAAGAATTTAAAAAATTAGATTTAACAGCTATCAAAAAAGATATTTTTGAATTGATGACTACTTCTCAAGATTGGTGGCCTGCAGATTATGGTCACTATGGTCCATTATTTATACGTATGGCTTGGCACAGTGCAGGTACATATAGAATCAGTGATGGTCGTGGAGGTGCAGGAACCGGCAATCAACGATTTGCTCCAATAAATAGCTGGCCAGATAATGGAAATTTAGATAAAGCTCGTTTTTTATTATGGCCTATAAAACAAAAATATGGCAATAAAATATCTTGGGCAGATTTGATGATACTTGCTGGTAATTGTGCTTTGGAATCAATGGGATTCAAGACATTCGGTTTTGCAGGTGGACGTGAAGATATATGGGAGCCAGAACAAGATATCAACTGGGGAAATGAAACAGAATGGCTGGGAGATAAAAGATACAAAGGTGATAGAGAATTAGATGCACCTCTTGGAGCTGTGCAGATGGGATTGATTTATGTTAATCCACAAGGACCTAATGGTAACCCAGATCCGATAGCATCTGGTAGAGATGTGAGAGAAACCTTTGCACGTATGGCTATGAATGATGAAGAAACTGTAGCGTTGGTAGCTGGTGGACATACTTTTGGGAAAGCTCATGGAGCAGGACTAGAGAGCCATGTAGGTAGAGAGCCAGAAGCTGAGAGTATCGAAAAAATGGGTATGGGATGGATCAATAGTCTTGGTTCAGGTAAAGGTGGAGATACTATCACTAGTGGTATAGAAGGTGCGTGGAAACCAAATCCTACTAAATGGGATAACGGATATTTTGAAACACTTTTCAAATATGATTGGAAACTCACTAAAAGCCCAGCTGGTGCACACCAATGGACACCTACTGATGAGAGTGCAGCAAGCACAGTACTAGATGCGCATGATGCAAGTAAATTTCACGCTCCTATGATGACCACTGCAGATATGTCATTGAGAATGGATCCTGCTTATGAAAAAATATCAATAAAATTTTTAAATGATTTTGATGCATTTGCAGATGCATTTGCTAGAGCATGGTTTAAACTTACTCACAGAGATATGGGACCTATAGCTCGTTATTTAGGTGCAGAGGTACCTAAAGAAGAATTGATATGGCAAGACCCAATACCAGCTGGAAACAAAAACATCAGCGATGCAGAAATTGCTTCTTTGAAAGAAAAAATAATATCGAGCGGATTATCTATATCACAACTAGTATCTACAGCTTGGGCATCAGCAAGTTCATTTAGAGGCAGTGATAAACGAGGAGGTGCCAATGGTGCTCGTATTCGTTTAGCGCCACAAAATAACTGGGAAGCAAATAATCCTGTACAATTGAAAACTGTACTAGATACGCTAGAAAAAATAAAAAGCGAAAGTGGCATAAATATTTCAATGGCAGATTTAATAGTACTCGGAGGCTGTGCTGCAATAGAAAAAGCAAGTGGACATAACGTACCATTTACAGCAGGTAGAGGTGATGCTTCACAAGAACAAACAGATGTAGAATCTTTTGCAGTACTAGAACCAAAAGCTGATGGTTTTAGAAATTATAAAAGCGCATCTTGCAATAACATTACTGAAGAAATGCTGATAGACAAGGCTCAACTATTAAACTTAACAGCTCCAGAAATGACTATTTTAATAGGTGGATTAAGAGTATTAAATGCAAATTTTGATGGATCTAAACATGGAGTATTTACTAAAAATCCAGAAAAATTGAGCAATGATTTTTTTGCAAATCTTTTAGATCTAAGTATCACTTGGAAAGCTACTAATGATGCTGGCGAAATATTTGTAGGCTCTGATAGAAAAACAGGCGAACCAAAATGGACTGCTACAAGAGCTGATTTGATTTTTGGATCAAATTCTGAACTTCGCGCTATAGCTGAAATATATGCAAGCAATGATGGTAAAGAAAAAATGCAAAAAGACTTTATTGCTGCTTGGAATAAAGTAATGAGTTTGGATAGATTCTAATTATTACATAACCAATAATTATTCCCCAATAGTAGCAATATTATTGGGGATTTTTTTATCGTTCATCTTTATAATAAATTTTATAAAACTTACGGCCGTCCTTATCTATGCCTTGTTCTATCATTTCTCTATCGCCATGTATGTATATATGAAAATTTTTATCGAGCTTCAATACACTTTTAAAAATCTTAGCTTGTTTTTTGAGTGCAGGTGCAGACACATCAAAACTATCTGCTATCTCTACATCATTGGTTTCTCTGTATTGTTCATCAAAATTTCTAAATGACTTGATGATGCCTTTATCTTGAAAAACTATTTCTTCAAATTCTTTTTTCTCAAAAGTTTCATGCGTTTTGAAATACTCCACCGATTTATTGAGTAAATCTATTTGGTCTGCCTTACTCACTTCAAATTCTTCAGTAAGTTGTTTGGTCACAAAGTTTTTAGCTATATTCAAAAAATCTTTGGTATAGTGATAGTCATCACTACAAGGTTTTAGATTTAAAAAACTTTCTTTCCAAAATTGAGCCTCACCAGATTTATTCGATTTATCAACTATAGATATTTTATAGCCATGTTCTTTATTTGTATTAAATATCAAACAGCCTTTATCAAGTTTTTCAATATTAATACCATCATCATAATGCAATGCAAATTCATTTTCTGCATGGTTGAGTTTTAAAAATGCTTGTCTATTCTCAGATTTGAATATACCAATAGCATCGGTCACTTCATCATCTATACACACTTTTGAGAAATAAGCTACAAACAAATCACCCGATTTTATTTGAGGATGTATAGACATATCATAAAGATGTTTGGCTATATCAGCTGTTTTTTCTTGAAACTTTTTAGTGGATTCAAAAATTGCAAGAGCATAATTATATATAGGATTGAGTGTGAAATCTTCGTTGGAAAATGTAAACGAATAAAATTCTACACTTGTAAATGGCTTTAAGAAATAGGTAAATAGTAAATCACTGAGCTTATCATCAGAAACATCTAAGAGTGATTTTGAGAGATATAAATCTTCTCCATTTGTTTTATTGCCTACTTGGTGTACACTGAGTTTTTCAATATAGCTATCTGTAAAATCGAGCATATAAATTTTATATTTTAGAAAGTTAAATTTAGAATAAAAAAAAGACTCACTTAGTAAAAAGCGAGTCTTTTATATTTTTTATTTAAATAGTTACAAAACTTAAATCTTTATAATTTTATAGTTGATAATAATATCATCAATCTTTATATGCAATATATACATTCCGTTTCTTAATGATGACATATCTATTTCTTTTTCTTTAGTTGCAATCACTAGGCTACCAGCTACATCATACATAGTTGCGCTACAATCTTTATCTACACTTATTATTAATTTATCTTTTGTTGGATTTGGAAAAACCTGAATTTTTAAATCTGGTCTAATATTATTTACATAATTAATAGTTGTATCTTCGGTAGTATCTATAGGTACTATCGTATCAACTGGAATAGTATCTGCATAGTATTCGTTACAAAAATTGATAGTATCTAAATCAAGAATTTTTGCGATATAAGCATCTGCTTTACCATTTGAATTAATAGTAATATTTCCTATAGTAATATCATTTTCAAAAAAACCTGTGATATAGATTTTGTTATCTTCTCCTTTTACAATAGAGTTGCCTCTATCAGATGTATCAGAGCTATTGGCTGTAGCTACCCACATCCAGTCACCATCAGGAGAAATACGTGATACAAATACATTTAAGTACCCAATACTATCAGTATATAATGGACCAAATTTTGAATAAGCACCTACATCTCCTACTACATATACATTACAATTTTTATCGGCATATACATCATTGCCTCTTTCGCTTCCTATGTCACTACCTGCTCGCTTGCCCCATATTCCAGTACCATCAGAGGTATTAAACTTTGCTACAAACACATCTCTCTTGTCATAGTTTCTGATAAGCATACTATCAAATAAAAGTGAATCTCTATGTTCTCCTGTTATATATACATGTCCCATTTCATCTGCTGATATGCCATTTGACCAATCATCCTTTGTGCTACCTCCAGATTTTGCCCAAATAATATTTCCTCCCGTATCTGCTTTCATCATGAATACATCATGACCTCCTCTAGACGTCAGTACTGTAGAACCAAAATTTCTAGTACCATCATATCCTCCAGTAATATACAAATTTTTATTTGAATCAAGACATATTGCAATATCTCTCTCTACATATTTACGTGCTATTGGGTCATATGGTAGATTGCCAAATGTAGTGCCCCATTCCCATACTCCACTTGGATTTATTTTTGCAACATAATAATTATAAACATTGGAACCTGAATTTGAAGCAAGAGCATATACAGACGTACCTAAATATAATTGACTACCAGTCATAAATCCTGTTATATAACTATTTCCTATATCATCTGTGACTATATCTAATCCTTGGTCATCTCCTGAATTACTTGATACAGAATTTCCCCAAATCCAATTTCCGTCTTTATCTAATTTTATTACAAAACCATTGTCACAACAACCTGGTATACTTGTAATATTGATTGTACCAATTGTTATACTATTCCAACTAGTACCAGTAATGTAAATATTTCCAGCAGAATCTAAATCCATACCTAAAACTCTATCATCAAGTCCATTACCACCTTGTTTTGCCCAAAGACAAACACCATTCTTATCATATTTAGCTATAAATACTTGTTTTGATGAACCAGCAGTAGATACAAGAGTGATACCATTGCCCATATACATACTATTAGAAAAGTAACCAGTAGCTATTACATTCTCTTCTTTATCTACTCGCACTACTATACCTTTATCTGATTTTACACCTCCAAAACTGCGAACCCAATTCCAAGTTTGAGCATATGTATTATTAATACTAAGTAGTATTATTAAAACAAATATTATTCTATTTATATATTTCATGTTCTTATTATTTTGAATTTTAAGTTTTAAAGTTTTACCACTTTAAATGTTTTTGAATTTTCCCCATAACTTATTTTTATAAAATAAGTACCACTAATTAATTTTAAATCTGTATTATTTAAAACTAAAGGTCTCTGACTATCTACATATTTTGATGTATGATAAATTTCTTTACCCATTAAATCTATTATTTGAATTGTAGATTCTATAGAAGTAGGAACTGTATAATTAATTATTAGTTGGTCTACAAATGGATTTGGGTATACAGAAACTTGGCTAATAGATTCTAAAGAATAAATACTTGATATAGTATTTATAGTAATAAAATCTGTTTTGACCATAGTATCTGTGCATCCATTATTTGATGAAGTATAAAGTTTTACAGTATAGTTTCCTGGTGTATTATATACATGAAGTGGAAACTGAGTGGTATCTGTGGTTCCATCGCCAAAATCCCAAGTCCAGTGATGAGCATTTGGGATAGTAGAATCGCTAAATTGAACAGTTAGTGAATCCATACCTACGAGAGTATCTGCATAAAAATCTGCGTGGCAACAAGTACTTGCTTGATTAGTTAAATTTAATTTTACTAAAGTCCAATTATTATTTTCGTTAGTTTCTTTTATTCTATTTTCAGGATCAACAATGGATACAATATAATACTCTCCATTACATTCATACGGCAAATCTACTTGCTGACCAATATATCCAGCATCTTTCTTTTCCATATTGCCTACATATATACCTTGGTTCATGCCACAACCCGTCACTGAACCAAATCCATAATTGGGCAAATCAGTATTAATAATAGTATCAAATAAAGTATCTACACAATATCCTATTCTATTTGAACATGTATTCGTATTAACTAGACAATTACTATTGTGGCTATAGTCACTTAATATTATCCAATTTAGAGGATTTGGATCATTTGTTTTTAAACGTAGTGTATTATGAGTCCATTTATCAAAAATAATTTTTGAAGTAGAGTCATAGGTCATCAATCCCATAGGTATATTATTTTTCACCATAATACTATCATTTCTTTGATAGGTAGTTTGGTATACTTCTCTAAACTTTGTAATGCCTAATGGGCAAGGTGTATTGCACAAAACTTTTAAAGTATCACAATAACATGCAGTATCAATAGCATGGATTTCTAATGGTCCATAACCAATATTTGGAGTAGCTATTGCAAAAAATAATTTACCTGGTTCTTCGTAATATGCAGATCTAATAGCATTAGCAGAAGTAGTCATATCTGGTAGTAATATACATGTATCATTTAAATCGGGACACACACATAAAAATGGATATGTTTCAGAACATATATAAGCTCCTGGAGGAGGTGGTGGTGTAATAATTCTAGTATGAGTTGGTGGTGGGCTAGCTCCAAACTCAAGTGATATAGCATCTACATAACCCGTATCAGCACCAGCTAAATCCTGTATCACTAAATACCAAGTTCCATTAGGATTGCGACCAGTATTTACTACATTTATACTCTCTACACCATAATAATCTGTAGCTCCTAGAATTGGATAATTGACAATAAAGTTAGGTGCAGTTTCATGAAAACACAAATTTGTAGTAATATCATTGCCACCACCATTTCTATCTGAAATTTTCATTGAATCCCCACCTGTTGGTGCGAGTAGTTCTACTCTTAGATCCCCTATATAAGTATGACGCATATTAATACATATTTTTTTAAGTCCAAATGTACTATTGATTAAAGATGGGAGACCACTTACAGTGATAGGCACATAGATAGCAACAGAGGCATCTGGAATGCTCGTCCTTGTAGTATTTGTAAATACTTGAGAATAGGAGGATATTGAATAAAATATCAATACTATAGGTAAAAGAAAAGTGTAAATTTTTTTCATATGCACTATTAATTTATAATTAATTAAACATTAACTTATCATAAAGATATGTACTTTTTATTTAGAAAAAAAGACTCACTTAAAAAAAGAGAGTCTTTACGAAAAAATGAAAAAAATTAGTGTCTTTATTTTATTAAATCTATTTTATAACTACTTATATTATTTCTATTAGATATTTTTACTATATACTGACCACTATATAAAGTTTTAGTATCAAAATATGCAATCGTACTTCCTTGTAGAATTGTAGTTTCATCGACTTTTTTTCCTGTAAAATCAAATAATTCTACTTTGATATTTTCTCTATTAATATTTTTTACTTGTACTGCTATTAGATCATTTGCAGGATTTGGGAATATATCTACAGAAAAATTTTGTTCTAAATTATTAATACCTACTCCTGAAGATGTAGTATCTAAGTATACAGTTACTGGCTCTGTGATTGTAGTAACTTTAGTTGCAGATTTTACACCATAGAAAGTAGGACCTACTGCGTATGGATAAGAAGAATTCCAGTTGGCATCTACAGTAGCAAAATAGCAATAGATTCCTGCAGGATATTCAGGTGTAATACAAAAACGACCATTGTGCTCATCTAAATAATCTGGAGTAGAAGCAGAAGTAGTATTGTATTGATAATCCTCTCTAAAATAACCTAAAGGATATGTAGTATTTACTGCAGGACCTAATGTACGAGTAGTGATGCTTCTATGCGTATAGCTCGATTTCATTCTAGCGATACCACCAGTTCCATCTGCATTTTTATAAGCATAAGCTCCATATATAGGAAAACCGTCATAAGCAAATCCAATTAATGGAGAATGAACCGTACTATCAATTACATATAAACCATCTGCATCATAAAGTGTGCATACATTTGAAATAACTACTTTATCTAAATCAAATGCACTAGGGTTTTGATGATGATGATAATTACCCATAGCTGGGTGTCCTTTAGCACAGTCAAATCCTGCTTTTTCAGCTGGTACCGCATCTCTATTCCAATCCATACTTGCACCTGGACCTCCTGGACATGGTGGATTTCCTGGACCTCCACAAAGTGCCATAGTAGTATTATTCCAAGCTACACCATCTCTATAATCAAATAAGGCTACACCATTAATAAACAAGCCAATATTACCACCTGTTGTTGCAGTCGGTGTTCCTGTATTTCTTGTTGGGTTAAGTGGTAATTTAAAAATTGCATTTTGACTTGTAGTCAATGATGGATTGCCATCTTGAAAAGGACCTGTAATGTATGTAGGTACTCCATTTGCACGGACATATACTGAACCTGTAGAGTACAATACAGTTTTAATATTTGCTGAATCGGCATCATTTATTGGAGTTGTACTTGGAGCTGCATAATGTCTTCCTTTTACACCTGTGGTATTTTGAAGCCAACCAGTGATAATAGGATTAGTCTGAGCAAATACACAAATGGTAAATGCATTTAAAATAAATAATGTAAGATTCTTTTTCATTGTTTTTTAAAATTTAAATATTTATTGTTTTATAATTTATATCTGACGATAATTAATTTTAATACCTTCATTTACTTATATAAATTTCTTGGATATGAATATTTTTTATGAAATAAAAAAGTTTTATCAGTTAGTGTCAATAAAAATGCTATTATGTCTACTTTTTCATTGGATGATAAACCCATACTATCGTTTAAAAACACAGAAGTATTTTTATAATGAACTACACCTGTATTATAATGGTTAAGCACCTCAGACAACTTTTTAAATCTTCCGTCATGCATATATGGATAAGAAAACTCTATATTTCGAAGTGATGGCACTTTAAACTTTAAAGAGTCATCTGTGAGTTGAGTAATTTTCATTCTACCATTATCTTTATAAAAAGTGTCGTAAGACAAACCATTATTTTCAAATTTCATATTAGTAAAAAGTGGTTCCGAATGACAAATACTACATTTCTTTTTAAAAAGTGCATATCCATTTGCTTGTTGGTCATTAAATATAGATTCTCTTCGCATCACACTATCATATTTAGAATTATTGCTGATAAGAGTTACCATAAAAGAAGCTAAAGCTTTGAGTGTATGTTCGCCTGTGATAGTGCTATCTGCAAATGCATCATAATATAATTTTGGATAGTATGAAGTTTTTTGCATTTTATCAACTACGTGTTCTATTGTTTCTCCCATTTCATCTGGATGTGAAATAGGCAGTAAAGATTGCATATCTAAATGATTGATAGCTCCATCCCACATAAATGAAGAGTGCCATGCTAAATTCATCAATGCTGGTGCATTTCGTGTACCTATTCTATCATCAATTCCGTGACTTACTGTGTGGTCTACATGCGTAAAAGCCGTATATTGTAGATGACAACTAGAACAAGAGATAGTATTGTTTTTAGATAAAATAGGATCGTAAAATAATGCTCTACCTAAATTTATTTTTTCTTGTGATAAAGTATTATTCTTAAAATCATATATAGGTTGGGGAAAGCCTTTTAGTGAAATGAACCATTCATTATCAATTTTAGTGAAAGAATATATAGCTACCAATACTACTAAAAATATATAGATGTAATTCTTCATTATTTAGAAATAAAAAACAAGTGAGCAATATTTTTTGATAGATTTACCGCTGATGCAGAAGGCGACATGATGTTTTTCTGAGTAGCTAAATCTATAAATTTAAAGAATTCATTTAATGTTAATCCAATTTTTATATACTGTTTATTTTTCAATTTTAATTTTATAGTTTGTAGTGAATTATAAGGATATTGATAGCCTCCTAAATGAAATTCAAACTCAGCATTTTTATTGGTTGACAAATTGCTTTTTCCTTCCATTTTAAAATTGATATATCCATTTTGCCAAGTCCAATACATTCCATTTGTAGGGTCTAAATCAGCTCCAAATGCTCCAGATACATTTGTTACACTATCAATTCCTAAATTAAATCTTATAGTATTATATTTTATATTAGGTATATTTTTAATTGAAATAGCCGTAGTACTTTGTTTAGACAAATCAATAAGATGATAACTAGACGATTCTTCAAAAGTTAACTTATTATTATAAAAAAATTGAATTGAAGATATATAAAACTTAAGATTTATGAATTCAATACTATCATTTATATTTATTTTATAAAATCTATCTAGTTCAATTTTTTGACCATTTAAAACAGGTATAATTTTAATAGAAATATCTTGTGCACAAAGTGCAGTATAAAAACACATAAGATAACATGTAAAACAAATTCGTATCATTAATAAATTATTTACATTATCTTAATTAATCTTTATGAGGTGGTCTTCTTTTTGGTGGGCTAAATAAATCTGCCAATTCAGTGCTAAGATCCTTAAACTTATTCATTTGATTAGGTTTACAGATTGTTTTAATATCCTCAAAATGCTTAATATTGATATGTTCTACTTGGTTTTGCACCTTATTGATTTCTAGAATTAAAGAATCATTTAAGGTTACATTCTGTGTTTGATTTAAGGTTGAATAAAGTTGTCTTTTTAGCGCTAAAATGTCTTTTTGAGTTCGAAACATTTCTTCTTGATGCCATTTTATTTTTTCGTCATAGAGCTTTATTTGCACATTATCAAAATCTAGTTTTTCAATAATTATATTTCTTGGACCATGCATATGGCCATGTGGACCTCTAGGTTCATTCATATTGGGTTTGTGCAATAAAATAAATGCAATAAGCAGTATATTTAAAATCAACAATATAGTTGTAACTATACTTAAATATTTTACCTTATTCATAGCTATATATATTATTTGAAGGTAATAAATTCATAGCTTTTGCAAGGTTTGCTTCCTGTCTTGATGATTTCGAATATGATATGATAGCAAATGCATTTACAAACAAAATAATTGCTAAAGAAGTACTAATCGCATATAGAGCCCATGCTGGCATTTTAGCACTTTTTTCGTGTTTTAGCTTTTGTTCTATTCTAGTAAATAGAAATTCAGGTGCATCTACCTTTTTTATGTGGTGTAATGCATCTAATTCATCCATTTTATCTATTTCTCTCATGTTTTGTATTATTTATGACGATGATTATTTTTTATTCCTTCGTTAATTATTAAGTTTTTTTGATAAATTCTGTTTGGCTCTTTGATACAATGATTCTGCAGCTTTAATACTTAGATTCATTATCTCCGCTACTTCTGCTTGAGATTTTTGTTCTATTCTACTGAGTATGATTACTGTTTTTTGATTTGTAGGTAGTTGATTTATTTCGTGAAATATTTTTTCTACAGCTTCTTTGTTTTCTAACTCTACACCTGGATGATTAAAATTTGCCTTGTCATGTTTTACTTCATTACTATCTTCAAAAAATAAATTCGTAATGAATGCAAATCGTTTTTTTGTTTTTTTTGCCTTTATAAAATCTAAAGATTTATTTATGGTGATTCTGTAAATCCAAGTAGAAAGTTTTGAGTTTGCTTGAAATTTATCAATCGAATTATATATAGATACAAATACATCTTGGGCTACTTCCTCAGCGTCTTCAATATTTTGTGTGTATTGAAGAGCCAGATTATAAACCATTTTTTTATGATCTCGATATATATCCTCTAAGTTCAAATTGCTAGTATTATAGCAAATCTATATATTTTGAATATATAACTATGTTTAATTTAGTTTAGCTTAAATTAAAAGTCCTGCACTCCATTGAAGTGAGTAAATGGTTTTAAAGTATTTTGTTTTAAGTTCTATGAGCTTTTCGTATGCCTCTAGTGCTTTATTTTCTCTACTATTAATCATAAAAAGTGAACTTTCTCCATTTTCAAATCTGCTTTGTTCTGCTCGTACAAGTTGGAGATAGCTTTCATAGTTTCTACTTTGTAGTGCTATTTGATTTTGCAAGTTTACAAATTCATTATAGTAGCTTCTCACTTTCAATTGCACACTTAATAGTTTTTGGTTTTGATCTAAACGGGTTTCTTCTATTTTTAGTTTTGCTTGTCTGTACTGACCTCTACCATTTGAAAATAATAATGGCACTTCTAATTTCAATCCGTACTGAAAATTATTTTCAAATAGCTGACTCTCTACTGGTGTTCTAAAAACATTATATCCTTTACCCAATAAATTATATCTAAAATCGATTTTAGGCAAAAGCTCTTGAAATTTTAATCGTTTTTCAATTGTAAGTATATCTAATTTATTTTCATATACCTGCAATTCTGGGTGCATGGTTATGGCAGTATTGAGCAGATTGGTAAGCTCTAGATTAAACTGCAAAATATTAGTTTCGATTTCCCAACCATCTTGTGGTATTATAGATTCTGGAAGATTATAAGGTTCATCATTTGATTTCCACAAATATGCAGAAAGTTGTAATCCTGCATTTTGAAACTCTAACCAATAGGCATTTTGTTGATATTGAAAACTCATCAATTGTGTACTTGCTTCAGTAGTATCTATAGCTGGTCTTTCCCCATTATCAAAAGATTTTTTTACCAATTCCAATCTTTTTTGATTGACCTCAACATTGTTTTTCATAACTAAGTATGTCTGGTATGCTCGTACCCATTGCCAATATGCTTCCATAGAACCCATAAGCAAATCATTGATTGTAGAACGCTGTTCTACTTTAGCCAAAGTTTTAAAAATTCTAGCCTGTTGTAGATATGCTCTACGTTTGTCTAATACTAAATTTTTTGCTAAAGGAATACTGATGCCTAAAAAATTAGTTTGTCCTAGTGTACTAGAATTGTCTACTCTTGCACCACTTAGACTTTCTATACCACTGTATACTTCTATACCATACCAAGCAGGAATTTTTATTTCAAGATTGCTATATGTATAGTAGTCTTTTCCATCAAATGATTTTCTACTCAGATAACTATTGATAATAGGATCAAAAGCACCTCTAGCTATAACGATATCTGCTTGTGCTTTCTCCACACCTATCTGCGCTTGACGAGCTATAGGATGATAGAGTTTTACTAGTTGTAAAACCTGCTCAGAGTTTAATGTTTTAAATTCGCTTTGTGCAGATGCAGTTGAATATATTAAAAACAAACAACTAAGAAATATACAGATATATAAAAATCTATTTTTCATATTATTTTTTATCTGATTTTACTTTAGTATCTGAAACTTTTAATTTGTAATAATCTGGTGGGAACCCATTTATATTTCTCCAGAGTTCATACCAAATAGGTACATCTTTTAGAAGTGTAATACCTTGTGCACCGCTTCCTATCTTAAGTTGAGTAGGCCATTTTTTAGTACTATTATCAGGTTTTACCAACACTCTAAACATTCCATTTTCACTTATTGTATTTTCGTATGCTACTATCTCACCACCAAATGTACCATAACTACTATTTGGCCAACCACTAAAAACTATAGCAGGAAATCCATCAAACATGAATCGAACATTTTGCCCGACACTTATTAATGGCAAATCCACTGGCTTTACAAACATTTCTACAGCATAAGTGACATGGGTAGGAACGATAACAGTGATACGTTCTCCTTCTTTGATTATCTCACCAATACCTGATTTTTTAGCTTGTACTATCTGCCCATCTTGTGGAGCTAATAAAGTATACATGCCATTTCTGATAGTATAGTTAGATACTTGATTTTCGAGTTTTGCCATATCTCCTTTACCACCTTCTATCATACTCATACTTTGAAACTTATCCCCTGTGGCTTTACTTATCTTCTCTGTATATTCTTGTTCTACAGAGTTTTGTTCTATTCTTACATTGGTAACTTCTTGTTTAGTTTGAGCCAATTTATTTTCTACCATTATCTTTTTTGCTTGTGCATTTTGGTAGGAAATATTTCTTTGTTGAAGTTGTGTTTTAGACACCAATCCTTCATCAAACATTTTTTGTTGTCTTACATATTGGTCTGTAGCAAGCTCCAATTCATTGGTTGCTGCGCTTAGTTCAGCCCTTTCTCCAGTAAGTTTATTTTCTAATTGGCTAAGTTTATTTTTTAGTTGTTCTATTTTTAGTTTTTTTGCTTCTAAAAGTGCTTCGATTTGTACATCTGCAGTACTTGCTTTACCTTGATAATAATTTACAACCCCTTTTTTAGCATCTAATTGTTGTTGTGTACGAGCTACTAGATTTGGGTCTAAGTAGTCTTCCTTTATCTCGGTTATTTTTAGTATTGTATCACCTTTTCTTATTATATCACCTTCTTTCACATACCACTGAACTATTTTACCCGCTATTGGAGAATTGATATCTTGTGGTCTTTCTTCTTGGTATAAGGATGTCACTAGACCTTTAGATTTGATATTTTGAGTCCATGGCAAAAACATAATAAAAAGTAGAAAAATAATAATCCCAATAAACCAATATTTTACTCTACTTTCTATATTGTATCTATAAATTAATTTAGTAGACTTTAGATTTTTTTTATATTCAGCTGAATTCATATTATTTGACAATTGCATTTCCGTTATTTAATTCTATTTGAATATCACATTTACTTAAAAAATCGGCATCATTAGTGGCAACCAATATCGTTCTTTTTAATTTTTTATCTAATAGATAATCGATTAAGTTATTTTTTGCTTGCTCTTCTAATCCTGTCCATGGCTCATCCAACAATAATAATATGGGCTTATTGACAAATGCTCTAAGCAATAGTAATTTTTTCACTAAAGTATTTGGTAGTTTTTTTCCACTTGCATCTATCAAAGTGTCCAAGCCATTATGAATATTAATTAAAAATTTTTCAAAGCCTAATGTTTCAGCTGTTTCCATAATTATTTCTGGGCTTATTCCTTGTCTACACATACTTATATTTTCAAATATACTTCCTTTAAAAATATCTTGCTGATGCAGATACATACCTATTTGATTTCTTAAACTTTCTAACTGATAATTCGTCATAGGTATATTATTTAATAAAATATTACCTTGGTAATCACTTACACTACCGCTAAATATTTTTAAAAGCGTGCTTTTACCTGCTCCTTCTAGTCCGCTTATACCTACTAATGAATATTTTGGAATACTTAAATTTACTTTATTGAAAAGGAGTTGCCCATTTGGAAAATTATAACTAAAATCAACCATATCAAATTCTACACCATTTTCTTGAGCATTTAATAATACAGAACCATCCTTTTCTTGTGGACTATCTGTAACCGTAGCAAGTTTTTCTAATCCTGTGATCACATCATAAACACTATCTAAACTACTAATCAATTTTTCTATAGAAGCTATCACCATCAATATTACAATCTCTGCAGCTATAAACTCACCGATATTTAAGCTTTGATTGATTAATAAAAATGTGCCTATGATAAGCATTGCTGATGTAATAGTCACTTTGAAGAAAACTAATGTTTGATACTGAAATAATAAAATCTTGAAGTGTGCTGTACGAGCTGTTAAGTATCCTTGCAGATTTTTATCTGTTTTTTGTAGGTTAAGATGCGAACCTTGGCTAAACTTGAAGGATTTAATTACCCTTGCCATCTCTTGAAGCCAAGCTACTACTGAGTATTTATAAGAACTTTCTTTGAGGCTTGTTTCTAGACCTTTTACACTTGTATATTTCAAAATAAATATCAATACAACAAGAAGCAATAAGCCAAATACTATAAATACTGGATGGTATAAAGACAATAAAATCAATCCGAATAAAATTTGAATACTAGCAATAGGAATTTCTAATAATATTTTTGACAATCCTTTTTGAACATTTAATACATCAAAAAACTTATTGACATGCTCTGGCAAATACAAATCATCTGTTTTTCTCAAATCAAATCGAGGTATTACTTCTGTAAATTCTATTGCATAACTTGCAAAAATACTTTGTTGTATTTTTTCGATAATTTTCATCTGATTCATTTGCATCACTCCTACTAACAATACACCTATTACCACTAGAACAATAAGAACATAAATAGATGTAACCATTGTAGCACCTAATACAAAACTAATAATAGCTTGTACTCCTATAGGAACGCTCAACTGTACTATACCACTAAGTATAGCATAAAAATAAATAGACGTTAATTCTTTTTTGT
The DNA here is from genome assembly GCA_945860705.1 of Chitinophaga pinensis. Lineage (GTDB taxonomy): Bacteria > Bacteroidota > Bacteroidia > Chitinophagales > CAMDFR01 > CAMDFR01. The sequence goes on along the minus strand of CAMART010000006.1, from coordinate 43,799 downwards.
GTCTATCTAAAAGTTTTAAAAGTCTACCTAATGGCTCAAATAATTTCATAATTATCCTTATTAATATTCTGATGCAAATATAGATACTATTTAAAATAATAATAGTATTACTATTATTAATAATTGTTAAAATATCATTTATAATACAATTACTATTATAAATGTAAATTAAATATTACCTTTGTATCAAATAAAATAACAATGGAGTTTAAATTAAGTTTTAAAGTAAATGACCATATATATTTGAGAGACCCTGAAAGTAGTGAACTGGGTATGCTTATGGTAAAAAATGCTATAGAACTAATACATAATATTGGTTTTGAACAGTTTACTTTTAAAAAACTAGCTCTGGAAATGAATACAACAGAAGCTACCATATATAGATACTTTGAAAACAAACATCGAATGCTCCTATATATACTAAACTGGTACTGGTCTTATATGGAGTATTTGGTTATCTACAGAATTCAAAACCTAAAAGACTCTAAATCAAAGCTAAAAACCATCATTGAAATTTTGACTAATGACTTACCTGAAAGTAATGGAAAATTAGAGTATAATAGAGCATATTTGACTCAGATAGTGATAGCAGAAAGTAGTAAGGTATATTTAGTAAAAGACATAAAAGAAATCAATAAGGAAGAAGTATTCAAACCTTACAAAGATCTTTGTGCGAAAATAGCGAGCATCATCAAAGAGTATAATCCAAAATATAAATATGGGCATTCTCTTAGTACTACTATAATCGAAGCCTCACACCAACAACAGTATTTTGCAAAGCATTTACCCAGACTTACCGATATTAAAAATAAAAACGAAAGAGAATATACCGCTCTATTTCTAGAAGAGCTTTTGTTTAAAGTATTGAGTTAGATTTTTTAATTTGATTTTTAGATATTCCATGAAATCAATCTAAATGTGCCTGATACTGGAACTGCTCTACTATTTGTACAAGATTCGTAATACTGATAAATAGTGCCTGACAAATTTCCTTCTACAATAAATCCTTCTCTTAAATTATCTGGTACAAATACTGAATCTGGAATTCTATAAGGAGTCACTTTTGTAATATTGATAGTAGTAGTACCATATGCTTGTTGTGTTTCCACACAATCACCATCACTATCTAAAGCTCTTGTAAAATTTAAATTTGAACCTAACATATAAGAAATGCCAGGTGGATTACTATTCAATAGTATTTCTCCATCTGAATCTGAATTAAATTGATAAGTTCCTACTGTATTTAGTAATGAAAATCCAATACAAGTAAATATATAACTATTAGTAACCAGATTTATGACGGTATTCCCTCCGCTCTATGACATCATACATTCATTTGTTATTTGACCAGCTTTCATTTGTCTAGAATTTATTTGATTGCCATCAGCAGTTAAGTTTAAATAAAAATTATTATCTACTGGATTTCCAGTGCAAGCTACAGTACTAAAACTACCTTCTCCTCCATATTCTACAATACCTGACTTAATGATATATGCTCTATAATAATATTTTGTACTAGGACTTAAAGTATATGCACTAGCAGTTATAGTATTTCCTGAAGAAAGATCAACTAATTTAGTATTTGATGTAGTAGGATTTTTAGTGGTGGCATATACAATTCCATTTTCGGTAAAAACTACACCTGTAGAAATCGCACCAGAAAAATCTGCACTAGAACAATCTATCACATCTACTTCATTAGTATTTACATTTGCACTTGCATTATAGGGTGGTTTTGTGTCATCTTTATCTTTTGTACAACTATATAAGAATGGGTATATACATATACATAGGAAGATTATTTTTTTCATTTTATATAATTTATTGATTAATATTGATGCAATATTAGTAAAATATAAAATGCTAGAAATCAATCAAAAGGTTGATATATCAAATTTTAAATAACAGTATTATTGATGATATAATCCATAAAATATACTTTAATTTGTATTCTATATAATGATAAATAAGGCAATTATTTTATTTTTAATATTAGTATTAAATAATATGAATATGAATGGTTCTGGATATGAGCCTTCTAATATTGACTTGTTAAAAGATTCATTAAAAAATGCTCCAACAATAAAATTAAAGAATGATTATACTATAAAAATTATAGATGAATATATTTTTGATGATAAGCTAGATTCTGCTGAACTATATTTATATCTACTTATTGATCAATCAAAATTTGAAAAAGATAAATATCTTGAATATACTATCTATATAAAACAAACTGAAATATATTATTTTGAAAATTTAACTGAATTTGGAAAAAGTGCTGTATATAAAAGTTTAGGAGAAGCTAATAAAATAAATGACAGTTTGCTAATAGCTAATTCGTATGCATTTTTAAGTTATTTATATGAAGAAATAGATAGCTTTTATGAATCAAAAAAATACATGCATACTGCTATATTTTATTATTTAAATAGTTCAAAAAAAGGACATTATAATACAGTAGAATATAGCCAAATGATAAGCCAATTGGCACAAATGACTTTTCAACTTGGGGAATATGATTCATCGCTTTATTACAATAATATTGCCTATAAACAAGCCATAGCAGAACATCAAATGAGGGCTCAAGCTATGTGTTTTATCACATTCGGAAATATTTATTATCATAAAAACAATTTAGATAGTGCTAACTACTATTATAATAAATGTAATGATTGGGCATTGAAATATAATTTAAATGATATTCTACTATGGAATAAAGGCAAACTATTAAAAGCATATTCTAATAATAAAACTGTACAAGATAAAATTTACAACGATTGCATAGAAATATTAAACTCAAAAAACATAGGACAATATTATCTTCAATTATTTTTTAGTGAGGCAATACTAGTATACAAAAAAAGCAATGATATACAAAAATTAATTTTTCTACAAGAGCAACTAATTTCTACTCAAAAAAACATCGCTCAATCTGGTAATAAAAAAATACAAAAGATAGCCCAACAATATGTAGATAATGAGAATAAAATATTAAAACTGGAGTTGAATGAAGTGTCTTCAAAAAGAAGAATCACCACTTTTCAACTCTTATTTATTGGGATTTCTTTAGCCGTTATTTTTATAATTTATTATTATCAAACACAGAAAAAACAAGATGCACTTAAGAAAAAAATTGATCAACAAAGTATGATATCTAATGAAAGAGATAGAATATCTCAAGATATGCATGACAATTTAGGAAGTGGATTGACTTCTATATTTTACCTTGCAAATACTGTAGACAAAGAAAAATTTTCTAAAATAAAAATAAAGACTGGCGAATTGATTCAAAATCTGAGTGAAATAGTTTGGGCCATGAGTGATGACAAAAACAATGCTGAAGAAACTATTGCTTTTTTGAAAAGGTACGCAAGTGAATTCTATCAATCAACTAATATAGAAATTAGTTTCACTTCAAACCTTAAAAACAAAAACATTTCTATCAATAGTTTTATTCGAAAAAATCTATTTAGTATCTATAAAGAAATTTTAAATAATGCACTTAAATACTCCAAAGCAACAACAATAAAAGTGGATATAAATATAGATAAACTTATAACACTAGAAATAAAGGATAATGGCATAGGGATACCGCAAGAAAAATTATCAAAACCCTCTGGAAATGGCATAATCAATATCAAAAAAAGAGTAGAAAGTTTGTCTGGAACTCTAGAAATTAAAAACGAAAATGGTACATATTTCTATATATCTATACCAATTAGCAATTAGTATTTTTATTACATTGAATTTATTTACCATAGAGTTTATTGATGGCTTCCGTTTTGTTTTGAACTTGCAGTTTTTGATAGATATGATTTAAATGGCTTTTGACAGTACTTATGGATATCTGTTGTTTGTCGGCTATTTCTTTATACAAAAAACCTTTGCTGAGTAATTCTAATACTTCTATTTCTCTTTTAGTAAGCAGACTATTTACTGTATTAGATATAGGTAATACATTAAAAGAGCTCAATACTTTTCTAGCTATACTCGGCGACATAGGACTGCCTCCTTCATGCAATTCTACCAATGAATCTATTATTTTTTCTGGAGAAGTATTTTTGAGAATATAACCACTTGCTCCTGCTTTCAATGCTTCAAAAACCGCATCACTATCCTCAAATATCGTAAACATGATAAACAAAATATCTGGACAAATTTGTTTGATTTCTTTCATACAATCTATACCCGACTTACCAGGTAAATTGATATCTGTAAGTACAATATCAGGAGAAAGCATTGGTATTTCTTTTATAGCATCTTCAGCATTGGTAAAAGATTTGATTAATTTAAATTCACTATCTCTTGAAATAATCACTTCAAGACCATTTAATATATCTAGAATATCTTCTATTATGCAAATCGATATCATATTGAAATTATTATATACAAATTAAAGCATAATAAAATTAATAAAAAATGGTACAATAGGATAACTTGATAAAATAGCTAAGAAACTATCCCTCTCTCTGTCTCAATGCCTCGTATACACAGATAGCTACTGAGTTGGATACATTGAGCGAATCGTTGATGCCAAGCATGGGTATTTTTATGATTTCATCGGCATGTTGTAGCCAGTAGTCGGTGAGTCCGTGTGCTTCTGTACCAAATATAAATGCGGTAGCCTCTTTGTAGGATGTTTGATAGTGATAATGCTCCGTAGTGATAGCGGTGGCAAATGATTTGATCTGATGTTGTGCTAGGTATGCGCTCAATTCCTCATTGCTACAGATAGCCAACTGCTTACTAAAAAACGTACCTACACTATTGCGTATACAATTGGGATTGTATATATCTGTATTGGGCTCGCAGACTATGACCGCATCGGCATTGCAGGCATCGGCAGTTCGGAGTATGGCTCCTAGATTGCCTGGTTTTTCTATACCTTCGAGCACTATGAGTAGCGGAGTAGTAGTTAATTTTAATTGTGCTAATGTATGTTTTTGTGTTTTGGCAAGTGCTACTATATCGCTTTTGTTTTCTCTATACGCTATTTTTTCAAAAACTTTTTCGCTCACAGAATAGAGATTGGCTGTAGATTTTTTTATAAAATCTGGAAGTTGTGTGAGTTTTTCATGTATAAATATATCGGTAACGGTATAGTTGCTTTTGAGTAGCAACTCTACTTCCTTAGCACCTTCTACCACAAAGCTAGCTTGCTCTCTACGCTCTTTAGCTTTCTCTATGAGTAGTACTACATTTTTTATTTTTGCATTTTGCAGACTTGATATTATATCCATTACTTAGGCTCTAGTATGAGTACTACTTTATTGAAATCTGCTGCTGCATTTATCACACTTCTAAATTCTTCGTACTTATCTTTTGGTAAATTTAATAGTCTATAACTTTCTTCGTTGGTGATGATGAGTTGGTTGTTTTCTATAACATGTTTGGTTATAAATCTTGCCGCTATTTCGTCTCCTAGCATGCAAGTTTTATTGATATCTATTTTATCTGTATTTTTAAGTGTATAGCCTTCTGGTAATTTTACTATTATTCTTCTTATATATACATGCTTATGTGGCACATCTATATCGGTTTGTCTAGTTCCTTGTTGGTACATTTCTTCTTGTCTGCCTATCACTTGTCCTAACTTAAATAGATAAGTAGTTCCTACTTTTTCTGTAAGTTTTTGATTGGTAGAACTACAGGTAGCTATAAATGGTTTTCTACCATAAAACTCTACTCCTTCATTCTCTGTTTTGACAGTGACATCGGTCATATCGCCTGCAAAACCTTCCATGATAGATTTTCTCGTTTTATCTTTTTCGCTTTCTTCTATCAGATTCATAAATGGCTGTATTCTATCTGCTATATATCCGGTCCAAGCTACTTTGTAATTGGAAATTGGTTTCATGATATCTTTAGTCATATCTATAACTATATCCATAGTATCGGTAGAGTATGTATAGTCAAGTGGTTCTATCGTTTTCTTTTCTCCTATTCCTATTTTCACTCCTCCCATTTCTATTGGCTTCATAAACAGGCCGTAGTTATTGGAGTATTGATGTGGTATGAGTGGGTATCTACTTAGTATTTCAGTTGGAGCTAAGTATTTATATCCAGGAAAATAAATCAAATATTTATCAAGGTGATTCATGTTTTCAAATTTTGGATCAAATACCTGCTCGTATCTATTGGTGGTAAATACTTCTTGATGTTTGATACCTAGCTTATTGAATACTACACAGAAAAGTTTGGTCATACCAAAGAAATTGGTTACTTTATTTTTAAGTAAGTCTGCTATTTCATAGCTAGTGACATTTACATTTTCGCCACTTACATAGTTTGCTTTTAGATAAGCTTCTATTTTTATTATTTTTTCTTCCTCGGTAGTCGCTGTATTGATATCTGATTTAGCTAAAAATTTATCTAGTGCTTTATTGTCTTCTTTTGTAAGTTCTGGATTGAATGCAGGATAGAGCTTATCTACTATTTCTTTAAAGCTATTGATATTCATTTTGCCTGTATTATAGTTGCCCGTAAGCTTATATGCAATAGATTTTACATTTGCTTCATAGTTGCTATATTTCTCATCATTGAGGGCGTCTATATTTTCTAGTTGTATATGTTTTCGTATATATTTATAGTCGATAGTATCTGTATTTACTGGAGTAGTGATATTATATGTTTTTGTCTCAAATTTCAAAAACTTTGGATATATCAATTCAAAACTTTGCCACTTTGAGGGATTGTCAAACTGCAAATCAAATCCTGCTCCACTCAATTGTGGCTCCATTTTCTTAAGAGTAATTCTCTCTATCAAAGCACCTACTACTAGGCCTCTCACAGCAAAATATTTATACTTTCTTTTTTCTTTTTCATCTTCAGCTTCTTTAATATCATTATCTGTAAGTTCTATTATTTTGCCGTCTGGCTGTATCACACGAAGTTTATTAATGACGATTTCTGTATTTTGAGCATACGGCAAACGTATCGTATTATTACGTTCTATAGCATCACTTGTATTTACAAGTGTGATATTGTGCCATAGATAATATTCGTATGCGCCATTTTCATCCACTACTATTTCTATAGATTTTTTGTCTTCTATAGTTATCTCACCATATTTTTTATCTTCTTCGCTCAGGGTGTATTTGGGTATTTCGGTAGTCCAGCTATAATCTTTAAAACGAGAATCCTGAGCGTAAACTGAAAGTATACTGCTGATTACAAATAAAACTATAAAACTATATTTTATCATATTGGGTTATTTAATTTTGGTTAATGAAATATTTTCTGAATAAGCATCTTGTAGTTGCTCTATTATTTTATTCCAATCGTCTAGCTCCTCTTTTTTTATGATAAGCTTTTTCAAACCTATAGAATAAGTCAAATTCACTTTATTGTCTAGCTTAGTAAATTCACTTCTGAATTTCAATAAGTTATTTTCTAATTGTACGTTTTTTGGAATATAGCTAACGGTGTATCCTTCAGGTATATTCAAAGTGATATTTAGTTTTTTCAAATCAGCAAATCTATTTTGCAAATCATATGTTCTAGAGGTATCTATTTTACCTTGGTCATAGTATTTATCTAGATAGAGATTAATATATTTTTTATCTTCTACATCTATTCCATAGTTATTCAATTCAAAATTGAAATCTATAATATAGTTTTTATCTCTATCTTTTATATTCTGCTCAGTGAAATCTTTTAAATAAAATTTATTATTGCCTAGCTCTAGATATGGTTTTATATTTTTCATACGTTGCTCTCCGGTATAGTCTGAAAACATTTCTAGAAAATAATCTTTTGTATAACCAATAACAGTAGTATTTCCATGACCTATGATACTATCTCCTTTTAGAAAAATATTCACTATAGTAGATTCTTCATTTTTCTCACAAGGCACTTCTGGTATTTTTTTTATTTCGTATGTTTTGTCATCTAAATGTATGAGCGCCTCTTTATTTTGTATAAACTCAGATGGATATCCCCAAGGCGTGTATTTACTAGTAGCATCTAAGTATATATATTCACCATCTTTTATGTAAGTAGCTATCATATGATTGTCTACAGCTGTGCTAGGTATATCTTCATATCTATAGGGAAGCGAATTACTTCCTATCCAAGTATGGTATACGTTTTTGATACCTATACTTCTGATCATAGATACCAAAAGATTGGCCATGTCTTTACAGTCTCCAAATTTTTTGTCACATACCTCTGTGGCATCACGTGGTATGAATCCCCCAAAACCATCTTCAAATGCTATATATCGAATATTGTCTTTCACCCAGTAGTATATTTTTTTAATTTTTTCAGACTCGTCTGTTATACCAGATGTGATAGAATCTGCTACCTGTTTTAGGGCAGGATTATTATCTAGATTCAAATCTTTTAAAAAGCGAGTATAGTAAGTATGTAAGTCATCTATATTAGACAATACATTTATAGATTTTCCGTCTACTGTATAGCTCTTGATATTGTATAGTATGTGGGGTATATAGTATCTAGGACTGTATACATTATTTTCAAATTTAACTTTTGGTGCATTATCTATTTGCCAGGTATATACTTTTCTATTTTTTACTTTTTCTACTTTAGCTACTATAGCATAGCCTTCACCATTAAATAATTTAAAACCCAAGTCAATATTTTCATCTACAGTGATAGTAAGTTTTGCAGTATTGGTAAAAAGACTTGAAGCAAAAAAGAAACCATCTAATAGCTGTGGCTCTGTAAATTCTTGTTTGTAATGCAATACTTTTTTAGCTCCTTTAGATAAATTTGGATAAGTAAATACACGCTCATTTACATCATCATGAAAAACCATATTATCAAATACATGCCTTTCTTTAAAATCTTTCACTTCTACCTTTTTATATGTTTTACCATTGGGCACAAGTGTATATGCTTCGAGTGAAAGTAATTTATAAAAATTTGAATAATCTACCGACTCTTCTGCATCTAAGCTTGCAAGATTTTTCAAAATAAATAATTCATCATATACATCTGAAGTGATATACAATTTTCCATTTTTCAATGAAATATCTATATCCTTATTTTTACTTGTATATATCAAAAAATCATCAGGATGTTTTTTTTGTTCTTCTGCCAATTCTATATCTGGCTGTGCATGTAGTATATGTATCGTACACAATAAAAATGCAAGTAGTAAACTAGTATTTTTTAACATTCAATAAATTGTCATTGTAGTAAGTTCTAGTTTCTATAAGCTTACCAGTGTTATCAAAAATTTTAATATCGCCATTAATACTATCGTTAAAATATGGGATGATAGCTTTCTTAGTTCCGTTTTCTCTATATATAACCTTATCTCCATTGAGGTCGTCATCTATATACATTTCTGATATGTATAGTTTGCCTGATGGATAATATAATTTTCGCTCCCCTTGAAACTGATCATCTTTATTAAAACTCTCATAGAGTGGTTTACCGTCTTTATTATAAATGGCATATGTACTATCAAATAAACCATTTTTTAAATGGAGCTCTATTGCTTTACCTCCATTTAAATAGTTTGCGGTGATACTCCCTGTTCCTGTTTTAAAATCTATAGTATCACTGAGTTCTTTAGAACCATTTACAATAAATTTTACTATATCATCATTATTAAAAACTGCTTGCATTATTTTTTCTCCTGTGAGAGCATAATATGTTTTTACACCATGCTCTACTCCATATATATAATCACTTTCATATTGTTTAGCTCCATTCATGTAATATCTGATAAATTTACCATGATACTCATCTTCCAAAGTGCTAAATTCAGCATATAACTTACCATCTACAGTATAGTCTTTTTGAATCCCTTCTCTACTTCCTAGCTCATAACTATATACTGCACTTATACTATCTAATACACCTTTCCAAGTCCAAATGCCCTCTTTTCTATTGTTTATAAAATTCCCTGTAGTTACTAGTAGCTTGTTTTTAAATAGCTTAAAACTTCCATTTCCTATACCATTCATTTGCTCATTCTCTGAATATTGGATATCTGAAAATCCTTTGTCTATATACATTTCTTTGGTAGGTTTCAAATAATATTCATTTAGTTTTTTACCGGTACTATCTAGATAGTATTCTTTTAAATAAAATCCTTCTTTATAACTCAATATATTATATGGCTTACCATATGAATCATAGTAAGTATATTCTCCATTTAAATCCCCTTCATCATTATAAAAATATGTACTAGATCTAGTTCCATTTTTATAATAATTTGAATACTCGCCTATCACATGGTCGTCGTAATAATTACCAATATTGGACATTGTGCCATTTATATAATATTTTTTAAAAGTACCAACTAAAGAATCTCTTTTGTAATAATAATAAGATTTTAATTTTCCATTTGCATAAAATACTTCTGTAAGTCCATCATATGCTCCATTGACATATTCTATAGAAGAACTTTTTGACCCATCTCTAAAATACTCATGCCACATTCCATCTTTACTATTAGATTTTACTTTGCCTGATGCTAATAGACTTCCATCTGGTCTATATATATTTAACTCACTTCCGTCTTTTACTTTAGATTCGTAATACATAGTACCAGATTTATCAAAGTATTTTAATGAGAGTATTTTTTTCTTCGTTTTAGATATCTCACTATACAACTTACCATCATAATCATAATCTTTTGAAACTCCAGATTCGTTTCCATCTATATCATATTCATAAATTTCCTCTATTTGACCATTGGCATAATAAGATTTGCAGGTACCTACCAGATTATTTTTTTTATATGTTCCTTCAGATCTTAATTGCCCATTTCTATAATATATTTTGTAGGGTCCTTCTTTATATCCTTCTTTATAATTAAACGATTTATTTATAGACCCATCTACAAAATATCTTGTATATGCCCCTTCATAAAAACTATTTTTCATTTTACTATCAAACTCTTTTTTACCATTTGGATAATATCCAATATAGTCTCCATCAGCTTTACTTTTCACAAAAGTTAATTCTAATTTTTTTTCACCATTTGGATAATAATCTATGGCGGGGCCTTCTTTTTGGCCGTTTTTGTATGTAGTCATAGATATTTTTGCTCCTATGATATTAAATTGTTCAAATATGCCGTCGATACTATCATTTACATAGTTTGCTTTTATTTTCAAGCTTCCATTATCAAAATAAAATTCATATGGACCATTAAGTTTATCATCAGAGAAGTTTTGAAGTTCCATTTTATTACCATTTTGGTAGTAGGTGATCCACTCTCCTTCAGATTTTCCATCTTTAAAAAATCCAATACCTCTTTTTAGTCCATTATTAAATACATAAATCCATTTTCCTGTGGCTTTTTGGTTTTCATCTAGCGTACCTATTCTATCAAACTTACCATCTTTATAATAAAAATAAACATCCGTTTCAATTTCATCTACTTTTCTTTTGCAAAATTTATAGAGAAACTCATCACCCGACCAACCATAAAACTCTTTAATGGCAGGTAGATTCTTTTTGATTTTTGATTGTAATGCTGTATTGTCTGTTGTGAGTACACAAAGATTAGTAAAAGCATTAAAATATTTTTTTGAATATATTTCTTTATAAAAAGGGATATATGTCTTTTCAAAATAGCCATCTGTACCACTATGCTCTTGTAAATATGAAAACAATGCTTGATTCTGACGAGCAAACGGAAAATCAATATCTGTCTCCAATTTGTATTTTGAATTTAAGGCTGCTTGCGCTCTTATTATCTCTTCTATAGAAGCAAAATCATCCCCTTTATCAGAAAAAGAAAGCATATTTTCTTTTGATTCATATTTTTTGGAAAGTAATGTATTTAAATACTGTACATATCCTAGCGCTTTAGTATCATCTGCAGTTATATAAATAGCTGTGTTTGTAGCAAGCATAGCTTGTACTAGCATACCTTCATCACCAGCTAGTTTACCAAGTACATAATGTGCATTTGCATAGTATGGATTATAGTAAATACATTTTTTTATTGCATCTATTGCTAGTTGATACTCTTGATTGTCTCTGAGAGCTATAGCTTTATTATAGTGAAGCAAATAATATTTTGGATATTTCACTAAACCTTCATCTATATATTTTATTGCTTCTTTATAATTCTTTAGTGCGAGATAAGAAATACCTATATTATTGTATACTAATGAATAGTCAAAATTAGTTTTGTCTGATTTAAGTATTTCTTTTGATATAATTATACAAGTATCATATTGTTCATCATTAAAAAGACATAAACTTTTTTCATATTGTGAGGCTAAGTATAAATCATCATTTTCGTTTACTTTACTATATAATTCTATAGCGTCTTTATAATCTTTACTAGTACTAGAACTATAGGCTTCTCTTACTAAATCTAAAGTTGGTTTGTATTTATTTTGGCTTTTTGCTTGTAGGAAAAATAAACAAATAAATACTAGGTAGACATATTTCTTCATATAAGTTATTTTGTATGTAAAACTATATTTATTTTTAAAAATAAAAAATATTTGATTGATATTAATTTAATAAATAACAATTATTAATATTTCAAATTTTATTACTAATTAACGCTTATTTGGTCTTTTTTATTTCAATAAAAACATATTCCTTTCAAAATGGTTATTAAGCTATAATTTTGCAATAAATATTTATTAAATGACTACGACTAGACAAATACCGAAAACTCCAACAGGAAGTACCTTATCATGTAAAGGCTGGGTACAAGAAGCTGCACTTAGAATGCTCCTAAACAATCTAGATGCAGATGTAGCTGAAAGGCCAGAGGATTTAATTGTATATGGAGGTAGAGGCAAAGCTGCTAGAAATTGGGAAAGTTTTGAACTAATAATAAAAGCTCTCAAAGACCTCGAAGATGATGAGACCTTGATTGTGCAAAGTGGTAAACCGGTAGGTATTCTTCGCTCTCATAAAGATGCTCCAAGAGTATTGATTGCCAATTCAAATTTGGTAGGAAAATGGGCCAACTGGGATCACTTCACTGAACTTGAGAAAAAAGGACTGATGATGTATGGGCAGATGACTGCTGGTTCATGGATATATATAGGCTCACAAGGAATAGTTCAAGGTACATATGAAACATACTTAGAGCTAAGCAATCAGCATTTTGGAGGCACACTTAAAGGCACACTAAATGTAACTGCTGGCCTAGGAGGTATGGGAGGTGCACAGCCACTAGCTATCACTATGAATGAAGGAGTTTGCTTAGCAGCCGAAATGGAAGAATGGCGTATTCAAAAAAGAATAGAAACCAGATATATAGACGAAATGTATCATGATATAGATGAAGCAATAGACAAAGCACTCGAATACAAAAAAAATAAAGAAGCAAAATCTATTGGAGTAGTATGCAATGTGGTAGATTTATTGAAACGACTCATAGATAGAAATATTACTCCAGATACACTTACCGACCAGACTTCTGCACATGATGAACTTATTGGATATTTCCCAGAAAACATGAGTGTAGCTGAGGCAAATATACTAAGAGAAGCTAATCCTGAAGAATATAGAAATAGAAGCTGGGATACAATGGCTAAGCATGTAAATGAAATGCTAGAACTTCAAAAACGTGGTGCTATCACTTTTGACTATGGAAATAATTTGAGAGGACAAGCAAAAGATAAAAGACACGTAGATCATGCTTTTGATTTCCCAGGATTTGTTCCTGCATATATAAGACCATTATTCTGTAAAGGAAGTGGTCCGTTTAGGTTTGTAGCATTGAGTGGTGACCCAAATGATATAGCAGTGTGTGATGCAAAACTAAAAGAACTATTCCCAGACAATAAAGGATTGCTTAGATGGTTGACTATGGCAAAAGAGAGAATAGCTTTTCAAGGATTACCTGCAAGAATTTGTTGGCTAGAGATGGGAGCTCGTGAGATAGCTGCTCTTGCGTTTAATGATTTAGTAAAAGAAGGAAAAGTAAAAGCACCTATAATCATAGGAAGAGACCACTTAGATACTGGCTCTGTAGCTTCACCCAATAGAGAAACAGAAGCAATGCTTGATGGTAGCGATGCTGTAGCAGACTGGCCAATACTTAATGCATTGATAAATACTGCTGGAGGTGCCAGCTGGGTGAGTTTTCATCATGGTGGTGGAGTAGGAATGGGATACTCACTGCATGCTGGTATGGTGATACTTGCAGATGGTACTGAAGATGCTGCTCGAAGACTCAAAAGAGTATTGCACAATGACCCTGCTATGGGTGTGATACGTCATGCAGATGCAGGATACGATATAGCTAAAGATACTGCTCGTAAATTTAGATTAGATATTACAGAAAGATTGAAGTAAATATATGTTTGAAGAAAAACAATATTTCTACAAAAATAAATTTAGCTGGATACTTCCAATAGTCTACATTTTTGTGGTAGTTATTAATTTTATTGTGCCACCAGGCAATATGATCATTACCATATTTACTGTTGGATTTATTTCGCTCATAATGATAACTATTTATATTATGAACTTGTATACACGAATAGATGAAGAAGGAATACATTATAAATTGTTTCCATTTATATTAAAAGAAAAAACTATAACATGGAAAGAAATGAAAAATATATATGTAAGAGAATACAGTCCAATAGGCGAATATGGAGGTTGGGGACTGCGAGGATTGGGAAGCAATAGAGCATTGAATATATATGGTAATATAGGAATTCAAATAGAATTTTTGAATGGAGATAAACTCTTAATAGGTACCAATAAAAAAGAGGAAGCCGACATAGCTATAAATAAGTATTGCAAAATCTTATAAAAAAAATGCTCGGTATATCCGAGCATTTTTTTTATAACTAATATAATTTATTTTACTTCTTCTGCGAGAATAGATACAACAAATTCTATTTCATTGTTGATGATTCTATCTTTTGCCAAATCAGCAACTGAACCTTCTGTACCATAGTTCATGCCCCAATCTTTTCTATTTATTTTAAAACTAGCAGTAGCCAATAATCCCAAGTCAGAATACTTGATCATAGCTGGAAATGTAATTTCTTTTGTTACTCCTTTTATAGTAAGATTTGCAATAATAGTTGAATTTGCATCTACTGTTTTTTCTTTAGCATCTTCCACTTTTAAAATTTCTAATATAGATGTAGGATTTTTTTCTACATCAAAAAAATCAGCACTTTTTAAATGACCAACTAAGTCTGCATTTTTAGCTTTGTCCTCTATATCACTGCATGAGATTGATTTCATATCTATATCTAGTTTACCAGATATTATTTTAGTATCTGTTCCGTTTAGTTCGCCATCAATAAATGATACATTGCCCGAATGGCTTCCCCCTACTAACTTACCACACTTCCATTCAAGTGTACTTACTACATTGTCTATTTTAAATTTTTTAGTAGCAACTACTTCTTGATGTTCTGAGTTAGAGTTTGAGGCTTCTTTGCTTCCACTTTTACATGATACTATAAATAAAGAAAGTGTAATTGATAAGAATAAGAATGTTTTTTTCATTTTGATTTAAGTTTAGTTTATGTGTAATTAAAATAAGTATATATTAATATCCTTGATGATAGATTCGTTCAGCACTTTTATATATTTTTATCTTATCAAAAGTCATCGTTTTTAATTTTTGATTTTGAAATAGTTGCATCTGATCTGTATAGTGTTTAGAGGTAGGTCTAGAACTGCTTCCAAATGCAGTTATTGATTGAATTTCTACACCATAAGTTTTACTAAATTTTACCAATTGCATATATCCATCTCCATTGGTTATTCTAAAAATGCCTTTTTCTTCATCATATAGTTTTGCATCTGCAGCTCTGAGTACTTCTCTAGAACCACTAGCTGGTATAGATACATTTCCTCTTATGTGACGTTGTATATCTCCTAATTTTGGATTCAATGTATGATGCGTTTTTAGCAAAAATTTTCTAGCTTTACTTATTGCATATACGGCTTCTTCCTCAGTAATTTTTTTATCTCTTATCATCAAAAATCCAAATGGTTCTTCTGTTTTTTTGATTAAAAAATGGTGCACCACCAAAGCTAAACTAGCTTCTCTGTTATTAATATCGTTATTAAAATCCCATCGTTTTAAAAGTCCTATTGCATCAGCTATCTTAGGATATTTATTTTGATTAAGATTATAAAGTGCTCCAAATCTATCTTTATATGAGCCACTACTATCATACGATTTATCAAATTTTATTCTTATGAAATCATCCCATGATATTTTTTTACCATCAAGATTGGCAAATAACTCAGCTAGTCTTTCACCTCTATTATATTCAAATAATTGTAACCCAGGATAATACTCGCCATTCCAATTACATTCTTTTCCAGATGCATGTATAGGTGTATTATTTGCATTATATAAATACCCACAAGTTGGATTTTTGTATGTCACTTTTTTTGTGTAAGGCAATAAACTTGTCCATTTATATTGTGAAGATATTCCATTGATAGGATTTTTCCAGTTCAAACTAGGATTTCTATACGGCATCATTCCAGCTGAGTGATAGTAAATATTTCCATCTATATCTGCGTAGAGCGTATTAAACATAGATAAGTCATCTAGTTTCATACAAGCTTCAAATTCATCAAAATTTTTAGCCTTATTCATTTTATACCATTGTTCTGCTCCTTTGATATTAGTATAGGACGGAAAACGAAGTGCATAATTGACTCCTTTATATTTATATACAGGACCGTATTCACAATAAGCCACTTTCTTTTTTACCGAAAGCTTAATATTACCCAATTTTATTTTTAGCGGAATTTTATCATACTGAAGAGAAACATACTTTCCATCATATAAATACTTTTTGCCCTTTACTTGCAACTTGTATATATCACCAAAATTGTGAAAATTATTAGTATGTGCCCATCCTAGATAAGGATTACAACCTACGAATATACCAATACCACCAGGAAATAACCCTCCAATAACTTCCCATCCTTCTTCACTAGGAAGGTGTGCTTCGTACCATGCATAGGGTCCTTCAAGTGGCTGATGTGAATTTATAAGAAGCCAAGCTTTATTATCTTCAGTTCTACTGGGTGAAATACAAATAGAATTAGAACCTTTTTCATTTGGTTTCATATAGGAAGAAACATCTCCACTTCTGATAGCTTTGAGTGAAAACCCAACTCCTGATAATAGTGTAATAGTGATACAATATCCTTTTATAATATCATATTTTGTAAAAGGCAATAAATTTTTGAGCATCATTTCTTCAGGATGCTTATAGGCATAATCATTTACACCTTGAACATATGCTTCTATTATTTTTTTAAATTCTGGACTAAAATCGCTTTCATATCTATTCTCCACTAAAGTATCAATTCCTAAAAATTTTAATGCGAAATCAAAAATAACTCCATCTTTTCCTTCTACTTCACCTCTTCTGCCCCTTCCTCCTATACCGTTTAACTGTATGTCATAAAAATTATCTTCGCAGTGTGCCCATGCTAATCCATATGCTGTAGATGCATCCGTTTTACCATATATATGTGGTACTCCAAATGAATCTCTCACAATAGTAACATCGCTCGAAAAATTAGATTGACTAAATATTATTGTAAAAGAGAAGAGAAAAAAAGAAATATAAAGTAGTTTTATTTTCATGCAATAAATCTACATAAAAAATAAATTTTTATAAGTATTTTTTTAATTAATCATCATCTCTACTTCTCATACGAAGTATGAAATAAAGTAGTTGTGCTACTGCTGCTATAGCTGCTACAAAGTAGGTTAATCCTGCCCAAGTAAGCGCATCTTTAGCCCCTTTGTATTCTTCATCACTTCTTGTGATATTATTTTCTGTAATAAATACTAATCCTCTACGAGTAGCATCAAATTCTACAGGAAGTGTAATAACTGCAAAGGCTGTAACGATTCCTTGTAAAACAATTATTGCCATGAGTACATATGGATTGTTTTGCATAAAATAAAAACCAATACCTAACATGAATACCCAATTCATGATTTTTGAACTAATATTTACTACTGGTACTAATTTAGATCTAAGTTGAAGCATACTATATGCAGTAGCATGTTGTACGGCATGACCACACTCGTGAGCAGCAACAGCTGCTGCTGCTACACTTCTACCTTCGTATACTTGAGGGCTTAGATTTACAGTTTTATCTGTAGGATTGTAATGATCTGAAAGATGACCTGGTACACAAGTAATTTGTACATCATATATTCCATTAAATTTTAGCATTTTATCCGCTACTTCTCTACCAGATAGTCCTGAACTAAGTGGCATTTGACTGTATTTTTCAAATTTACTTTTAAGAACTGCTCCGACAAGCATTCCTATTACTCCAAAAACGATGGTGATGATTAATAACATATTTGTCTTTTTAATTTATATAATAACTTTTTTATTATCAATAATAGTTCCAAATTAACTTTTATTAAGACTCTATATTTGAAGTAGCATATTTTACACGTATATCTTCAATAATATCATATAACTCGTTTATGTTTTCAGAATTTACAAGTTTATGTCTGGTTTCTCTTATATTATCAAATCCTCTAAAATAGCTTGCATAATGTCTACGCATTTCTAAGATTCCAAGTTTTTCACCTTTCCATGCTATACTTCTATTTAGGTGCTCTAAAGTAGCATATACTCTTTCTTCAGTGGATGGTGGTTCTAGATGTGTACCAGTTTTCATAAAATGCTTTATCTCTCTAAAAATCCAAGGATATCCAATAGCAGCTCTACCTATCATTACTCCATCTACACCTGTATTTTGCATTTCTATTGCTTTTTCAGGACTATCTACATCTCCATTGCCAAAGATTGGAATTTTGATACGTGAATTTTCTTTTACCTTTTTTAAATAATCCCAATTGGCACTTCCTTTATACATCTGTGCTCTGGTTCGTGCATGAATACTTACTGCTTGTACACCTATATCTTGGAGTTGTTCCACAACAGATTCTATTTGTATACTATTCTCGTCCCAGCCAAGTCTAGTTTTTACTGTTACAGGAAGCTTTGTCGATTTCACAACTGCTTCTGTAAGTTTAATCATTTTAGGAATATCTTTAAGGATAGCTGCACCTGCATTTCTACATACTACATTTTTTACTGGGCATCCGTAATTAATATCCAATAAATTGGGTTTAGCAGCTTCTACTATTTCTGCACTACGCATCATAGGTTCAAAATCACCCCCAAATATTTGAATACCTATAGGTCGTTCATCATCAAAGATATCCAATTTTTTAATGCTCTTATCTGCATCTCTGATGAGCCCATCAGATGATATAAATTCTGTATAAAGCATATCTGCTCCATATTTTTTGCATAAATGTCTAAACGGAGGATCGCTTACATCTTCCATTGGTGCTAGTAATAAAGGAAACTCTCCTAAATCTATGTCTGCTATTTTAGCCATCTTATATATTGCAAAGATACTTATTATTGAAATAAAAAAGGCTATCCATGAATTTTGGATAGCCTTTAAAATATTTTATATTATTTATTAATATTCTCTTCCTGCTTTTAAACCAGGATGTGGTGCTGGAGGATTACTATTACCAGTTACACCATCTTGAGCCACTTTGAACTCTACTCTTCTTTGTTCCATTTTTTGTTGAGGAGTAACTGCTTTTTCACCTTGTTTGAATTGAACAATAAATCTATCTCTACTTACACCATATTTAGTGGTCATGTAATCAATAGCTTTATTTACTCTATTCCAAGATATTTGCTCACCATATTTACCTTCTCCATTGATACCAGTCACTACTATTTTAGCATCTGGACACATTTGTAATTTATCAGCTACTTCGTGTAAGTGAGCGTAGTATTCTGGATTTACACCATATTTATCTTCTTGGAAGAAAACAGATGGCAATTCTACTTTAGAGCAATCGTATCCACTTCCACCACCTTTTTGAGTTGGTAAATTATCACAACAAGAAGGACATTTAGCAACACCTGTTGCATCTATAGGACATCCTGGAGGAGAATATGGTTCTTTATCGTCACAATCAGCAATACCATCTTTATCGCTATCTAAAGCTATACCTTTTGTATCAACTGGACAACCTTTTTTAGTTTTAGGATCTTTATCCATTTTATTTGGAACACCATCTTCATCATCATCAGCTATTAACTCATTAATAATTCTATCTGGATCCATTTCACCTAATTTTTTGTATGTATAATCCATTGGATTTAACCACCACATAGGCTCTAATGCTTTTTTACCTATGTGTATATTACAAGTAACAAAAGTATAGAAGTAATTATCAAAATCTCTCGTATGACCATCCCAAGCATTTTCTAACCATCTTTCACCATCTAATAAATCATCATTTGTCATTGTTACTCTAGATTCTAAGTTAAAGGTTACTCTTTTTGATGCATGAAAACCAAGACCTAATCCAATACTATAAGAAGGATTAAAAGTAAACGATTTTATACCTTCTTCATTTTGATGACCTTCAGCATTAGATTCAAATTTTCCATCATATATATTTTTTAATGCTGTGGTAGTTTCTTTTTTTGCATTTTTATCATTTGATGCGCCTGCTATACCACTATAGTATTTTGATAATGCTGGACCAAAATCATACATTTGACC
The DNA here is from genome assembly GCA_945860705.1 of Chitinophaga pinensis. Taxonomy (GTDB): domain Bacteria; phylum Bacteroidota; class Bacteroidia; order Chitinophagales; family CAMDFR01; genus CAMDFR01. The sequence goes on along the minus strand of CAMART010000006.1, from coordinate 23,264 downwards.
GTTTGCATCAAGTGCATCTATTTTAGCACTATAAAACATACCACCTGCTCCTAAAAATAGGTATGTATTGATTTTGTTTCTTTCTCTATGAAATCTTAGATTACCTAGTGTAAATACTGCTTGTAATGATACTTCGTGTACTTGAGTTTTAAAATTTTTAAAAGATAAATTTTTTGCAGTTAAATCTCTTCCATTAACATTATATGTTACTGATTTCTTAAAATAATTTATATCTGAATTATAGAAACCATTTAGTGCACCATTCCATTTTGAATTTGATTTAGGCTCCCAATCTCTACCTTGAGCTTGACCATATACATATTGTAGTCTTGCAGATAGAATATATCCAAATGATTTTCTTACAGTGAATGTACCACCAAAACTTTTAAGAGGATTTAAAACTGGTTTCACATCACCACTAATTAGGAAAGAACCCACCCCAAATCCAATCTCCCATTGATTTTTTGGTTTAGCTGGATAATAGTATTTATTATTCAAAAAAGCTTCTTGTTGTTTTTCTTTAGCTTTACCAGTCATATATGCAGCAGAATCTGACGAAACATCATATTTTGGCATTTGAGGTCTACTGATAGCTTTTCTATCATTTAGATTAAAGTCTTTTTGCTCCATATCTGGCTTTAAAAACTCCGTCTGGTTTTGAGCATCCTTAGATTTATTCTTTTTAGTAGAACCGTCTACAGGTGGTTCTTGTGAGAATAAACTACCTGAATTGAGTAGCAAAAATAATGTAAATAATAACGCGTTAGATAAATACTTATTCATATATATATATTTTTGAGTAACATTTTTATGTTTAAAGGCTCTAAATTAGTATTATTTAACCAAATAGCCAAATTTTATCACGTATAAGTGTGGAAAAATAAGTGTTTTTTACTGTGGATATAAAAATAATATATAAAACATACTGATAATCAATCTATAACACCCTCCAAGAATTATTACCACTTATTAATAAATTTATTGCATTAGTATCATTTTCAAGTGATTGAAAATCAGTATTTAACTTTTTCAGTATTGAATTTTCATAAATAACACCAAATACTTCGGGCAATCCAAATTCGCTAAAATTGGATAGTATTTGCGCCTTTAATTTGTCATTTTTATCATGAATAAATAAATTGTTGATAGAATTATTTACATCTAATGCAACTATTTTTGGTTTATATCCGTCCAAGACAATTCCAAATTCATTATTTTCACCAAAAATGAGTGGTTTATTTTGTTCTAAAAATATCACGTTATTTTTTCGAGTTTTCCTATCGGTATATTTATCAAATGCCCCATCATTAAAAATATGACAATTTTGATATATTTCTACAAATGATGCTCCAGTATATTCATGTGAACTTTTTAATACTTCTTGTAAGTGTTTTGCTTCTCTATCTAGACTTCTAGCAACAAATGATGCTCCTGCTCCTAATGCCAAAGATAGTGTATTAAATGGCTTGTCTGTTGTACCATTGGGGCTCGATTTTGTTATCTTATTTTGTTCGCTAACTGGAGAGAATTGTCCTTTTGTCAATCCATAAATTTGATTATTAAATAACAAAATATTTACATCAATATCTCTTCTTAGTAAATGAATCAGATGATTGCCACCAATAGATAATGCATCTCCATCACCAGTGATAATCCATACACTTAAATCTGGTCGAGATAGTTTCAACCCTGTAGCAACAGCAGTAGCACGTCCGTGTATAGTATGCATACCATAAGTATTCATATAATATGGAAGTCTCGATGAACAACCGATGCCTGATACCATCACGAAATTTTCTTTTGGAATACCTAATGTCGGCAGTACATTTTGAAGTTGTTTAAGTATTGCAAAATCGCCACATCCAGGGCACCATCTTATTTCTTGGTTGCTCTCAAAATCTTTTGAAGTAAGTACATTTTTTTCAATATCTAACATTCTTCCAATTGTTTTAAGATTTCTGATTTCAAATCACTTACTTTAATAGGTTGCCCTTTAATTTGATTAAAAGGAATTGCATCTATTAAAAACTGTTCTCTAATTAATTTTACTAATTGTCCATTATTAATTTCAGCTACTAGTACTTTTTTATATCCACTCAACAACTCTTTTAAATTTGAAGGAAAAGGATGTAAATACTTGATATGAATATGTGCTATTGATTTATCTTCATTTAATAATTCTTTAGTAACTGTGCGGATACTTCCATAAGTAGAACCCCAGCCAACAATAGCGATGTCACCCGTTTTTTCACCTAATTCAACATCTTGATTTGGTATAAATTGAGCAATTTTATTTACTTTTTCTGCTCTTATTTGTATCATTTTTTGGTGATTGTCTCCATCATATGATACTGAACCTGTATCTTGTTGTTTTTCTATTCCACCTATTCTGTGTTCTAGATTTTTAGTGCCAGGAATTGCCCAATTTCTAACTAAGTTTTCATCTCTACTAAATGGCAAAAAAACTTCCTGTTGTGTAGAATTTATCTTTTTATTATTAATGGGTTTTAGATCTTCAAATTTTGGATAAAGCCAAGGTTCAGTGCCATTTGCAAGAAATAAATCACTTAATAAAATAACAGGGGTCATGTGTTCAATGGCTATACGGCAAGCTTCATAAGTCATATAAAAACAATCAGATGGTGAAGATGCAGCTAATACGGGAAGAGGTGCTTCTCCATTTCTACCATAAACTGCTTGAAGTAAATCTGTTTGTTCTGTTTTGGTAGGCATACCCGTAGATGGACCGGCTCTTTGAATATTGCAAACTACAAGAGGCAATTCCATACTAACTGCCAAACCAAGTGCTTCAGTCTTGAGTGCCATACCAGGACCAGAAGTACTGCAAACTGCTAAACTTCCTCCAAAAGATGCACCTATTGCGCTAGAAATAGCCGATATTTCATCTTCAGCTTGAAACACTTTTATATGATATTCCTTTTCTTTTTTTGCTAAAAAATGTAAGATATCTGATGCAGGCGTAATAGGATAAGTAGAAAAATATAATGGTAAGTTTGATTTGGCTCCTGCGCATATAAGCGCAATACCAAGTGCCTCATTTCCATTGATACCTCTATAATTTCCTTTTTGTTGTTTTGCTTTTAATACATGAAATCTATTATGAAATATTTCAGTAGTTTCACCAAAATGAAACCCTTTTTGAAGTGTGAGAATATTAGCATCTTTTAATGAGCTATTTTTTGAAAATTTCTCGTTGATGTACTGTATAGTCTCATCTAAATCTCTTTCATATAACCAATATACAACTCCTAATGCAAACATATTCTTACATCTATCTTTATCTTTTGCATCTATTGATGACTCAGCTAAAGCAATACTAGTAAGTTTTGTTATATCTATTTCGTATACTACTTTTACTTTTTCTTTTATTTCATCGAGAGGTTTATCGTCTGCTAGATGACCTGCAAGTTTTAGATTTTTAGAATCAAAACCTGAAATATCAGCTATAATTATTGTATCACTATTAGTCGATTTTATGTTGTTTTTTAATGCTGCAGCATTCATCACAACTAGCACATCATAAACATCTCCAGGTGTATCTATTTCTACAGACCCAAAATGTATTTGAAAACCAGACACACCTGCTAACGTACCTTGTGGTGCTCGTATTTCGGCAGGAAAATCTGGAAAAGTAGCTAAATCATGACCAAGATGAGCAGTATTATATGTAAATTGATTTCCTACTAATTGCATACCATCACCACTATCCCCAGCAAATTTTATGACTACTTTTTGTTTTTCTACTATATCATTCATTTCTCAATCTTAATATGCTCGTTCGTCTTTACCTTCCATAAAATTAATAAATGCTCTATTGGCCACTTTAGTTCCGCCTATAGTAGGATAATCGCCTGTAAAATACCAATCACCCGTATTAAATTTACAAGCTTCGTGCAATGACTCTATAGATTGATAAATCACTTCTACCTCTGAAAAAATTTCTTTTGGTTTTACTATCTCCGCTATTTTTTTAGAAATTTCATCTGGTGTAAAAGGTTTATAAATTTCTTTTACATAATTCTTTACTTTAGAATCTTTATTGATTTCACTTGCTTTGCATTTTTCATATACCTCTTTAAGTATATGTTCTGTATTTCTATCTTTATGTAGCGCAATAGTTGCCTTGAATGCAATAAAATCTCCCATTTTTGACATGTCTATACCATAGCAATCAGGATATCTGATTTGTGGTGCAGAAGAAACAATTATTATTTTCTTTGGATTTAATCGAGCCAAAATACTCAAAATACTTTTTTGTAAAGTAGTACCTCTTACAATAGAATCGTCTACCATCACTAGTGTGTCTATATTTGGTTTTATAGAACCATATGTGATATCATACACGTGACTCACTAAGTCATCTCTACTGCTATCATCAGTAATAAATGTTCTAAGTTTTACATCTTTTACGGCTATTTTTTCTACACGAGCTCTTTGGTTTAGTAGCTCTAATAACTTTTCTTCACTTAGGTGATTGTTTTTGATAGCAGCTATCTTCTTTTTATTCAGACTTTCTTCTACTCCTTTTACCAATCCATAAAATGCCACTTCTGCAGTATTGGGCACAAATGAAAAAACAGAATTTGCATAATCATAATCTAGTGCTTTCATCACAGGTTCAGTTAGCAGATAACCTAGTTTTTTTCGCTCTGTATAAACATCTCTATCTGTACCTCTAGAAAAATAAATTCGTTCAAAACTACAAGATTTTCTTTCTAATGGTTCTTGGATTTTTTCTTCCTTAATCGTTCCATCTGCTTTTATAATAAGCGCATGACCTGGTGTGATTTCTTTAATAGAATCGATATGAACATTAAAACTTGTTTGAATACACGGTCTCTCACTAGCTACTACACATACTTCATCATCTATATAATAGTATGCTGGTCTTATTCCGTTTGGATCACGAAGTATAAAAGAATCACCATTGCCAATCATACCCATAAGTGTATATCCACCATCAAAATCTTTTGTAGAGCGGGTTAATATTCTTTTTACATCTAGATTTTCTGAAATAATATTTGTCAACTCGGCATTTGAATAATGATGTTTTTTAAATTGGGCAAATAATTTTTGCACTTCATCATCTAAAAAATGACCTATCTTTTCAAGGACTGTTACTGTATCTCCTCTTTCAATTGGATGTTGACCTAAGTCTACCAGTTTTTCAAATAATTCTTTTGCATTAGTCATATTGAAATTCCCAGCCATCACTAAGTTTCTAGTTATCCAACTATTGCTTCTATGAAAAGGATGACATGCATCTATTGAATTGATTCCATGTGTTCCATACCTAAGGTGTCCCATCAAAACTTCGCCAGCAAAATCTACATTTTCTTTAAGATATGTTGCATTTTTAAACAATGCTTTATTCTCATTTTTGACTTTAGAAAAACCTGAAAAAATCTTTCCAAAAATTTCTTTTATGGCTGCAGGTTCTATACTTCTCATTCTAGAGATATATCTATTACCAGGTTTTGCGTTGAGTTTTATTGTAGCCACACCTGCACCATCTTGACCTCTATTGTGTTGTTTTTCCATGAGTAGATACAACTTATTGAGTCCATAAAGAGGCGTATCATATTTTTCAATATAATACTCAAGCGGTTTTAAAAGTCTGATAAATGCTACACCACATTCATGCTTTATAGCGTCACTCATAAAAGAGAAGAATTATGATGCAAAGTTACTGAAAAAAATACTTAGAGTTCAAAGATTAATATTGAGAGTTCAAAGTTTAATGTTAAATGTTAAGAGTATCTATTTTGTTAGAAATAATATTCTTTCATTCATTTGTACTGGGCAGTTCTTAATACTTAATACTCGATGATTATTACTTTAGTTTTAATTCTAGTTCTGTGATTTTTTTCTCTAGTTCTGGAAGTTTTTTCATCATAGCAAGCATTCGATATGCTTCTCTGAAATCCATAGCAGGCGAACCTGTAAGCGAAACCGCATTTTCTGTTCCTTTAGACACGCCACTCTGTGCATTTATTTTAGTGCCATCAGCTATTTTTATATGTCCTACAAAACCTGCTTGTCCACCAACCATTACATTCTTTCCAAGCTTTGTACTACCACTAACCCCAGCCTGAGAGGCAATAACCGTATTTTCGCCTATCTCTACATTGTGCGCTATTTGGATAAGATTATCTAGTTTCACTCCCTTTTTGATAAGTGTAGATCCCATCGTACCTCTATCTATAACAGTATTGGCACCTATTTCCACTTGGGCTTCTATTACTACATTTCCTGTTTGTGGCACTTTGCTATATGAACCATCTTTTTGTGGAGCAAATCCAAATCCATCACTACCTATCACAACACCTGAATGTATAATACAATCAGCACCTATTTTACAAGAATCATAGATTTTTACACCTGCATAAATGATAGTATTATCACCAATTTTTACATTATCACCAATATATGTTTGAGGGTATATTTTTACATTATTACCTATCTCTACATTTTCTCCTATATATGCAAAAGCACCTAAATAAAATTCTTTACCATATTTTGAAGTATTATGAACAAAGGAATTTGGCTCTATACCTAATTTAGGTTTTTGTGTCATTTTTTGAACCATACCTAATAAAATAGCTAATGAGGTATAAGGTTCATCTACTTTGATAAGTGTAATACTTTCTTTAGTAGCTGCGTTATATTTTTTGCTAACTAAAAGTATAGAAGCATGAGTTGTGAGTCCAAAATGTTCGTATTTTGGGTTGGCTATAAAACTCAATTCGCCTTCTTTGGCTTCTTCTATTTTGGCAAAATTATTTACTTTAATAGCAGGATTTCCTACTAGTTCTCCTTGTAGTATATGTGCAAGTTCTTGTGCTGAAATAGATATCAATGTATTGGTTTTTTGTGCATACAAAGTTATTATAAGTTTTTGAACTTATAGTACATCACTTTATAATAAATGAAAAAAGTATTTACTTATCTCTGTAATACATATATATGACAGCCATAGCAATAAAACCAACACCCATACCTATAGCACCACCTACATTGGTTTTACCCATAAACATACCTATGCCACCACCTATGAACATACAACCTACAAATACGAGTCCACCGATACTAGAACCACTTTTCTTTTTTTGAATTTCTTCCATGATTTTTGAGTTTTTGGTTTTGTGAATATAAAGAAAATAAAATTATTTATAATTAATTACAAAATTATAGGTCAATTCTAAAATCCTATCTTTTGTATATCTTGTTTCATCTGTACAATCCTTACCATATATTAATAATTGCTTATATTCATTTTTTATTTTATCTGAAGGAATTTCAAAATATATATTTTGCCAATATGAATCTAAGAATGAAATATATAAATTTAACATTGGTTTTACTTTAAATTCATAATTATAATTACTAAATATATTCAGTCTTTTCTCATTATTTACTACACTAATTAAAAACTTACTTTCATTAATATTTATAGTATTTAAATAATTATCTTTTTCGTTTAATCCAAATAAAACATCAAATTTTACGTGTTTTTCAGATTCAAAAAATTGAATTATAAATTCACACATGAAAATAACTTTAATTTCATTAATTACACCATGACCTACTAAATTTTTAGTATATTCATAATTATCTTCTAATACTTCTAAAATTGCAATTCCTAAAGGGAATTGTATGATTTTTTTTGTTTTTTAAATTATTATAATCCAGTATTAAATTTCGTAAATATTCTATAACTATAGAGTCAATTCTAAAATTATCTGCACATACAGATGTTCTAAATATTTGCAAGTAGAAAAACAACCTAAATTCTGTATTTTTATCAATTTCTATAAATTTAATCTCAGACAATTTTTGTTTTCTTATATATGGCAAATAATTTAAAATAAAATCATTTTCAATTCTAGAAAACAAATCTTCACATTTTGAACAAAAGAAATTATCTACAGAAAATACTTTTTTTTAGCGTTTCCTATTTCTTCATCATTTGGTTCTCTACCTAATGCTTTTTTTATGCTTTCTATTGATGTATTTCTTTGAAATGAAAAATCCAAAAATGGACTAGATGAAGAAAAATCAAACATAAAACCCTTTTCTCTAATATTATTACCATCTTCATTTAAACAACGCCTAATAAGACTATCAGTAAGATAATGAGTGTTTTTCTTGTTAGCTTCAGCATGATTACATAATTTACATAACATCCATTTATTTTTTCAAAAAATAAATATACAAAAACATTTGCAAATAGCGTTATTGTTAGTGTAATTTTAGACAAGAATTTTCCCTATTTATTATCTCGAAAAAAAACAAATCAAACATGTTTAAAAAAGTAGGCTACTTATTAGTAGCCATAAGCCTTCTAGTAGTATCTTGCAATAAAGATACCGTAAAACTTATTAGTAAAAATTTTGAAAAAGAAGTACCGACTACAGGTAATCTATCATTTACTTTTGATAGAGTACTTGCACCAGATTCACTTTTGGAGTTTTGGGACACTACTGAGTATATCAAATTTGAACCAAAAATAGATGGCAGATTCAAATGGGTATCACAGACTGAGTTGGTATTCTCTCCATTTAATGAATTACCTCCTTCCACTAAATTCACCGCAGTTTTAGATAAAAAAATATGTCAGTTCACAAAATACAAACTGACTGGTGAGACAAAAATCAACTTCAATACTCCTTATCTTGAATTGAGTCAGTCGCATGCATATTGGACGGTGATAGGTGATGACTTGAGTAAAGTATTAGTACAACTCGATTTAGATTTCAATTATGATATCAATCCAAATGATATAGCTAAAAATCTAAAAGTAGAAATAGATGGGAAAACTCAATCTTTTAACTTATTGAGTTCGGATGCAGGCCATCAATGTAGTGTCACTTTATTAGATGTAAAAAAAGAAGATAAAGACAAGGAAGTAAAAGTGACTATAGAAAAAGGATTATCTATATACAATAGCACTACAAAGACTGAAGAAATACTGAGTTCTAAATGTATGCTTATTTCACCTTATACACTTTCTATTACCAGCACAAACAATGAACACGATGGTGTAGAAGGAAGAATAACGATATACACCTCTCAACAAGTAAAAGAAGCAGATTTGAAATCATTTATAAAACTTGAACCAAATGTAAACTATCAAGTACTCATAGAGAAAGATCACTTTATGCTTTATAGTGAGGAGTTTAAACCTAATCAGGTATACAAACTTACTCTAACTAAAGGACTCATGGGAATAATCGGAGGAAAACTAAAAGAAGAATATGAAACCCAAATTTCTTTTGGTGAACTAGAGCCTACTATTTCAATCAACAATTCTAAAGGATTTTACCTAGCTGGAAAAGGATTTAAAAACATAGGTGTAAATATCATCAATGTAAAAAAAGTAAAAGTAACTATCTCTAAAATCTATGAAAACAATTTGTTAAAAGCCAATAATTATAGCCCCGACAATGATTATGATTATGAAGATTACAATTATGAAAACGAATATAATGGCTCTCGTTATTATGATGATTATTATTCCGATGAATATACTGAAGGTGATGTAATTTGGGAGAAAAGCTATGATACAAAAGACTTACAAAAACTTGGTAATATGCGTTTGCTCAATGTGAATTTTGAAGACAAAATAAAAGACTACAAAGGTGTATATCATATACAAATAGCAAGTGATGAAGATAGATGGCTAAGAGATAGCAGAGTGATTTCTATATCTGATATTGGGCTAGTAGCTAAGAAAGGGAAAGAATATATGTATGTATTTGCAAACTCTATACAAACTGCTCAACCTATGAACGGTGTTGAAATCACTATTATTGGAAAAAATAATCAAGTAGTAGGAAAAGGTACTTGTGGTAATGATGGTATGGCTAGCATCAAACTAAGTAATAATACAATCAAAGGATTTACCCCTTCGATTATTACTGCAAAATTGGGTAGTGACTTTACATACCTACCTTTTAATAGAACTTATGTAAACACGTCTAGATTTGATGTAGGTGGTAAAACAGAAAACCCAAGTGGTATGGAATGTTTTATATATCCAGAAAGAGATATGTATAGACCTGGAGAAACTGTAAAACTTGCAACCATAATTCGTAATGCAAAATGGATGATACCTGGAGCTATACCAGTAAAAGTAAAAGTATTGATGCCAAATGGCTCAGAAATGAAAACCTTTAAAAAAGCTTTGAATGAGCAAGGTTCTTTTGATTTGAGTTTTGAGGTACCAAATGCAGGTGTCACAGGTACTTATTCTGTAGAAGTATTTACATCCAATGATTTATTGATTGGTTCTAATTACATACGTGTAGAAGAATTTTTGCCAGATAGAATAAAAGTAACTGCCACTCCAAACAAAAAATCTTTAGCACCTAATGAAATGGTGACATTAAATATCAATGCACAAAACTATTTTGGACCTCCTGCTGCTAACAATAATTATGAAGTAGAATTTAAATTAGAGAAAGAATATTTTTCTGCAAAAAATTATCCATCATATAATTTTAGTCAAGCAAATAATAGCACCTACTTTTCGCCTGATGTTCGTAGTGGCAAAAAAACAGATGAAAAAGGAAATGCAACTGAAACCTATACCATCCCTGCAAGCTATGCCAATATGGGAAAACTTCGTTTAAATATTTTTACAACGGTATTTGATGAAAATGGTAGACCTGTAAATAGAAGTAATAGCTTAGATGTATTTACTCAAAATATATTTTATGGTATAGGAGAATATTCGTATTGGAATGGATTGAATACTGCCATTGATTTTCCTTTGATAGCTGTAGATAAAAATGGAACAGCTACAAGCGATAAAGCAAAAATACAAATCATAAAATACGATTATAAAACTGTGCTAGAAAGTAACGGAAGCTACTATTCCTATAGAAGTGAACGACAAGAAAAAACGCTAGAAACTAAAGAAATCAGTATTGCAGGCACTACCACTACGTATAAATTTATTCCTCGTACTAGTGGCGAATATGAAATACGTGTATATAAATCTGGCACAAACACGTATGTGAGTTCTTCATTCTATGCATATGGATATGGCAATAGCTATAACTCATCATTTGAAGTAGACAATGAAGGAAATATTGACATCTCTACTGATAAAGACAAATATCAAGTGGGCGAAACTGCAAATATTTTATTTAAAACACCATTTGCTGGGAAAATGCTTGTGACAATAGAAACAAACGAAGTACAAGATCATTTCTTTGTAGAAACGGATAAAAAAACAGCCAGTCTTAGTTTGAAAATTACTGATAAGTATTTGCCAAATGCCTACATTTCTGCAACACTAATAAAACCACATACCGCCTCAGAAATGCCTCTAACAGTGGCACATGGAGTGCAACCATTTTTAGTAGAAAGTGGAAACACAAAAATAGCCATGAGCATTACTGCTGCAAAAAGTGTACGAAGTAAAACCAAACAAACCATCAATGTGAAAGGAGCACCAAATTCGTATATAACTATAGCTGCCGTAGATGAAGGAATTTTGGCAATGACTGGCTTTGAAACTCCTGACCCACATGCGTATTTTTATGCGAAACGTGCATTAGGAATTCGTTCATTTGATATGTATCCTTATCTATTAGCAGAGTTATCAAAATCAAGTACAGGTGGAGATGGATATGATTTAGCAAAACGAGTAAATCCACTTACGAATAAGCGAGTAAAATTAGTTTCGTTTTGGAGTGGACTTGTAAAAACCGATGGTAGTGGTAATGCATCTATGACTATAGATATTCCACAGTTTTCTGGTCAACTAAGAATCATGACTGCCTGCCATAGAGACAATACTTTTGGTATGGCACAAGCATCTATGACTGTTGCAGACCCAGTAGTATTGAGTACTGGTTTACCAAGATTTATAAGTCCTGGAGACACGATAGATATACCAGTAAATATCAGCAATACTACTACAAAATCTATGAGCTCTACTGCAACAATAAGTGTGAATGGCCCACTAAAAATAGTTGGAAGTTCTTCACAAAGTATCAGCATAAAAGCAAATGGAGAAAACACAGCCAACTATAGAATAGTAGCTAATAATGCCATAGGAAATGCTAAAGTGAAAGTAAGTGTAAATAATGGTAGTGAGAGCTATGAAGATGAAACAGAAATCACCATACGACCTAGCGCATCTCTACAAAAAATTTCATCAAGTGGTATCATCAATGGAGGTGCTAGTCAAACAATAAGTTTGAATACTTCTAATTTTATAGCTAGTAGTGTGGGTGGTAAAATAGTATTGAGTAAATCTCCTTTGGTACAATTTACAGAGCATCTAGATTATCTAGTTCAGTATCCTCATGGATGTATGGAACAAACCATTTCTGCAGCATTTCCACAACTCTATTATGGTGATATGTGTATCGCTCTTTATAAAGGCAGTAATAAAAGTTTAAATCCAAATGCAAATATTGAAGAAGCTTTGAAGAAGATAAAACTTTGCCAAACCTATAATGGTGGACTCACTATGTGGAGCGGTGGTGGTGAAGTGAACTGGTGGGCTACAACCTATGCATCTCATTTTATGATAGAAGCAAAAAAAGCAGGATTTGAAATAGATGAGGCATGCTTGGATAGAATGCTGGGTTATATAAAAATGAAATTGAAAAATAAAGAAACAATCACCTATTACTATAACCGAACGTTAAATAAAAAAACTGCACCACAAGAAGTAGCTTATTCCTTGTATGTATTAGCTCTTGCAGGAAAACCAGAAAGCAGTATCATGTCTTACTATAAATCTAGTCCTGCATTGCTTACTAGTGATGCGAAATATTTATTAGCAGCAACTTATTTTATTGCTGGCGATAAAACTAAATATAGAGAAATACTACCGGGTAGTTTTGGAGATGAGCAAAGTGTAACACAAGATGGAGGCTCGTTCTATTCTGCTATCAGAGATAAGGCTATTGCACTGAATGCATTGATAGAAATAAATGTAAATGACCCTCAAGTAGCTATCATAGCTAAACAACTTAGCACCGAAATGAAAGCCAATAAATACTTGAGTACACAAGAAAGAGCTTGGGCATTTTTGGCAATGGGCAAAATAGCAAAACTTACCAAATCTAGCACCGTAACAGCAGATGTGAGCAGTGGTGGAAAAAACATCGGAACATACAAAGATGGTATGCTTACTATCAATAAAAATCAACTAGTGAATAATCAAATATCTGTTTCTACTAAAGGTAGTGGTGCATTGTATTATTTTGTAGAATCTGAAGGCATCTCAAGTACTGGTGCATATAAAGAAGAAGATAATTTCCTTCAAGTTCGTAAGACTTTTTATGATAGATATGGAAGACAAATTACAGATTTATCTTTTAAACAAAATGATATAGTAGTGATAAAAATCACACTGAAAGCTAGTAGTGGATTTGTAGATAATGTGGTAGTGACCGATATGCTTCCAGCAGGATTTGAAATAGAAAATCCTCGTATCAATGATGTGCCAGGAACTAGTTGGGTGAAAGATGATGCATATGCCATGCATACAGATATACGTGATGATAGAATCAATCTATTCGTAAGTGCATCTGCCAACTCACAGAGTTTTTATTATGCTGTGCGTTGTGTGAGCAAAGGTACATTCCGTATGGGGCCTGTAAGTGCAGATGCTATGTACAATGGAGAATACCATTCGTATAATGGTGCAGGAACAGTGAGGATAAAATAATATCTAGATACTAGATGTAAGATACTAGACGCTAGATAAATAAACGATAAAAAAAATGCCATCATGCTAAAATGTGATGGCATTTTTTATGAACAAATAAATCTTTATAGTGTTTCATTAAGATTATTTACTTTTATACTACAATATGAAAAAGATAATTTTTACACTGATTATTCTATTTTTAATAATTCAAGTACATGCACAAGACACTAAAAATGTGCGTGGACAAGTAATAGATAAGGATTCTAAATTTCCATTGGCTGGTGTCACAGTGATGGTGATTGGCTCTAGTCCTATCATAGCAACAAGTACCGATGAAAAAGGATATTTTACACTAGCAAATGTAACCTTAGGCAGAGTGAGCATCAAAGCAAGTTTGATAGGCTACGAAGAAGCAACTATTAGTGATGTTTTAGTTATAGCAGGTAAGGAATTACAATTGAGTTTTGAACTTGTAGAAAAAATAAATCAGATAAATGAAATCGTCATCAAAGGAGATGGCAATCCAAACCAAGCAGCCGCAAAAAATGAAATGATCAGTGTGAGTGCACGTTCTTTTGATGTAGAATTAACAAACAAATTTAGTGGAAGCAGAAATGACCCTGCACGTATGGCTACCAATTTTGCAGGTGTAAGTGGAGCAAATGATGCACGAAACGATATCATCATCAGAGGAAATTCACCTATGGGATTGCTCTGGAGACTAGAAGGCGTAGACATACCGAGTCCTAATCACTTTGGAGGCTTTGGAAGTACCGGTGGACCTGTGAGTATGCTCAATAATAATAATCTTGCAAAAAGTGATTTTATGACCGCTGCATTTCCTTCTGAATATGGCAATGCACTTGCAGGAGTATTTGATTTGAAAATGCGAAGTGGCAATAAAAACAAATATGAGTTTATGGCTCAAATTGGTTTTAATGGAGTAGAAGTAGGTGCTGAAGGTCCATTCAATAAAAAGAAAAGTGATGCGAGTTTTATGATAAACTATCGTTATTCAACATTGGCTTTATTCAAATTGATTGGTGCAAATTTTGGAACAGGTACAGCTATACCACGCTATCAAGATATATCATTCAAGATAGATATTCCTACCAAAAAAGCGGGTGTCTTCAAAATATTTGGTTTGGGTGGCTTGAGTGCAATTGAACTTATCAGCTCAAAAGCCGATACCAGCAAGAAAAAAAATGATTTGTTTGGCAACTATACACAAGATATATACAACAATGTACAGACTGGAATTTTTGGTGTTTCGCATACGTATTTTATCAACCCAAAATCTTTTACAAAAATAATCTTTTCGGCTTCTCATCAGACACAAAAGGCATTGATAGATACCATCAGCCTAACTGACATTAGCAATGTGCAACGTTTCAATAAAGTATATCTGCGTCAGAATAAATATAGTTTTCATGGCATGTATAATATAAAATTGAATAGCAAAAATACCATACTCACTGGACTCATGGTGGATGTGATGGATCAACTTTTTTCGGATAGTATCAAATTATTCAATCAATTTGTGCCACTAAAATATGGAAAAGGAATCGGAGTATTGTCGCAAGTTTATGTGAGTTGGCAACATAAATTCAATGAAAAATGGACACTCGTAACAGGCGCACATTTGATGCATTTTTCTATCAGCAATAGTGAGGCACCAGAACTACGTTTGGGACTAAAATACCAAATCAATGCGATGCAGTATTTAAGTTTTGGATATGGACTGCATCATCAAATACAACCACTCCCAACATACTACAATAGCGATATCAGCATCGGAGCAAGCGATAGAAGCCCTACTAACTTACGCATGAAATTTTCTAGAAGCAATCATTTGGTATTGGGTTATGATTTAGTTTTCAAAAAGAATTATCATTTCAAAACAGAAATCTATTATCAATATTTAGATAAAATACCTGTTGAGCAATTTCCTTCCTCATTTAGTATGCTCAATGCTGGTGCAGATTTTGGCACGCCAAACAATATCAATTTAATTAATAATGGAGAAGGTAGAAACTATGGAATAGAACTCACATTAGAGAAATTTTTCTCAAAAGGATTTTATTTTTTATTGACCTCTTCTATATTTCAATCTCAGTATAAAGGAAGTGATAATAAGTGGCGAAGTACTGCATTTAATGGGCTATATGTAGTAAATGGTTTGGCTGGATATGAATATAAATTTGGTGGTAAGAAAAATAAAACTAAAAAATATTCGGTAGCACTCGATGGTAAAATAACCATAGCTGGAGGTAGAGCCTATACTCCTATCGACTACGAACAAAGTGCTATTCAACGAAAAGAAGTACTACTCCAAGATCAGGCATTTAGCAAGCAATATCCATACTACTTAAAACCCGATTTGAAGTTTACTTTTAGAATGAGTATGAAAAAAATCACGCATGAATTTTCATTCGATGCACAAAACTTTATCAATAGAAGAAACTATTTCCGAATAGCTTATGACCCTAGAAGCAATACTGAATCTGTGCAATACCAACAAGGGTTTTTCCCATTGCCACAGTATAGATTATTGTTTTAATTTTCACAATTTATCTATTGTATTACCCAAATAGAATATACTCTAAGATATGCGCATTTTTGCCTTCGGCGATTTCTTTTGTCTTGATACAAAAGAAACAAAAAATCAAGTCTTTGAATCCTTTTATCACAAAACTACATTTACTTATGCTCATTAAAAAAAGGCGTGGCATCAACATTTATCTTTTTAGTCAATTTATCTGCCACACCATTTTAATGATGCATTATCCCAAGCATATAAGCAAACTTGTTTTGTAGATAAAACTATTCAATGACAATAGGCTTATAACATAGGCATTTGTGACTTATCTAGTTAATCCAATTTTGCATTTTTATAATTAGTTAAATATTATTATATTTGGTATCATTAATTATTGATATTTAATTATTGTAATACAATGAATACTATATATTTTGACAATATAAATGATAAACTAAAAAAACTACCAGATAATTTATTAGCTGAAGTAGAAAAATATATAGACTTTTTAACCTACAAACATAATGATACAGATTGGGCAAATACGCTATCAGAAGAGCAGGCACATTATATAAAAAAAGGCATAGATGATATAGCAAATCAGCGAATTTTAACTCATGAAGATGCCGTGACTAAAATAAATAAACACATCAAAAAAATATCAAAGTGAAACAAGAAGTCGTTTGGACTGAAACTGCACTTGAAACATATCTGAATATAGTTGATTTTATTTTTGAAAAATGGACTTTAACAGAAGTAAATTCATTTCAAAATAACGTAGATCAATTAATTAATAAAATTATTAATCATAAGGATATTTGTCCTAGTTCTAAAATATTAGGATTAAAAAAATGCAACATAGATTCTATAAATTCACTAATCTATACAACCATCAATAAACAAATCTACATAATTACATTTATTGATAATCGCTCAAATCACTCATTTTAAATAATATTTACTTTCGGCCTCAGGTTAGACTTTTGACCGACCTATTAATTGGCATTATTGAATAGAAGAAAATAATATATATAACCAAACATAAAGTAATTCTAATATACATATCTATTCAAATATTTCGTTAATATTACATCGTGACTTTTCAAAATATTATCACATATTCAAAACAATTATTTCAAAAAAAATGGGTGAAGTGCTCCTCTATTTTTATTGGAGTTATTGTCCTTTTTTATTTTATTCTAAATCTTATTTTCCCATTAGAAATAAATATAGATTATAGCCAAAGTGTTTTAGATAAAGATGGACAGGTGCTTCAAACATTTCTTACCTACGATGATAAATGGCGACTGTATACCGAACTCAACGAAATTTCTCCTTCACTCAAAAAAGCCATCATAGCCAAAGAAGATAAATATTTTTACTATCATCCTGGTATCAATATTATAGCTATAGGTAGAGCATTGGTCAATAATATCATCTATCACAAACGAACTAGTGGTGCTTCTACCATCACCATGCAAGTGGCTCGTATGCTCGAACCAAAACGAAGAACGTATTTTAGTAAAATCATTGAGATTTTTAGAGCTACACAATTGGAACTAAAATATAGCAAAGCAGAAATTTTACAATTTTATTTAAATCTAGTGCCCTACGGAGGAAATATAGAAGGAGTGAAATCTGCATCGCTTTTTTACTTTCAAAAAAATCCTGATTTTTTGAGTCTGGCTGAAATCACTACGCTTGCTATCATTCCCAACAGACCTTCCTCGCTCATCATAGGCAAGAACAACGGCACTCTAGTAGAAGAACGGAATAAATGGCTCAAACGATTTGAACAAGAAAAAATATTTGATAAGAAAGAAGTGGAAGATGCACTCAGTGAATCGCTCACTGCAAAAAGAAATATCTCACCAAAACTTGCTCCACATTTCTGTAGGAGAATGATAAAACAATATCCGCAATTGGCAAATATTCATACTAACCTAAGTATGAAAACGCAGAGTGAAGTGGAAGAGATTTGTAAAAACTATATCCAAAAAATCAATCACCAAAACATCAAAAATGCTGCTTGTATCATTATAGATAATGAAACTTCAAAAATTGTAGCCTATGTTGGTTCTGCAGATTTTAATAATACGAATGATGGTGGACAAGTAGATGGTATAAAAGCCAATAGACAACCTGGAAGCACCCTAAAACCATTACTCTATGGGCTTTGCATGGACAAAGGATGGATCACACCTAAAATGATGATGACTGATGTGAGTGTCAATTTCAATGGATATAGGCCCGAAAATTTTGATAGAAAATTTAATGGGTATGTCACAGTAGAAAAGGCACTCTCCTATTCGCTGAATATACCTGCTGTAAAATTACTGAATCAATTGAGTGCCGATACCTTTTCGAAAAAACTGATTGAGATGGATTGCAAGCAGATAAAAAAAGATGAAAAACATCTTGGCTTGTCTATGGCTCTGGGTGGCTGTGGTATTACATTAGAAGAGCTGACCAATATGTATGCGATGATAGCTCTTCAAGGAAAATGGCAAAATATTTCTTGGCTTAAAGAAAAGGACAATGCACTTATTAGTAAAAATATTTTAAGTCCGGCAAGTGCATTTATGATTACTGAAATTCTTACCGAAAAAGCTCGACCAGATTTTCCTGTATCTTATGAAAATAGTTTTCACTTACCAAAAATAGCGTGGAAAACTGGTACTTCTTATGGTAGAAGAGATGCTTGGAGTATTGGTTTCAATAAAAAATATACGGTAGGGGTTTGGTGTGGCAACTTCACTGGCGAAGGCGTACCCGAGCTGACTGGAACAGATATCGCCACGCCATTGCTTTTTGAAATTTTTAATAATCTAGCGTACAATAGCAAAAATGATTGGTATGCGATGCCTAAAGAATTGGATTTTAGATACGTGTGCAATCTTACCGGAAAGCGACCCAACTCCTATTGTACGAATCAAGTGATGGATTATTATATTCCTTTGCTCAGTGGCAATAGCGTCTGCAATCACCTCAAAGAAATCTATGTGAGTGATGATGAAAAAATCAGTTATTGTACCGCATGCTTACCTGAATATGGATATAAGAAAAAAGAAGTGATGAATCACGAACCAGAAATGTTGGCATATTTCGAACAGCATTTTCTGCCATATGAAAAAATACCCGACCACAATCCAAACTGCGAAAAAATCTATGAATACGGTGCTCCAGAGATAACTAGCCCCAGCAATAATATGAGTTACCTACTCGACAAAAAAGAAACGAATCAACTAATGCTCGCTTGCCAAACCAGTATTGATGTAAAAAAAGTGTATTGGTATGTCAATAATCAATTGCTGAAAGAAGTGAATGCCAATGAAAAAATATTTATACAACCTGAAGAAGGCATCTTAAAAATCAGTTGTAGTGACGATAAAGGCAGAAACACCAATGTGACAGTGACGGTGAAGTACGTGGATATGTGAATCTAGACGCTAGATGTTAGATACTAGAAAAAAGAAACATTTAGTTTCGTCTAAGGACGAGATCAAGTAGTAGAATTAATCATTCCAAATCGTGAAAAGCGAAAAGTAATAAGTTATTAAGATTAAAAAATCAAGCGCCTATTATCTAGCCTCTTGTTATTAATCTGCTTTATCAATCCTGGTCCTACATAAATAAATCCAGAATAGATTTGGATGAGTTCGCAACCTAATTGAAATTTTTGTAGTGCATCATTTGCATTCATGATACCACCTACACCAATGATGTCGATACTTTTATTCGATTTTTCTTGTATCAATTCGATTACTCGATTGGTTTTTTCTTTTACTGGTAAGCCACTCAGTCCTCCTGCTCCTATAGCTTCTACTATGGCTGATGATGTAGTTAATGGTTCACGACTGATAGTAGTATTGGTAGCTATGATGCCTTGTATTTTGGTTTCAGTCACTATCTCTACTATTTCTTGTATTTGTTCTTCACCCAAATCAGGTGCAATTTTTAATAAGATTGGTTTGGGATTCGACTTCGCTAAATTGATTTTTTGTAAAGCACTTAATATTTGAAGCAAACTATCTTTGTCTTGGAGTGCGCGCAATCCTGGCGTATTGGGCGAACTCACATTCACCACAAAATAATCGACATACTCAAATAATTTATTGAAACAAATCACATAATCATCAACGGCATTTTCGTTGGGTGTGATTTTATTTTTACCAATATTTCCACCAATAATTATTTTTCTATCTTTCAATGCTTTTAGTCGCTCTACAATAATATCTGCCCCATCATTATTAAATCCCATTCTATTGATGATGGCTTTGTCTGCTTTCAATCGAAACAGACGTGGCAAATCATTTCCTGGCTGGCCAACAGGAGTTACTGTTCCGATTTCTACATAACCAAAACCGAGACATTCCATCACTTCAATATATTTGGCGTTTTTATCAAAACCAGCTGCAAGTCCTACAGGATTTCGAAAAGTCAATCCCCATTTTTTTACGACTAAGGCATTATTTTCTACTAAAAACAAGGCTCTTAAAAAAGATTTAGCAAAAGGAAATTTGATGAAATAGTATAAAAAATTAAGGGTGAAATGATGCACTTTTTCCGCATCGAACAAAAACAATATTTTAAGTAGAATAGAATACACTTTTCGGATTTTTTACAAAGGTAGAAAATTAGATGTTAGTATCAAGTATCAAGATATAAGACTTTAGTCAAGCCAAGGCTCGATTAGTTAGAATATAATTAATGGATTTGAGAAAAGGCTTTGTCTTAAATTGTATAAAAATCAAGATTCACAATTCTTGCTACTTACTTCTTACTACTTGGTTCTTGATTCTTACTACTTGATTCTTGCTACTTACTACTTGCTACTAAATAAATATTTCCTAACTTTATGGTTCAAATCATGAGTGAGCAAAAGCATATACTTCCTTTAGCGGAGCGACTAAGACCTAAAACATTGAGTGATGTGATGGGTCAGGAACATCTCACTGCGCCAAATGCGGTTTTATATCAAGCAGTTCAAAACAAAAAAATACCTTCTATCATCTTTTGGGGACCGCCAGGTGTGGGCAAAACTACGCTTGCACGAATCTTATCCAAAGAAAGTGATTTGCAGTTTTTTAGTTTGAGTGCTATAGATGCAGGAGTGAAAGAAATACGTGCCGTGATAGAAACGGCTGGTAAATTAGGTAAAGCGTTATTATTCATCGATGAAATACATCGTTTTAATAAATCGCAACAAGATTCCTTATTGGCTGCAGTAGAAAAAGGAATCATCACGCTGATAGGTGCTACCACAGAAAATCCTTCCTTTGAAGTAAATAACGCTTTGCTTTCTAGATGTCAGGTATATATACTCAAAGAACTAGAGCAAAAAGATTTAGTCAATTTACTTCATCATGCTATCACACATGATGAAATTTTAAAAACGAAACATATAGAAATACAAGAGCATGATGCGCTTATCTATTTTAGTGGAGGCGATGCTCGTAAACTGCTCAATCTACTAGAGATAATAGTAGATGTACAAAATACAGATAGCATTATTATCACGAATGAGTTAGTAAAAAACGTTTTGCAAAATAAACAAGCGCTGTATGATAAAAATGGAGAGATGCACTATGATATCATTTCTGCATTTATCAAATCTATGCGAGGAAGTGACCCCAATGCAGCATTGTTTTATTTAGCAAGAATGATACTTGCTGGTGAAGACCCAAAATTTATAGCTAGAAGAATGTTGATTCTTGCAAGTGAAGACATCGGCAATGCCAATCCTACTGCGCTCATCATGGCGAATACTTGTTTTGATGCGGTGAGTAAAATAGGTTATCCAGAATGTGATTTGATCTTATCTCAAACAGTGATTTATTTAGCTTCATCTCCAAAAAGTAATGCCTCTTATACAGCAATAGCTACTGCAAAAAAATTGGCCAAAGAGTATGAACAATCGGCAGTACCTTTGCATCTAAGAAATGCACCAACTAAATTGATGAAGAGTTTGAACTATGGAACCGATTATAAATATGCACATGAGTACGAAGGCAATTTTGCTGAACAAGAATTTTTGCCTAGCGAAATAAGTGGCACTCAAATATATAATCCAGGTTTGAATGCAAGAGAAAATGAACTCAGAAACTATTTGAAAAAATGCTGGAAAGAAAAATACAATTATTAAATAAAAAATTCTATCAAATGAAATATGTTCTTCTTCAATTTATATTATTAGGTTATATAGCTTGCAATGCACAGCATAAGTGTATGTCGCAACATATCTATAATGAAAAATTGAATAGCAATCCTCTACTTAGAGAAATACATAAAGAGTCTGAAGCAACCATGTCTACATTAGCTGGAAACACTAGCAATAAAACTAATGCGGTAATAACGATACCTGTAGTACTGCATGTAGTATACAATACACCTACACAAAATATCAGCGAAACACAAATACGCGAACAGATAAGAGTACTCAACGAAGATTATAGAAAAAGAAATGCCGATACACTTGCGAGCACGCATGCATTTTATCCGTTTATAGGAGATGCTGAATATGAATTTTGTTTAGCTACAACAGACCCAAGTGGCAATCCTACCAACGGTATCACTAGAACATTTACCTCTACTACTGGTTTTGATGCAGATGTGAATTTTGGTTCGGATGTGAAATTTAATATAACAGGTGGACGCGATAATTGGAATCCAAATCAATATTTAAATGTATGGGTTTGTAATCTGATCAATGGAACATTAGGCTATGCAACTTTTCCTGATGAGCTATCTATGTTTCCAGAAGAAGATGGAGTAGTAATAGGTTATACTTATTTTAGTAGAATTGGCACCGCAACCGCACCATTTAATAAAGGGAGAACACTGACACACGAAACTGGCCATTGGCTAGGTTTATTGCATCCTTGTGAGAGGAGTTGTGATGATGATTTTGTAAGTGATACAAAACCATGTCAAGAACTCAATTATGGTTGTCCTACATTTCCACACAATCCCAATAATGCATGTGGAGGTGATGCAAATGGAGAAATGTTTATGAATTTTATGGAG
>CAMART010000005.1 GCA_945860705.1 Chitinophaga pinensis | reverse complement strand
GTTGTTTATCAATACGTCAAAGATACAATTTGAAAGCAATTCACAACTAAATTAGCTTTTAACTCTAATACTGATACGTTGTTTATCAATACGTCAAAGATACAATTTGAAAGCAATTCACAACCAATAGAACAGACTTTAAGTACCACAAAAGTTGTTTATCAATACGTCAAAGATACAATTTGAAAGCAATTCACAACGAAGTTTGGCATATTGTATTAATAAGTCTAGTTGTTTATCAATACGTCAAAGATACAATTTGAAAGCAATTCACAACCGCTAACTAATTGATTGACAAGGGCAACTGTTGTTTATCAATACGTCAAAGATACAATTTGAAAGCAATTCACAACCAAACTCACGAGTTGTAGACTTCTTTACTTGTTGTTTATCAATACGTCAAAGATACAATTTGAAAGCAATTCACAACCTAAACCTGTAACATAATCATCAATACTTTGTTGTTTATCAATACGTCAAAGATACAATTTGAAAGCAATTCACAACTAGTGTCTAATCCACCTAAAACTCTAAATGGTTGTTTATCAATACGTCAAAGATACAATTTGAAAGCAATTCACAACTAGATTTTAATAAAGACCTAATAAAATTTAGTTGTTTATCAATACGTCAAAGATACAATTTGAAAGCAATTCACAACATTCAGATGTATTAGAACCTTGAACATTAGTTGTTTATCAATACGTCAAAGATACAATTTGAAAGCAATTCACAACGCTTAGTATTAAATACATTTGAGCCAAAAGTTGTTTATCAATACGTCAAAGATACAATTTGAAAGCAATTCATCTCGTCTTTATTGACGAGATTTATCAATACGTCAAAGATACAATTTGTGATGTAGCAAAGCGTAATAATTAATACCTTATTAATAAAATAAAATAGATTGATATAGCAATTCAAAAAAAAGAGTTAAGTCTTTTAATGAGCCACCATATTTTTGTAAGATTTTTTCGTGTTGTCATTTTATTTTTTTTATCTTTGAAATTAAAATAGCGGGAATATCTTAGGGTGTTGCTGCACCTTAGTAAAAGTCGTAGCAATACGACTTTTACTATTTTAAGAATATCCTTATTTTTTACTACAAACCTGTTTCGGATTTGCAATTTGAAACCATTTTGTATCTGCATTTGTAATGCTAATAATAATAATATTTGTATAAATACTTATGCATTATCAATGCAAATAGTAACGATTTTCGGATTGGAAATCCAAAAAAGCAAATTTGAAAAAAAGATGCTTCCTACCTCAGCATTTCAATGCATTTGTAAAAATCATTTATTGTTTTTAGCCCTGATAGAAGCAAGTATCCTGCTCGACGAAGGAGAGCAAATACAGCTGATAGCAGGAAATAGCTCCTAAAAAAAATAAAAACGAAACTCAAGTAGCAGAGAAAACTTGGCTATTAAAAATTTTAGAATAAAAAAATGGATATTAAAAAAATTAATATCCATTCCTGTTTTATTTTTATTATTTACTAATGCTGTATGATTACTTTCTTTGTAAAAGTTTCATAGCTTGGATTTGATACTTGTAAGAAATACATTCCATTGCTATATGTATTGGTATTGATTGTGGTTTCGTTTTGGCTAAGTATATTTCCGTTTATATCAACTAATCTCAATGTAGAATTGTCTGCTATATTTTCTATCACCAATTGATTATCTAGTTGGAATATTTGAATATTTTGTTTATTAATATTATTTATACCTACACCGTAGCTTGTCTTGAAACTCAACTGATCGAAATATACTTTTGACCCTGCAGAAGTGCTTTGCAAACTACCCGCAGTAAGTATAATCAATATAGTATCTGTGCTCAAAGTAGATGTGTAATCTATTGGAAAAGAAAATCGTCTGAATCCTGTTGTTGTTCCCGTAAAATATATACCACCTCTACCTATTTCTTGACTGGTAGTGCCATGATGAGTTACTATAACAAGAGCAGATGATGTATCACCTGATAAGTTAGTTTCTCTGATATATCCTATCAAAGAATCTGGTCTCTCGTTTGTTGCATATCCACCTTCTATGGAATTAGTTAATGTATTTAATTCCCCAGTAGTAGCAAGACCAGGTGCTATACCAAAACCTGGTATATTTACTGATTGCAAACCTATACTATAATTACCATCAGTAGAAATAGTCTCTCTTGTAGTATTCGATGCACCAAATGCATCATTTAATGAATACCATCCATTGCAGTAGTTATTGATAGTGTCCCAATTTTCAAAACTTGGATTCGGAATTTGAGCTAATAATGGAAGAGTAAAAAGAGAAGAAACAAGAAGAATAAAAAGCTTTTTCATAATTATTATTTAGTTTGAATTAAAATGGATTTATGACCAATTCAAAATTTGTATTGTAATCGCCTAATTTTGTAATTCCCCAAGGGAAATTATTAAGTGTAGAATCTTCCAATCTATATTTGAGAGAATCATTTCTATATATATCTATTCTATCTATTGTTTCTGCAGGCTCCATAGAACCGCTACTAGTGATATTACTTACCAGCTGATACTCTACACCAGGCTCGATTATACATGTACTACAATATAAGTCTGCTTTTGTAGTAGCAAGAGTTGTCTTTACAGTCAGTCTAGTGCCCGAATTATTATTTAAAAAATAAACTGAGTGATGTAGTCTTTCATTTTTTGGACCACACGACAATAGGAAGATTGAAGTGACTGTAACTAGAAAAAAATATTTCATATACAAATTTAGTAATTTAAAGCATATATTACTTTATGTTTTGCTTTTTCTTTAGAATAAACACATATACGAGATTCATCCTGTATATCTTCCAAAATACATCTAATTGTAGCTTTTGTTTCAGTTTTTATAGCTTCTGCAGTTGCTACATTGCCATCCCAATCAGCTATGGCAAAACCTCCTTTATTCAATATCACGTCTTTTAGTGCATCATAGTTGTTTACTTCAAATGTATTTTCGTCTCTAAACTTAAGCGCTCTATTATATAAATTTGTTTGTATTTCATCTAAAAGTGTAATAATATGCTCTTCAATATTAGATAAATCTGACAAATACTTTTCTTTAGTATCTCTTCTACAAATCTC
Source organism: Chitinophaga pinensis (assembly GCA_945860705.1). GTDB lineage: Bacteria > Bacteroidota > Bacteroidia > Chitinophagales > CAMDFR01 > CAMDFR01. The sequence continues at coordinate 132,711 of CAMART010000005.1, read as the reverse complement.
TAATTTGCCTTGTTCCAAATCTCGTGGACCTACCACTACCCTCACAGGCATGCCTTGCAATTCATATTCTGCAAATTTAAATCCAGGTCTTTTAGAATCATCTGCATCTACTTTTACTTTTATATTCTTTGCTTTTAAGTTTTTACTCAATTCATACGCTTTATCAAGTAGTATGTTATTTACAGCTTCATCTTTTGAAAAAAGTGGTATTATCACTACCTGCACTGGAGCTAATTTTGGAGGCAATACTAATCCTTCGTCATCACTATGCACCATGATAAGTGTACCAATAAGCCTAGTGGAAACTCCCCATGAAGTAGCATATACATATTCTTCTGCTCCCTCTTTATTTTGAAATTTCACTTCAAAAGCTTTCGCAAAATTTTGACCTAAATAATGTGACGTACCTGCTTGTATAGCTTGCTTGTCTTGAGTCATAGCCTCTATAGTATAGGTATCTTCAGCTCCTGCAAACTTTTCATGTTCTGGTTTTACCCCTTTAAATACTGGCATAGCCATATAATCTCTAACAAATGTTTCGTATACATCTACCATTTTTAGCGTTTCTTCTATAGCTTCTTGTGCTGTAGAATGTGCTGTATGCCCTTCTTGCCAGAGAAATTCGGCTGTTCTCAAAAATAAGCGTGTACGCATTTCCCATCTTACTACATTGGCCCATTGATTGATCAGTAAGGGCAAATCTCTATAAGACTGAATCCAATTTTTATAAGTGTTCCAAATTATAGCCTCAGAGGTAGGACGAACTATTAATTCCTCTTCCAATTTTGCTTCTGGGTCTACTATTAGTTTCCCTTTGTTATTTGGATCATTTTTGAGTCTATAATGAGTCACTATAGCACATTCTTTAGCAAAACCCTCTGCATTTTTTTCTTCTGCCTCAAAAAGACTTTTAGGAACAAATAAAGGGAAATATGCATTGACATGTCCTGTATCCTTAAACATTTTATCTAAGGCATCTCTCATATTTTCCCAAATAGCATAACCGTGTGGTTTGATGACCATACAGCCTCTCACTGAGGAATGATCTGCTAGATTTCCTCTGATTACTAAGTCGTTATACCATTGAGAGTAATCTTCTGCTCTCGTACTTATTTTCTTATTTGACATATTATATTAAATTGGTATGCTATTTGATTTATATTAAGCAACTATTTATTTATAAAAAACGTTCTTACATTATAAACACAAAGTTACATTTGAATTTTTGTATTGTGAAACATAATTTAATATTTAGTGAAAAAAACAAAAAAACCACTTAAAAATAAACTTTTATTAAAAAAATTGGTCTAAATTTATAACAACAAATTTTTGTAAAAATGAAAACACTATCAATTATCTTCTCGTCTATGCTCAGCTTAGTAGCATTAAACGCAAATGCTCAATATGATGATGTTTATTATGACCCAGATAGACATACTACAAACACCAACACGACTACTAATACTCAGGAACAACAACCTGCCATGAACTACGATGGTGCACAACCAACATATAGCACTACGGAAACTGATGCTAATGGCAACACATATATTACCAATAATTACTATGATGAGAATGATGATTATAATGATTATTTCTACAGTTCTAGATTAAGAAGGTTTTATAATCCTAGTCCTATGGGACTAAACTTCTGGGATCCTTGGTTTACTAATTATTATTTTTATGATATGAATCCACTTGGATGGAATAGCAATATATTTTTCTCTACAAACATGTTTAACTGGAATAGCTGGGGAGGAAATGGATGGAATAACGGATGGGGAAACAACTGGAACAACGGATGGGGAAATAGTTGGGGAAGCTATAGTCCTTGCTTCAGTCCTTTCTATGACCCATACATATGGCACTACCAAAATTACCATGCAGGCATGTGGAACAATGGTTGGAATAACGGATGGAATAATATGAATTGCGGATGGGGAAACAATTGGAACAATGGATGGGGAAATAATGGATGGGGAAACAATGGATACTGGAATGGATATAATAATGGATACTGGAATGGATACTATGATGGGCAAAATAACGCATGGAACAATGGCTGGGGAGGCGGATATGGCATGTGGGGACCGAGAAGAGAAATGGGAGATATAGGTAACAATACTAGCCATGAAAATACTGAAGAAGCTATAATCACTAGACCAGGACTATCTGTACCTACAAATGGTACTACCAAACCAAATGTAAATGATATACCAAAAGAAGGTCTAGTAATAGATAGAACAACAGGAAATGTAGTGAACACAAATCCTAATAGCACTTCTATAACTACTAAACCTAATATAAATGTGATAGATAGAACTACTACTGTGAATACTGCACCAAATACAACTATAGCGACTACTAAACCTAATACGAATGTAACAGTAATAGAAAGAGCACCTACTAATACGAATGTGAATACGAATTCAAACACTAATACAATAGGTGGAAACAAACAAACGCAAGTAACTACAAGCCCTAAGCAAAATGCTTGGCAAAGATGGGGTGAAGAAAATACTACTACGCCTAATGTAAATACGAATGATAGAAGTGGACAATATTCAAATCCAAACACGAACACAAGGACAAATACTACCACTACTGCTCCTACTAATACAAATACAAGACCAAACGCTAATACAACTGCACCAAGCAATACTTATACGAGACCAAACGTGAATACTACTAATCCGAACAATGTAAGTAGACCAAATGAAAATACTTATACGTCTCCGAAACAAAATACTACACCAACATACAATAACAACAACAATAGAACAAATACTGCTCCTTCATACTCACCTCCAGCTCCTAGATCTACACCTAGCACATCAGGTGGAAACTCAAATGGAGTAGGTGGATCGAAAATGGGAACGACCACAACATCACCAAGAAAATTTTAAACTATTGATATGAAAAATATTAAACTCCATTCTGCAATTAAGCACGATGGAGTTTTTTTATAAAAGAAAAATTATGAAAAAAAATAAAACTATCACGCTCATTATATGCCTGTTTTTTAACTTGCCAATTTTTGCTCAGCTAAACTATGACAATGAAGCAATCATGTATAGCATGTACCAATATGGTGGCACGGCAAGATCATCAGGAGTAGGTGGAGCTTTTGGTACAGTGGGTCCAGACGCAGGAGGCTTATCTATAAATCCAGCTATAGTTGGTACTTATAGATCTACCGAAGCAAGTGGTAGTATTGGTTTTTTGAACTTAAATGGTCAAACAAATTTCTTAAATAAATATACTAATAAAGACAATAGATTTAAACTCATCGGACAGAATCTAAGTATGGTTTTTGCTACAAAAATTCCGAAAGTAGGAATATTAAGAGGTTTTGGACTTGGAATAACTGCAAATAGAATAGCAGATTTTAATAGTCAATCTTATTTTCAAGGTATTAATGATACTAATTCATTAATTGATGCATATAGAGTTTTTTTAAATCAAGAAAACATAAGTCCAGGAGATATTAATTTTGAAAACTACAGTTTATATCCTGACTTAGTAATGGCTTATCAATCTCAAATTATTAATTATGATCCCTTGAGAGATATTTATAGCAGTTCACTAATCGGTCTTTATAATAAAAAGCAAATTGGCACTACAAGAACAAATGGTGGTATCACTGATTTAAGCTTACAAGTAGGATTTAATCTGTGGGATAAATTATTTATTGGGGCTTCTGCTGGCTTACCTTATCTTAGCTATAATAGAGATTATTTATATACAGAAGAGGATGTTCAAGATACCATTTCTGGTTTTAAAAAACTAGAATATAACGCTATTACAAAAACAGAAGGAATAGGTTTTAACGGTAAGTTTGGTATGATATTTAAACCAATAAAATATTTTAGTATTGGTGCATCTATCTCTACACCTACATATTTTAGTTTAAGAGATGCATATTCATATGCTATCACACATACTACAGATAGCAGTATTATAAGTGCAGAATCTCCTACTGGAGGTTTTGAATATAATCTAAGACAACCTTTTAGATTTAATGCAGGAGCTACAGGTTTTCTAGGCAAGTATGGCTTTGTATCAGTAGAATATGAACTAGTAGATTATAAAAGAAATACATTTAATTTCGGAAATCAAAATAGAGATTTTAGCAATTATGTGAATGATACTTTGATAGATTCTAAATATAGAGTGGGTCATAATATTAGAGCAGGTATAGAACTAGCCTATAAAGTTTGGAGAATCAGAGGTGGATACGGTATCTCAATGTCTCCTTTTAGAGCAGGTATAGCTGTAGATAATGCTAATCTTACTAGACAAACATATAGTGCTGGTGCTGGATACAGAGGCAAAAGAATCAGCGTAGATATAGCTTGGGTAAGAAGTGTACAAAAAAATTATTTCGCACCATATTTTAGTTTTTATTCTTACGGTGAAGATGCTGTAATAACTAAAACTACAAGAGATAATATAGTGCTTACTTTAGGATTTAGATTAAGATCATCTACATAGCCTAAACCCACTTTTTGATTTTATAATAAAGTAAGAGTATTAATGCTACTAGTGCCATAAATCCTAATACTATAAAATAGCCATTCTCGGTTTCTAACTCTGGCATATGTTTGAAGTTCATTCCATATACACCTGCTATAAATGTAAGTGGAATAAATACAGATGATACTATTGTCAATAATTGAATAACGTTATTCATTTTAAGATTTACGTTGCTGATATAATCTTCTCTAATACCTATGACTGTATCTTTATACAATTCTAAGTTTTCTGAAATGATATTTATATGGTCATATAAATCTCGCAAAAACTTATCCGTACTCTCTCCTATCAATTCTGTTTCTAGCCTTTCTAATTTATACACTGCTTCTTTTGTAGGCAGTATATATTTTCTTAAATAATTCAAATCGTCTTTTAGATTTCTAAGAGCAATTAGTGGTTTATTATTATCTAAGGATTGCATAGAAAGTTCTCGAGCATTTTCTATTTTTTCATCTAGTTTTTCTATAAGAGTAAAATAATTGTCTATTGCCACATCTATCAATGCATAGAGTAAATAGTCTGATTTACTAGTGCATATATACCCTTGATTATTTTTTATTCTTTCAAGAATTGGATTAAATAAACCCGAATTATCTTCTTCTATGGTAATAACAAACGTTGGCGTAAGTATAAAACTAATTTGTTGTGAACTAAGTGAATCATCTAAATATCGATGCTTTTTTAAAACAAAATAAATATAATCTTTAAAATCATCTATTTTGGGACGTTGGTCAGTATTCAAGATGTCTTCAAGCATTAGATTATGAAAATTAAACTTCTTTCCTAATTGCTCAACAATATCTACATTTAAACCAGAAATTTTAATCCAATTAACTACATCGTTGTTATTATTAATTGTAATATCATTTATACTATTTACTTGCTCTATATTATGTGTACTTGCATTAAATTGAACATATTCAATAGTAGACTCATTAGTTTTTTCTCCAATAAACTTAAGTGTCCCCGGAGGTAATCCTATTTTTTCTTTTCTACTTTTAAAAAATCTTTTGATTCTATTTTTCATCTACAGTCTTATTTTTTCTAGAATGAAATATATAAGTAAAAACACCTAATGAAAACCCAAATATAATAAGCAAAATAGAAATAAACTCACTTTGAGTAAGATTAAAACCAAGATAATTTGCTTTTTCGTTTACTCGTATTTGTTCTATAAGTATACGCTCTAATCCTACTATAATAAAAAATATAGAAACCATCATACCAGCAAATGGAGTCAATCTTTTTCTAAACATCCATAATAGCATGCCTAAAAATCCAGCAATAAAAAATTCATATATAGGTGTAGGATATACAGGCTCTATTAATTTAACTTCCTTACAATCTACTTGTGGTTTACCTGCTACTTGACCTTGATATGGGTCACATTCGTTTATAATATTATTTTCATAACTCCAAGCCCATAAAATCTGTGGAACAAATGCTGGTTTTGGATCTGTATGAGGCACTCCCCAACAGCCATCACCTGCTGTCTGACAACCAAGTCTACCTATACCATAAGCAACTAAAAATGCTGGTGCCATACTATCGAACAAGTGAGGCACATTTATTTTTTTTAAATATGCATATACTAAAAGTGTAAGCCCTGCACAAATCAATCCACCAAAAATATTAAGCCCACTCACTAGAGATGAAGGGTCTGTAAGTAATTCTTTGAGTTGTTCTGGATGTTCGAGTGTATTGAAAAGATTGGAACCCAGCACACCAGATACTGCAGCTACTACCATGATGATGCTAGTAGAATTACTTGGTAGAATTGGCTCCATTTTTTCTTCAGGAGTATCTCTTTCATCTTTCTTCAGCATTCTGTATTCATAGGCTACAAATAAAGCAGCAACGATTATTCCTACAAAAACATTTCCATGTTGTAAGGACAAAAAATATTCACCAGGATTTTCCCCTACTATAGGTAAATTTTGTAATACACCTAATGCTTTCCATCCAATTAAAAATCCAATAATAGCTGGGAAAATCAAATCTGTCCAAGACATTTTTGCACCATAGATTACTTTTTGATATTTCAGTTGAAACAAACCGAGTTTTTCTCTTCTTTGCAATTCTTTTTTGAGTATATATATCCCTACTATGAAACCCATAGCAACAAAAAAACCAAAAGTATGAAATAGTTTGAAGAGTTCTATTTTCAATCCAAATAATTGATTAAACAAATCGTAAAAACTAGGATAGCACATATTCTATTTTTTTTATTAAGCTTTTATAGCTTCGTTTTCAAATGTTATTCCAGCAAATCCTCCAAGTAATAATTTATCGATAAAAACTTCTCGTATAGAATTACAAAGAGCCTCATCGTATCTAGTTTTTACTTTTATATAGTTATCTGTAAATCCATGCATATATCCTTCATCATTTTCAGATTCAAACAATACTTTGCGAGAGGTATTTAAATGCTGTTCGTAAAATGCGTGTCGCTTTTTTTCACTTAATATTCGGAGCATTTCATTTCTTCTTCTCCTTTCTTCTATAGGTACTACTTCATTGGATTTTATAGCATTGGTATTGGCTCTTTCACTATATGTAAATACATGTAGATAAGAAATATCAAGTGCATGTATAAAATTATATGTATCCATAAAATCTTCTTCCGTCTCACCGGGGAAACCTACAATAACATCCACCCCTATACATGCATGAGGTATCAACTCTTTTATTTTTTCAACTCTGCTTTGATATAGACTTCTTTCATATTTTCTATGCATTGCTTTCAGTATTTTATCTGAGCCACTTTGCAAAGGCACATGAAAATGAGGCATGAATTTTTTTGAACTAGACACAAATGAAATAATATCTTCTGTTAATAAATTAGGCTCTATTGAGGATATTCTCCATCTGTCTATATTTTCTATTTTATCCAATTCTTTTACCAATTGATATAAATCTTCATCCGTTCTTTTTCTACCATCTTCAGTTTTGCCAAAATCTCCAATATTGACTCCTGTAAGTACTACTTCTTTTACTCCAGTTTTTGCTACTTCATTGGCTACCTCTAGCGTTTTTGAAATACTCGAGCTTCTACTTCTACCCCTAGCCAATGGTATGGTACAAAATGTACAAAAATAATCACAGCCATCTTGCACTTTTAAAAACGAACGAGTACGTTCACCAAATGAGAAAGATGGTGCATAAAAATTGACGTCTTTGATTTCAGAAGAAATTACTTTATCTGAAGTATCTGTTAGCTCTTCTATGTGTTTTGCTATATTAAATTTTTCATTAGTACCAAGCACTAAAGCCACTCCTGAAATTTTTGCAATTTCTTCAGGTTTCAGTTGTGCATAACATCCTACAATAATCACTTTTGCTTCTGCAGCTTTTCGCAATATTTGTCTGACTAGTGATTTACATTTTTTGTCTGCATTTTCTGTCACCGAACAGGTATTGATGATATAATAGTCTGCTATTTCGCTAAAATCTACTTGTTGATATCCATTTGCAACTAAATTTCTGCTGATGGCAGATCCTTCAGAAAAATTTAATTTACAGCCAAGTGTATAGAGGGCAAATTTTCTATTATAAAACATGTGCAAATTTACAATATTTAAAAGTCAAATTATTACATTAACATTGTAATTCGTAATTGTGAAAAATAAGTTAAAAAAATATTGGATAATATTGACTACTTGGGAATACTGGCCTTGGGGTTTGGTGTATTTTCCTGTATATATTTATTATTTAATCAACTTGTTAAAAACAGGTAAGTGGTTTTACTTTAGTGCAGTAAATCCAACGATGAAAAATGGTGGTTTTTTTGGCAATACTAAAACTGAAATGTATGATTTGCTACCTCGAGATTCATATCCAAAATACTCAATACATCATGGAGCAGAAAAAATAAACTTAGATGAAATAGCAAAAAATATATCATTCCCATGTATTCTAAAACCTAATGTAGGTGAAAGAGGATTTGGAATAATAAAAATTAATTCTATAAATGAACTAAAAGCATATCACGATAGTGTAAATTATGAATATTTGATTCAAGAATTTTGTGATTATGAAAATGAGTTAAGTGTTTTTTGCATAAAAAACATCCATACAAATACTTTTGAAATCAGCTCTATTGTTGGCAAAAAACTCCTAAGTATAGTTGGAGATGGAGTGAGCACCGTGTATCAATTAATATTAAAAGACCATCGAGCTTTTTTGCAAATAGAAAGATTGAAGCTTAAATGGGAAAGTAAATTTGAACATGTTTTAAATAAGAATGAGGAACTTGTATTAATAGACAATGCAAACCATAGTAAAGGCGCTAGTTTTTATTTAATAAAAGAAAATAAAACGGAGATAGGAAATATATTTAAGAATCTAAGTGAAAAAATTAAAGGTTTTAACTATGGTAGATTTGATGTGAAATATGATACGATAGAGGAGTTGCTTGCTGATAAATATTCTATCATAGAATTGAATGGTGTAGGCGCAGAACCAATAAACATGTACATTCCAAATCTTTCTTTATGGAAAGGATTATCAATTCTAGTTTATCATTGGAAGAAGATGTATGAGATAGCAGCATACAATATGAAAGTTCAAGGCATAAAGCCAATTTCTAAAAAAGAAGGGTTTGCTATTCTCAAAAAACATAAGGAATATAAAGGCAAAGATATGTGGTAGTATAATTTTGAATTACTGAATTTTAAATTTTGAATGATAAATAAATATTACTTACTTCTAGTGAAGGAATTCCTTTACTCGTTTATCATTGATACATGGTTAGTTTGGCATAAAACACGAGATGAATTATTGAATTTTGATTTAAAATTTGAGTAATTTTATAAATTATTATATCAAAACAAAATGTAATTTTTGATTTATATATAAATTAATGTTATGAAAATTAGACCTATTAATCTTGAAATAAGAAATATTTCTTATCATATTGATATATATGACTTAGAAGATAAAGTATATGATGTAATCTTCTTTTATGATGCTTCATATTTCTCAGGTAATACTTCTACTATAGAAAGAACTGTATTTGTAATAGATGAAGAACAATGCATAGCAGAATTAGATGCTCAATATTATATAATTACAGATGACGATACTTCTAACTATGTAAAATTCGTTTCGAGCATATATGAATTTTTTACGACTCCTAACGCTCTTTTTTTATTAGAAAAATCATTAACTTATCTTTCTGAATCTAATTTCAAAGAATTTATAAATGAAAGGACACCAGTTTGGATTGCTAGATATCTTTTATCGGAAAATAAAAGTTTAAAAAATAGATTAGAAAGAATATTTAACGACAATAGCAATACAATAAGTCGAATTAATGGAACATTAGATTTTGCAAATATTTATGTTGGACTCAATAGATACTCAGATTATTATACACAGCTTACTTTTGAAATAGCTGACATATCGATTTTAGATCATTATAATAATAATTCAGAAGGGAAATTAAATGAGTTAAATATATCTGAATACGAAAAACAAATTTTAGATAGTGTAAGTTATTTTATATGTAATAAACCTTTCGTTATAGAAACAGGATTTTCATATAGTAGATCGCTCAATGAAATATGTAGTTTACTGTTTTTATTAATTGACTCGTTGCTTATATATGGACCAGAAAAGATTTATAGATATTCTACTGACTGGGACTCTAGATTAATGATACAATATAAAAATAAATTATATTCATTAAATTTTGAATCTGGAGATTAGTGTATTTAGATGCCACTTCTGCACATTGGTTCGCTCCATGGTTTGTGGCTCACAAACCATGGGATAAAATCAAAACTGAAAATAAATAACCTTACTTGAATCTTTTTCTATTTCGGATGGAGTTCGTTGGTCTTTACATTTAAATTTATTGGCTCTTTGTTTTGTACTTTCGGTGAGTTCCTTGTTATTATCTATATTATTTATTTTTTCATATATTCTATAAAAAGTCCAGTGTTCATTTGATTCAATAAAAAACAAATTCAATTCTTTATTATTTACATATTTTATTAATGCTTTTTTTATTATTATTGAATCTTTGAATGTAGAAGCATCATACTGAATCAATGTATCTCCATTCACCTTAAATTCAGACCATTCAGACACATATCCATGATTGCTACTAAATCTATAAAAATTATTATTCGTAATCATTTCTAGGTAAAAACCATCTGATGCACAAGAGTACCAATTACCAAAATCGTTTTTAGAATTATTTGAAGTAGCTTCGCAAGAAAACGTAACTAACAAACCGAAAACAAACAATATATAAAAAGTCTTATAAAACATTTTTTACATTCATACTAAGTGTACATGCTTCTGAAAAAATATATTCTTCAAGCGAATTATTCAATACATATTTATTATCAATCAACTCAAATATTTCAATTTCGTAATTTATTGGATTTATTAAGATATAAAACTTCACACCATTTTCTTGGTACAATGAAAATTTTACGTTTTTATCTTTTATGGCGGTAGATTCAGATAATATTTCAATGATTAATACGGGAGTGGTTTCTATCCAGTCACTTTCTATATCGTCACATACAATAAGAATATCAGGCCTAACTATACTATCATCTGCAATAATCCAATCTGTTTCATAATAGACTTCACATTTCGTGCAGTTTAGATTAGATTTGATGTATGTAAAAATATTACCACCAAGTCGATTATGGTTTTTCTTTGCTGAAGGACTCATAGCATAAGGTATCCCATATATGAGTTCCCATTGTCCTTTCCAAGATTTATAATCTTGATAGGTATAATGTGGTAGATGTTCTATATTTCTCATATAGTAAATATAAAAAGAAAAAATGAATTTTTAAAATTAATCTATGGTAGCTATACACTTCAACTCTATACAGATTGGACTAGGTAGACTATTGATTTCTACAGTAGTTCTGCAAGGTTGAGCATCTTTGAAATACTCAGCGTATAGTTTATTATAAGTTTGAAAATCTCTTTTCATATTAGTAAGAAACACTGTGACATCTACAAGATTTCCCCATTTACTTCCACTTGCTTCGAGTACGATTCTTACATTATCAAATACACTTCTGCATTGTGCTTCAAAATCAAAAGTAGCATAATTTCCAAATTTATCAAATGATAAACCAGGTATTTTGTCGGTACCTGCTTCGCGTGGGCCAATGCCTGAAAGAAATAATAGATTTCCTACCTTGCGTGAGTGAGGATATAAACCTACTGGTGCTGGTGCTTTGTCTGTAGATATTTTTGTGTTGTCCATTTTTTTATAAGTTAAATGTTCAAAGTTCAATCTTTAAAGTTAAATGTTGAATGTTCAAAGTTAACGGCTTAAGTTATATGTAATAATTACCGAGTTTTAATTAGTAATTCAAAAATGAATATCTTTAATCTTATTACTTGATACTTTTTACTTGTTACTAATTCAGTATTCCTTCTTTTAACTTCTCTGCATTTTCAGCCATTTTCAGCTCATCTATCATTCCTTGTATATCTCCATTTACAAATGCATCTAATGTATATACAGTCATATTTATTCTATGATCAGTGATTCTTCCTTGAGGCCAATTATAGGTTCTGATTTTTGCAGATCTATCTCCTGTACTTACCAAAGTTTTTCTTTTGGCTGCTATATCTCCATAGTGTTTTGCTAATTCTATTTCATATAGTTTTGTTCTCAATATTTGCATTGCACGCTCTCTATTTCCATTCTGCGAACGCTCTACTTGACATACTACCACAATACCTGATGGCTTATGTGTCAACTGTACTTTAGTTTCTACTTTATTAACGTTTTGTCCTCCAGCACCACCAGACCTAGATGTTTGCATTTCTATATCTGCTGGATTTATTGGCACGTCATCTACTTCTTCTACTTCTGGCAAAACAGCCACTGTAGCGGCACTTGTATGCACTCTTCCTTGACTTTCTGTTTTTGGTACTCTCTGTACCCGATGCACACCACTTTCATATTTCATTTCGCCATACACATTTGCACCTTTTACCTCCAGAATCACCTCTCTATATCCTGCTACACCACCTGGAGTTTCGTCCATGATAGCAACTTGCCATCCTTTGGTTTCGCAGTATCTAGTATACATACGCATCAAATCTTCAGCAAAAATACATGCTTCATCACCTCCAGTACCTGCACGTATCTCTACTATAGCGTTTCTTTCATCTTCAGGGTCTTTAGGTATGAGTAGGTATTTTATTTCTTCTTCTAGTGTTTTTATTTTTTCTTCATAGTGTGCTATTTCATCTTTAGCCATATCACGCATTTCATCGTCTTTCTCTGTATTGAGCACTTCTTTTGAAAAAGCTAAATTGCTATTGGCATCTTTTAGCGATTTGAAAGCAATAACAATAGGTTCAAGATCGCGATACTCTTTATTCATTTGCTTGTATCGCTTCATGTCACTAATAAGCTCAGGATCACCTAGCTTTTTTTCTATTTCTTCAAATTTATCTTGTAGTAATTCTAACTTGTCTAACATGGTATATGATATAAAAATCCCTTATATAAGACAACAAAGGTACGAATAAGAATTCAAATTATTACTCTATGCTACGAGGCTAAAATATCCTTTACATTTCTACTAATATTTCTAGCAAGTTTTGATGTAGGGATATCATTATTATCCATATTGAATGGATCTTCTATTTCTTCTGCTATTACTTCTAAACTCACTAATACATAAAAAGCAAACATAACTAATGGAGCAACCCAATAGCCTATAGAAAAAACATAACCCATAGGCAATGTAATAATATAAAAGAAAATAAATTTTTTGATAAATAACGAATACGAAAATGGGATAGGTGTATTTTTTATTCTTTCACAAGCGCCACTTACATCCATAAACACCTTTAGTTCTTCATTTATCAACCACATTTGATCGTTACTTATTTTGCCTAATTTATTTAAGTCATAAACTTTATTCATGATGAGTTGAGCTACATGAATTGGTGGGTGTGCTTCTTTTAATATTAAATGTATATCATCATCTACTTCTTCACTGAGCATCATTCTAGTTTTTTCTGACAATAAGTGATATGATAGAGCATAAGTAAAATTAGAAATATTATTTGAAAAAAAACTACGAATATCTTTATCACTTTCATCAAAAATACTATCTAATTTCAGAGCTAGATTTCTACAATTATTGGTCAATGAACCCCAAAGCTTTCTTCCTTCCCACCATCTGTCGTATGCAGAGTTGGTTCTAAAAACTAATAAAAGAGACAAAACAAAACCAAGCAATGTATGAACCAAACTTACATTTCTGATAAGCGAATTTTCTTTCACATGAAATACTTCTTTTTCTAAAAAAGCTATAAAAAGCGAGTAAAGAAAAATAAACACGAGCATATATTTCAGTTTTTGAAATGTATCTGCTTTGTGCATTTTAAAAATAAACGTGAACCAATCTTTTGGATTATAAATTATCATCTGAAAAAAATCTTTTTATTAATTGAAATACATTACTTAACCATATCTGGCATTTCATATTTTGGATCTAACTGATGTGCTCGTATAAAAGCAGCTTTTGCATCGTTTAATTTATTTGTATTATATTTTGCAAAACCTAACAGATAATATGCTTTTGCATAGTTTGCGTCCAATGCTATACATTGCTCAAGTTTCAAAATAGCTTCTTTATAGTTTTTTAATTGGAGTTGTGAACTACCAATATTAAACAGCACCATTTTTTCATCACTCGTACCGTCAAGTGCTTCAGTAAATAATTGTAATGCCTCATTATAATTTTTAAGTCCGTAATAACACAAACCCATATTATATAATGATTCGCTTTTATTTTTCCCTTGTTTTAATGCAGATTCAAATTGTGATATTGCTTGCTCGTATTGATTCATTTCATAATATAATACTCCAAGTTGAAAAGCATCGTTCGCATCCGCTCTTAGATTCATTGATTTATTGAAGGCAATTATCGCATTTGCATTATCATTTACCTTTGAGTAAGATTTTCCTAGATATTTATATACATCCGCATCCTCTTTCATTAAAAGGCTAGCTTTATTTAAATACTTTATAGCATCTTCATATTCATTTAATAAATAGTGAACCGTACCCAAGTTGTAGTATGCAATAGCATAATCTTTATCAATCATTGTAGCTTGCTTAAAGTAGGTTTTTGATTTAATAAAGCTCTTCAATCTTAAATAGGATAGACCAATAAAATTATTTATACTAGCAGTATTATTCTTGGCTTGAGCTTTTTCATAAAAGCTGATAGCATTGATATAATCTTTTTCATAGAAATAACAGTTTGCTACGACTTCTTCAATGTCTTTAAAATTCTTATTTTTTTGATATACTAAATCATAGTAAACAAGTGCACTATCATACTTAGATTCTTGATAATACGTATTAGCTATATAATTATAAATGGAGGCCTTATCATCTGTAGATTTCAAAAGACTAGAAAATATATTTCTAGCTCCATCGTAATCTTTTGATTTCAATTTATTTTCAGCAATACTTAGTTCCACTTGTTCATCTTGTGGATTATATTTTTCAATTATTTTATAAGTATCATCTGCTTTTTCTGAAAGACCTGTTTTGTTATAGCAAATAGCCAACACATTTAACAGCTCGACATTAAAGGGTTCTGACACTACCGCTTTCTCAAAATAGCTTATAGCATCTTTATAATTTTCTTGTTTATAATATATACTTCCTAGATTTTTAAATGCTTTGCTATTTTTTGGGTCTAACTCTGTCACTTGTTTCATGAGAGGGGTAGAGGCCTCATAATTTTCTTGTTGGAAATAGCAAAGTGCTTTTTTATATAATGCCTTTGTATTTGTAGGTTCTTTAGCTAAAACAATATCTAAGTTTTCAATAGCATATTCATATTTTTTATCTTCATATAATGCTGTACCTTTCATCAAATAGAATACAGTCATACTTGTATCAATACTTATCGCTTTATCATAGTATATAACGGCAGAATCATAGTTGTTTCTTTGATACATGATATTACCTATCTGATAGTATGTACTACCAAAATCTGGTTTCAAACTTAAACTTTTCTGAAAAAATGAATATGCTGAATCTAGCTGATTTTTTTCTAAACATAGCTTACCATTTGCATATTGTGTATAATAAGCATTATTTTGAGAATAGGCTTGAAATCCTATTAAAATATAAATGATAATTTGTAGTATGTGTTTCAAGTTATTTTATTTAGTAAACATTTTTGATACTATAAGCTCTTTGCTACCAGCTTCATATTTGTAGAATCCTTCACCTGTTTTCACTCCTTTATATCCAGCGGTGACCATATTTACTAGTAAGGGACAAGGAGCATATTTTGGATTCCCAAATCCTTTGTATAAAACATCAAGTATAGACAGACATACATCTAAACCTATAAAATCTGCCAACTGCAATGGTCCCATAGGATGAGCCATACCAAGTTTCATCACTGTATCTATTTCATGTACACCAGCTACACCTTCATACAATGAATAAATTGCTTCATTGATCATAGGCATCAATATTCTATTGGCAATAAAACCTGGATAGTCATTTACTTCAGTAGGAATCTTTCCTAATGTTTTACTCATTTCCATTACTTGCGCACACACTTCATCACTTGTAGCGTAGCCTCTTATCACTTCTACTAGTTTCATTACTGGTACAGGATTCATAAAGTGCATCCCTATTACTTTATCTGCTCGTTTTGTAACACTTGCTATTTTGGTGATGGATATTGAAGATGTATTAGTTGCTAATATAGCATGTGCTGGAGCCGAAGCATCCATTGATTGGAATATTTTTAATTTCAAATCTATATTTTCAGTAGCCGCTTCTACTACCAAATCTGCATAGCTTACTCCTTTCTCAAGATTTGTCTCTGTGATAATATTTGCTAATGTAGATTTTTTAATATCTTCTGTGATAGTTCCTTTAGCTAACATTCTATCTGCGTTTTTTTCAATATTGGCAAGTGCCTTAGACAATGCTTCAGAACTTATATCTATGAGTGTAACCGAAAATCCACTTTGAGCAAAAACTTGAGCAATACCATTACCCATAGTTCCTGCACCAATAACACTTATGTTTTTCATATTAAAATTTATATTTATAGGTGCTAAGTTACTAAAAGTATAGCTAAGTAAAAAAATCAAAATTTCAATGTTAATATTTATATTTATTCAATAATTACATATAAAATAATATTTATGATGTTTTATATGTAAAAAATGAAATCATTCATTAGAATATTAATAAACTAAAAACAATTGGCACTATTTTTACATTGTAAGTAAATTATGAAAATATTTAAAATAATT
Organism: Chitinophaga pinensis; assembly: GCA_945860705.1. Lineage (GTDB taxonomy): Bacteria > Bacteroidota > Bacteroidia > Chitinophagales > CAMDFR01 > CAMDFR01. Next base: position 115,872 of record CAMART010000005.1, on the reverse strand, counting down.
ATTGCGTCAATCTTAATTTGCAATATTTCGAATATAAAGGCACAAACAATTAGCATAGATGAAATACGACGTGAGTATTCAAAAGCTATGGAAAATCAAGCGCTTTGCGAAAGATGGTATGCTCGTTTTCAAAATGACAATAGTACGAACAATAAGATAAAAGCTTACAAAGGCGGCATCTGTATGGCAATGGCTCGATTTGCTCCAATTCCAAAAAAGATGGCTTATATCTCTCAAGGCAAAAAACTAGTAGAAGAAGCTGTATCAAATGCAAAGGAAGATGTAGAAATTCGTTTTATAAGATACGGTCTGCAAGTGAACCTTCCACCAATATTAGCCTATAATAAGAATAAAATAGAAGACAGAAATTTTATAAACTCACACATAGATAAGCTACCTAATGAGTCTATGAAACAAGGTGTAAAAAAATATATGGAAGAAACTAAGAATAAATAATCCTGCTACTCCTTTATCAATTTAGTACTATATGTTTTCATTTTATTTTTTAGTACAACATAATACATTCCACTATTGATTTTACTCACATCAATTACTTTTGTACTAATATTATCATCAAAATCACTTTCAATAATTTTCCTACCATTGATGTCTACTATCTCTATTGAATAGTTTTCGTGTTCTTTATTCTTCTTCTCTATAATTATTTTATCAGATGCTGGATTTGGGTAAAGTGTGAATGTGTTGGAGAAATGAGTTGATTCGATTGATAAAAAACATGGTTCAAATGCATCATTAATTAATGAATCATAAACACCACATGCCTCTACTACTTGCAATATTTGTCCTTGATCAAAACATAATGTATCATTAAAAAAAAGTGTGTCATTTATATTAGTACACGGATTCCATCTACTTGTAGAAGATACTCTATAAAAATAGTAAACGCTATCATATATAGCACTTGCATCATTTACATATACTGCATAAGTTCTGTTGATATCAATTCCTGAAGCATCAGTAAGATTATCGTTTACAACAAAGTTATTTTCTAGAATTTGAAAAGGCATATCCAACTTCCATGTACTCAAACTATCAAACACTACAGAATCAGCGATTTGTTGGAGATACACTATGTTTGCTGTAGTAAGACCAATCGGACCAAAACTTGACCCATAAGTAGGTTTATTAGTAAAGCTTGCATACATATTGAGTGCAGTGAGGTATGAACCAGCTAGACTTGGATGTACATTATCACTACTCCACAAATCGAGTGTGCTATCTTGCAAACGCGATACTCTATAACTCACCCCGGATGGAATAATACTTGCCTCTGTACTATCAATTAAGTTTAAGTGCGTTTTTCTTATTCGTCCAAACTGTCCTTCATAGGTGCATATATCGGGTAATACTGGACAATTCATATTATCGCCATATTTCCATCCTGCTGGCATATAATACATCACGCGAGTACAAGGATGGTTTCTATGTATACTATCTACCAAAAATTTGCAAGGAGGATAAACTTCTACTTTTAGCTGTCCATCAGGGAAAGCAGTTTGTTGACTCTGTGCTTGTATCACAACTATATCCCATTTATAAGCACTAATCAACGATAAAGATGTTGGATTAGTTGCATGTTGGGCTAATTGATGTCCACCTGGAGTATTCTGGCTCCATACTATTGTATCACCTTTGCTTATGGCTATTTGATTAACTAGTGCAGGCACATCATTTACATATGTAAGACTATTGCCTAAGTATAGCACATGATAAGTAGTAGCACTAATTGAAAAATAAAAAAATAATAGCGGGAGAATAAATTTTGTTTTCATTTGTAAATATTTAAATCTTAGCATTACATTTGATAGACAAAGTTACAATAAAAATCAAAAAAATACATGGCAAATATTGATCAATTTACAAGTAGTATAGAAACAGGATATACTTTCGAAGGTGCTACTATCACATTAGGTGGTGCTGTATTGGATGGCAATCCTATAAAAGGTTTACATATAAAAGCTCCACTCCGAATGTTCAATAGGCACGGTTTAATAGCAGGTGCTACAGGTACAGGAAAAACAAAAACTCTTCAAGCACTTGCAGAATCTTTAGCAGCAAATGGGGTGAGCACATTGATGATGGATATCAAAGGAGATTTGAGCGGAATTTCACAAAAAGGAACAGACAATCCAAAAATTCAAGAACGTGCTTCAAAGACAGGTATTGATTGGACTCCTACCCAATTCACAACTGAATTTTTAAGTATTAGTAAAGAAAAAGGAGTACGAATGCGTGCTACTATTTCTGAGTTTGGTCCAGTTTTATTATCAAAAATATTGGAGCTTAACGATACACAAGCAGGCTTAGTCTCTATGGTTTTTAAATATTGCGATGATAAAGGATTACCCCTTTTAGATATTAAAGATTTTAGAAAAACACTACAATATATTTCTAACGAAGCAAAAAAAGAAGTAGAAGATGCTTATGGATTAGTGAGTACATCTAGTGTAGGTGCTGTGATGCGCAAACTTCTAGAAATAGAAGAACAAGGTGCAGAAATGTTTTTTGGTGAAAAAAGTTTTGATGTAGAAGATTTAGTGAGACTCGATGAAAACGGCAGAGGTATTATCAATATTTTGAGACTTTCAGATATTCAAAGCAAACCAAAATTATTTTCTACCTTCATGCTTTGTTTACTTGCAGAGGTATATGAAAAATTTCCTGAGCGTGGTGATAAAGAAAATCCTGAATTAGTAATATTTATAGATGAAGCACATTTAATTTTTGATGAAGCATCTAAAGCGCTTTCAGACCAAATAGAAACTATTATAAAATTGATTCGTTCAAAAGGAGTAGGGATATTTTTCTGTACACAAACACCAACAGACGTTCCTGATGCTGTACTTAGTCAACTAGGTATGAAAATACAACATGCATTGAGAGCATTTACGCCTAAAGATAGAGATGCTATTAAAAAAACATCAGAAAATTATCCAGTAACCGATTTTTATAAAGCTGACGAACTACTTACCAATCTTGGTATTGGTGAAGCACTAGTAACAGTACTCAGCGAAAAAGGCATACCAACTCCACTAGCTCACACTATGATGATAGCACCACGTACCCGTATGGATGTGATCACAAATGATGAACTAAGTGCCAATGTAAATGCATCTGCACTTGTGAAAAAGTACAATGAAGAATTAGATAGAGAATCTGCTTTTGAAATGCTCAATGCAAAACTACAAGAAGCAAGCGCACAAGCAGAAGAAGAAAAAGCAGCTGTAGAAGAAGAAAAGGAAGAAAAGAAAGCTATAGGTGGTAAAGCAGAGAAATCTACATTTCAAAAAGTAGCAGAAAGCAAAGTAACACAGATAGTAGTAAAAGAAGTAACAAGAGGATTACTTGGCGTACTAGGTTTTAAAAGTACTACCTCAAGAAGAAAGAAAACTGGTTTGTTTGGGTTTTAAATAATCTAAACATGAAGATTATCACATGGAATTGCAATGGTGCATTAAGAAAAAAATTCACTAATCTTTTAGATTATAATGCTGATATTTATATAATACAAGAATGTGAAAACCCAGAATTTTCTATTGATGACAACTATAAAAATTGGGCTTCAAATTATTTATGGATTGGTGATTCTAAGAACAAAGGCTTAGGTATTTTCGCATCAAAAAAACACCTAATTGAAAAATTAGATTGGGATTATACATATAATAATAATTCAGTAAAACACTTTTTGCCTTGTAGAATTAATAACAATATTAATCTTTTAGGTGTATGGACACATAAAAATAATTCACCTAACTTTGGATATATCGGTCAATTTTGGAAATATCTTCAATTAAACAAACATTTGTTTAGTAATATCATTATTGCTGGCGATTTTAATAGTAACACAAAATGGGATGAATGGAATAGATGGTGGAACCATTCTGACGTCATAAAAGAATTAAAAGATATTGAAATAGATAGCCTTTATCATAGTTACAATAAAGTTGAACAAGGCAGTGAGCACCATGCTACTTTTTATTTTCATAAAAAAATAAATAGACCCTATCATATTGATTATATATTTGGCTCAAAATCTATTATCAATAATATAAACCAATTTGAAATTGGAGATTCAAAAAAATGGCTAATCCTAAGTGATCATGTTCCAATTTTATTAGATTTTAATTAGTATAAAAAAGGCTAATGATTTTTGCTCCGCAAAAATCATTAGCCTTAAAAATATTCTTTTTTACTATTTGTCTAACATTTAGAATCTAGTGTCTAATATCTAGATTGATACTTATTAAACTATTTCAAAAGCGTCACACTACCTTGATAATATTCTTTCTTACTATCTAAGTATTCTGCTTCTACATAATAGATATATACTCCTGGTCCTAGTATCTTGCCTTTGTAGCTTCCATCCCAGCCGATATCTTGTCTATTGCTCTCAAACAACAACTCTCCCCATCTATCATATACTGTAAAATGTAATTTCTTGATACCTTCTCCGTATACCATCAATTTATCATTGATTCCATCTGTATTGCCCGGTGTGAAAGCATTAGGCACATACGATTTGATATGTTCTTCTACCATTACATAGAGTGTTGCTTCTCCATAGCACTCACTACTATTGAGTGGGTGGGAGTGGTCATATACTCGTATTGTATAGATCATATCATTGTATGGACTTACTATTGGGTTTGGACAATCATTGCATGACAGACCTTGAAGCGTATTCCATACATAGGTTGGATTGATTGCATTTTGTACGTTTACATTTATTTGCTGTGATGCGCCTAACTCTAGATATACGGTATCTGGCACTACATCTACTATCACCGGTGGTGGGAATGGTACAAACTGTATCAATGAATCGATACATCCATTGGCATTCGTTGCTATGATTAAATGATAGCCTGCTCCAAGTCCGTAGAAGATTCCAAAGTTTTGACTGGCTCCTCCATCTATAGTCCATGTATATGGTGGATTGGCTAGTGCGCTTACTATGATACTTCCATCTAGATATTGTGCTCCATAGCAACTTGTACTATCTATATCAAATGCAAAGGTATCTACTGGTGGTCTGTCTATACTTGTAGTATCTGTAGCTCTACATCCATTAGCATCAAAGCCTTCTACATAATAAAAACCTGCTGATAAATTTGCAAATTCTGGAACATTGGAAGTGCTAAATATTACATTGTTTTGTGAGATACCATAACTTTCGTATGGTGTTGTTCCACCATTTGGTAGTATATTTATTTTACCATTGTCACTATCCCAGCATTGTACATCTACTCCACTTGCATCTATTGTAAATAATGTTGGATTATTGAGAGTGGTAGTTGCTGATGCCGTACAGTTGTTTCTATCTCTCACTACTATATTGTATACTCCTGCTACTAACCCTGCAAATGTATTGGTACCCACAAAGCTTGTGCCTCCATCTATAGAATATTCGTATGGTGTTCTTCCTCCTCTAGGTGATAGGGTAATGGCTCCTGTAGCATCATTATTACATTTGTTTTGTGTTGGCACTACATCTATCTCTATTACTGATGGTTCTGTAATAGTAAAATTAATAGAATCTATACAACCCAATGAATCTTGTACATAAGCTCTATAGTTGCCTGTACTCAATCCTGATAATGTATTGCTTACTTGATAGCTAATATTGTTTAATGAATATTGGAATGGTGCTGTACCATTGGTAGTACCTACTTGCAAACTTCCATCGCTTCCTCCATTACAAAGTGGTGGTGTATTTACTAGTATGGTAGGTATGATACGGAGTGGCTGTGTAAGAGTAATACTTGTATTTGCAGTACATCCATTAAAGTCTCTTACTGTAAGAGTATAAGTACCTGCTACTAAACTATTGAATGTTCCTGATGATTGCCATGCACCGCCTATATTGTACTCATATGGTCCTACTCCACCTACTGCACTTCCCACTATCTGCCCATCATTGCCTGAGAAACATCGTATGTTGCGAAAGGTTCGGCTGAGGATTATTGAGTCTGGTTGAGTTAAAGTAATACTATCTACAAATCTACATCCTAATGCATCTGAAAGGGTAACAGTATAAGCTCGTGCTACTAAATTTGTAGCTGTGGCTGTAGTTTGGGCTAATGTATCATTCCATAAATAAGCATAAGGTATAGTTCCTCCTGATGGAGTAATAGTGGCTGTTCCTGTATTAGCACCATAACATAAAATATTTACTCTACTCATAGTACCAGACAAGACTGTAGGTTGAGTAATAACAAACGTATCTGATAAAGCACATCCATTGACATCTGTAACAGTAACAAAATATATTCCCGCAATAAGAACAGATGCTGAGTCATGTATTGAGCCTGAAGACCAAAGATATGTATAAGGGGAAGTACCACTAGTGACATTGATTCTAATCATTCCATTATTACCACCAAAACAACTTACATTTCTAACCATGGTAGGTGTAATTACTACTCCAGATGGCTGAGTAATATTAAAACTGATAGAATCTATGCATAAGAATCTATCTCTTACATATGCCATATGAGTACCTGGACTAATCCCTATGATAGAATCATTTACATCAAAAACTAAAGAATCAACTGCGAATGAATAGGGTCCAAATCCATTTGTTGGAATTATTCTTACACTGCCATTATTGTAGTTGAAACAACTTACATTATAAGTACGAACTGTAGGTGCAATTCTCAACGGTTGATTTACTATAATACTATCTCTAATAATACAATTATTTGTATCTCTTATTTCTACTCTATATAAACCTTGAGAAAGAGAAGTGAAAATATTTGAAAATACAAATGGAGCACCATTTAATGAATATCTATATGTGGGAGTTCCTCCTGATATAGTAGCTTGGACTTGTCCATCACTACCTCTATTACATGTAACATTAGAACTATCTAGAGTTAAAACCAATGGTGCAACTCTACCAATAGTAAACACTACTGAATCTATACAATTATTAGTATCTTTTACATATGCAGTATAAGTTCCTTGTGCATATGCATTTAACTGATTAGACACTTGATAAAGTATATTATCTTTTGAATATCGATATCCAGGACTTCCATTTGTAGGTGATATAACCACATATCCATCATTTGCACCAATACAAGATTCATTTCTTATTGAATTGACTGTAGGTAAAATTCTCAATGGATTTGTAAAAACTATTGTAGAATCATCAAGACAACCATTTGCATCACGTATTCTTATTATTTGGCTACCTAGACTAAAACCTGACAAAACAGTAGTAGGTGAATATGAAACACCATCTATACTATATTCATAAGTTGGACTTCCTCCGATACCCCCTAATATTACTCCTCCATCATTACCATTTATACACTTAATAGGTATTATACCCGATATATTTAAACTGAGGATATTCGGCTGGGGAATAAAAATTGAATCAACTATTGAACATAAATTACTATCGGTAACTGTAACTATATAATTTTGAGATGATAAATTTGTAGTATTATATAGAGTAGAACCATTTGACCAACTATATGTATAACCTAATGATGAAGGTGAGCCACCAGACGCAAATACTCTTGCACTACCTGTATTTCCAGCAAAACAAAGAACACTATCAACTTGGAATGAGTCAATAACGAATGGAGAAGGTTGTGGAATAAATATAGAATCGGCAATAAAACATAAATTACTATCAGCAACTGTAACAGTATAAGTTTGAGATAATAAATTTGTTGCATCAAACACATTAGAGCCATTTGACCAAATATAAGTATAGCCTAATGAAGAAGGTGTACCACCAGATACAAAAACTCTGGCACTTCCAGTGTTTCCCGAAAAACATAGAACACTATCAGCTATAATAGAATCTACTATTATTTGGGATGGCCTATTTATAAAAATAGTATCAAAAAATTGACAACCACTTTGATCAGTAATTTGTATGTATGAAGTATCAGATGTCAAAAAAACACTTGTTAAAGAGTCAGAAGACGTTGTAAATATAGAATTTACATTAACAATGTAAGGTGGTTTGCCAAAAAGTATTTTATATCTAATAAAACCACCAGAATCAGTATAGCACCTTAAATTTAATGATGAACTATCTATACTTACATTCATAGGTTCTATGTATGCAATATTAAAATAAGTAGTGTCACAGGAAGTAGAGTTAATTCGCCGTGATACAAAATAATTGCCTGGAGAGGTGACTGTTATAGTTCTTGATGTAGCTCCAGTATTCCATGAATAACAACCAGAAGTTGACAACCCTGGATCTAAAGATAATGTATAGTTATTTTGGCATTTCAAGGTATCATTTATAATAGGATTTGATATACTAGGCAAAATAGTAACAGTACTTGTATCATATGCAAAAATTCTAGCTCCTGGTGTGGTGCATATAGGATCTACGTAAAATTCTGATAAATAATTTGTTGTAACATTAGGACAAACCATTATTGAATCTCCAGAACCAATATATGTTCGCGATGGCATTTGATACCAATTGATACTTTGTGAAAGTGCTGGTCCATTAGGCTGAAAACGCCAAGCGTCATTAACTGCAGTCCATGAGGTACCATTTCTTCCTGGTACAGTAAATGCTACCGTACCTGTTGCATTCTGAATGCCCTGAGTAGCAATACCTCCATTCCATCCCGGACATGTGGTTTTACTTGTAATAAACATCTCAATATTATTTGTTGTTTCGTATAAAATACATCTACCTGTAAATCGTAAAGTAGTACAACTAAACATACCTACATTGAGAAATCTTACAACGAATTGTCTGAAGGGTGCAATACCGATTGTTTGAACACTAATACCACCTGCTACACCTGGATCTGTATCTTGCCATGGAAACATTATTGAATTTAATACTTGGGCTGGAGTTGTACGAGGTATTCCTCCTGTATATGACCATGGTGAAAAAGTAGTTGCTAAAGCTGTATTAAAAGTAAGATAACCGTTTGCAGATATTACACATTGATTATATGTATTGCCAAAATAACAGAAATTAAATCCTATGGGGAAAACAGCTGAATGAACATCATCAATACTTAAGTCAATTCTAGTTCCTGGACCTTCACAAGGATAAGTGGCAACATATGGGATACTGTAAACTGAATAACTTGTAGTTTGATTAAAACTCAACCCAGAAACAGTAGATTTAATCTGTGAACACTCAGTACCCGAACACCTACAATAAGATGTATCTGTAGAACTATAAATAAGGCATGGTTGAGAATATGCATTTGAAAAAAAAAGAAAAAAAAGGAAAAAAGTATAAAAATGTTTCATTTGTTTTGGCTTTATTTATGAAATATTAAAAATCAGGACAATAGTTTTCATCTGCTCTTCTTCTGTCGTCTTCTCCAAACACATAGATTGCAGATATTTCTAAGGAACCTTGAGTTCTTGTTGCTATTTTCAATCCAGAGGTATTTACATCATAACTCACTCCAGCAGTAAGTCCTTTCCATTTCAATCCTATTGTTGGTATCACAGCATCTTTATATCTATAATAAGCACCTACTAGTAATTTTGTATCATCATTGACAATATATTTTATACCTGCACCACCTACATATTCTTGAGCTGCTGCTTGATACATAAATAAAAACGAAGGAACCACTACGAAATAATCAGATAGATTAATTTCAGCATTTGCATGTACTACATATCTTCTATCGAGTCTATAATCTCTATTGCCTAATAATGATTCTCGAGGTCTATTAATATGATACATACTAAATCCAATACTATATTTAAATCTATCATAACTACTGCGCCACATCACCCCTGCATTTACATCTGGATAAATCACAGGTTTCCCCGCAGTTCCTATTTCTCCATTTGGTAAATCTGTATTGAATCCTAAATCTTGAAGCTGTGATTCAAATACTAAATCATTTATAAAAACACGCTTAGTAGCCACTCCTCCTTGCAATCCCACAGACATAACATGTCTACCAAATCTATCTACTGACCTATGGTATGCCAAAGATACTAATGCACTTTGTGTGGTCAAGGCTCCATTACCTGCCCTATCTCCATACACTGTCAAACCTATTCCTATTTTACTATTATCCCAAGAGTTTGTAGGAATAATCATATCAAATGATCCACTGTATGTATGAAAAGTAGGAGTGCCAAAATTATTAGTGATTTTCCACCATTGATTTCTATAGTTTGCAGCTACTCTATATTTACCATTAAAACTAGCCGTGAGTGCAGGATTCAAGGTAAGAGGAGACATGTAGTACTGACTAAAATGAATATCTTGGGCATTCAAATTAGAAATCAGAATAATACTTAAAATAGTAACAATTAATAAACTTTTCTTCATAAACATCTATTTAACATACTAAGATATATATTTTTCTTTAAATCATAGGTCATTTCTATAAATTTTATTTATTTCTTAAAACAATTGTAGTCATATCTTTTTGTTCCAAACAAATATGACACTTTAAAAAGCAACATAAAATAGCTGTCTTTATCTTTTGGATCACCTCTTTGTTGCCCTGGACTAGTAGTGATTCCATAGGTGTTATCATTATCTAGCTCTATCGATCTCCTACCTAATGCATAAGTCAACGCTGCTTTATCTGACGTGTAATTTGCATAAAGCTCTGTAGGATCTATATAGTTTGTACTTACATCATCTAAATAGTCAGTAAGCGTAAAATGATGGAGGCATTCTAATGTAAATTTCCAATGTTTATTATATTGATATTTTACCCCTAATGAGATAGGGAAATTTGGTTGTATAAGACTATACTTTTTTCTATGACCCGGAAGTCCTTGACCTTCTGTACCCAGAGGCTGTAAAGCTACCCATGCTCCATTATAAAATGCCTTTGGATTCATATAAAAAATACCAACTCCTGCACCAACAAATGGCGTGAAATAACTATGTGTTTTATAAGTGTTTTTATACCTCAATAAATCTAAGTGTACCATAGCTGTAAGCTCTATAATTGGAGACTTAAAATTTAGATTTCGATAGCTTCTCGCCCAATATCTTGTACCATAGGTATTGTCTACCCACTTATCATTACCTGTTACTTCTGTAGCAGAAAGACTGATATTTATTGAAACTATTTTTTTGAAATTGTATTGATAAAAGACCGAGGCTGCAGGTCTAAATGCTTTTATTTCTACATCTTTAATAAATGGGGTTCCTATATCATTGGCTCCTCCCAAATCTCCTAAAAAATTGGATGCTCCTATAGCTACTCCTAACTCATGTTTTTGAGCTAAAGATTTTTCTATACTTACAAAAAGTAAGCAATAGAAAAAGATAAATAAATTCTTTTTCATGATTATTGGCTTTATAGTATGAAAAAAAGAACGTTTTGTTTGTTTTCAAATACAATATAAAAATAATATTTGACAAATACAAGCAAAATACTGTATTTATTTAAACGAGAAAAGCAGAAAGATTATTGTATAGAAATGTATTTTATTAGTAGTCGCCTAGAGTTTCCTCTAACTGACCAAGTGCATTTGCAAGTTGCTCGTCATTAGGTGCTACTCCATGCCATTTATGTCCTCCTTGCATAAAATCTACTCCTTGCCCCATATTAGTTTTCATAATGATAGCAATTGGTTTCCCTTTTCCAGTCATAGACTTTGCTTTTTCTAGAGTATCCACAACTTCTTGCATATTATTTCCATTCATTTTTAATGTAGCCCAACCAAATGAAATAAATTTTGCTTCAATATCAAATAGATTGAGCACCTTATCTAGTGGACCATCTATTTGGGCATTATTATAATCTATAGTAGAAATTAAATTATCAATTTTATTATGAGCTGCAAACATAATAGCTTCCCAGTTTTGACCTTCCTGTAGCTCTCCATCACCATGAAGTGTATATACTAGATTATTGTCTTTATCCATTTTTTTGCCCAATGCTACCCCACATGCTACTGACATACCTTGCCCTAATGAACCTGAAGCTATTCGAATACCAGGAAGGTGCTCGTGAGTAGCTGGATGACCTTGCAATCTAGAATTTAGTTTTCTAAATGTGCTTAATTCTTTCACATCAAAAATTCCTGCTCTAGCCATAGTACTATAAAATACTGGACTAATATGTCCATTTGATAGAATAAAAACATCTTCATTCTTAGCATTCATATTAAACTTAGTTTCATATTTCATAATATTGAAATATAATGCAGTAAAAAAATCTGTACAACCCATAGAACCGCCTGGATGACCTGAATTTACTGCATGCACCATACGTAATATATCTCTTCTTATTTGTGATGCTATTTGTTCTAATTCTTGTGTAGATTTCATAATAGATATTTAAACGTAAAAATACGCACAATAAATTGTTAATACATTTATTTAGATCGACTTTTTTTTAACATAATTTTAACTAGTTTTAACATTTATTACTAAACCAAAATTTTTAAGTATGACGAAAAGACACATTTACTTAATGTTGATGAGTATGTTTTTAGTGAGTTTTGTTTTTGGACAAAAAACAATCACTGGAACCGTATCAGATGCAAAAACAAAAGAGGCACTCCTAGGAGTACTCGTAATGGTAGAAGGCACTACTATAGGCACTACCACAGATATTAATGGAAAATATTCCATAAATGCTCCAGCAAATGCCAAGAATCTGGTATTTTCTATGATAGGCATGACTAGCTCCACACAAATAATAGGAACAAGTACTGTTATTGATGTGGCACTAAGTAGCAACGAAACCATGTTGAAAGATGTGGTAGTAACTGCAGTTGGTATCAAAAGAGAAGCACGCTCATTAGGATATTCTACCACTACTATTAAAGATGATGACTTAAATAGAACAAGTGACAGAAGTGCGTTGAATGAATTGCAAGGTAAAGTTGCTGGTGTTAATATTTCTAGTGGTCAAGGTTCTCCTGGTTCTTCTACTAGAATAGTAATGAGAGGTGGAAATTCCATTCTAGGAAACCAACAAGCACTAATAATTGTAGATGGAGTGCCAACTAATAATAATGCGTTTGGTGTAGGTGACGATTTTAATGGTAAATCAGATGTACTCAATAAATCTATAGATTATGGCAATAGAGGAAATGATATAAATCCTCAAGATATCGCTTCTATAACTGTACTAAAAGGTCCTGCAGCTACAGCACTTTATGGATCAAGAGCTGCAAATGGTGCAGTTATCATCACAACTAAAAGTGGTAAATCTGATGCGAAAGCTGGTAGAAAATTTAAAGTGAGTATCAATTCTAGCACTTCTTTTCAAAATGTACTAAGATTCCCAGAATTCCAAAACGAATTTGGACAAGGTGGTGGTGGTGCACCTGATACTAGAGAAAACTGGAGCTGGGGACCAAAATTTGATGGTACAACTAGACCTTGGGGACAACAAATATTAGATGATAGTGGAAATGTAATACAAAAAGTAAAAACATATGAAGCACTTCCAAATAATGTACGTTCGTTTTTTAATACCGGAATCACTTTAAATAATAATATATCTATTCAAGGAGGTACTGAAAAAACCAATTATTATTTATCTTATAATAATCTTACTAATAAAGGAGTGATACCTACTACAGCTTATGGAAGAAATTCTATAAAACTTAATGTAGGACATGAATTTAGTGAAAAATTGAGTACTACTGCTTCGTTTAATTATATAAGAACTAAAGGTGATTTAATTAATCAAGGTCAAGGTACTTATTCTGTATATGATCAAATCATTCAAACTCCACGGGATATTCCCATCCAAGAACTTAGAGATTTAAATGATCCATTTAATAGTTTAGAAACCTATTATGGAGCCTATACTCAAAATCCATATTATGTATTAAACAATCAAAAAAATGACAATACAGTAGATAGATTTTTAACAACTCTAGGACTAGAATATCAAGCTAATAAATGGCTTGGATTTACTGCTAGGCTAGGTAATGATTATGCTACAGATGCACGATATGAGAGAATGAAAAGATTTGCTGTAACCGATGGTGGGCAAAATGATGGTCAACACTTTGATGGATTGTATTCTGAAGATATCTATAGAACCAATGAATTAAATACTGATTTCATAGCACATATTGACCATAAATTTAAACATGATATAGGTATTAAATTTTTACTAGGGAATAATATTAATCAAAGAAGTATTAAAAATACATACGCATCTACAAATGGACTAATAATTCCTGATTTTTATAATTTAAAAAATTCTGAAGGCAGACCAATTGTAGAGAACAGAACTTCTTTGAGAAGAATGGTAGGGGTATATTCTAGTATAGATCTTAGCTGGAAAAATATGATTTTCTTAGGTGTAACTGCAAGAAATGACTGGTCATCTACATTACCAAAATCAAATAGATCTTATTTTTATCCGAGTGTAAATGGAGCTTGGGTATTTAGTGAATTAATCAAAGAAAATAATGGCAAGATATTATCATTTGGTAAACTAAGAGCTAGTTGGGCTAGTGTAGGTACTGACGCAAATCCTTACCAACTTACCAATGTTTTTGTACCTGCTGAAGTAGGTGATGGATTTGCAAACTCTACTGTCACTCAACCATTTCCAGGTGCAGGTGGAACAGACTTAGTACCCGCATACACCATAAGCAATGTAGGTGGAAATCCAAACCTAAAACCAGAAAGAACATCATCATGGGAAGTTGGACTTGAAGCATCATTGTGGAAAGATAGAATATGGTTTGATGTATCATATTATCAAGCAAAAAACAAAGACCAAATATTTCCAGTATCTGTAGCACCAAGTTCAGGTTTAGCTAGTCAAATAATTAATGGTGGTGTAGTAACTAATAAAGGTATAGAAATAGCTGCTAAAATCATTCCAGTAAGTTTGAAAAATAGTTTTAAATGGGAAGTGTATGGCACATATACTAAAAACAATAATAAAGTAGTAAGCTTGAACGATGGTGTAGATCAAATCGTTTTAGGTGGATTTAGCAATATGAGTATAGTTGCTAAAGTAGGTGAAGAATATGGGTCATTTTATTCTCAAACTACTAAAAAAGATCCTAATGGAAACGTAGTAGTAAGTGCTGAAACAGGGTTGCCTGTACTTAATGATAAACCAGAAATATTAGGTTCTTTTCAACCTAAATTCTTGGCAAGTTGGGGTACTAAACTTTCATACAAAGGACTATCATTCAATATATTATTTGATACCCGTCAAGGAGGATTACTCTATTGTAGAACTAAAGATTTACAAGAATTTGTAGGCACTTCGCCAAATACACTTTTAAATGATAGAGAAGATGCAATAATGCCTAATAGCGTGATAGAAACTGCACCAGGAGTATACGAAGCAAATACAAGTGTAACATACAGCTCACAAGATTATTGGACTGATCAAGCAGATGCAAGTACAAATCTTATAAGTGGAAGTTTTGTAAAACTAAGAGAGGCATCTTTATCTTATCAATTGCCAATGAAATGGTTTAAAAACACAAAATCAATTACTGGTCTTCAAATAAGTATATTTGGAAATAATTTAGCACTATGGACTCCAAAAGCTAATACTTATGTAGACCCTGAAACTAGTAGCTATGGTAATGGTAATGCGCAAGGATTTGAATATGGAACTACTCCATCATTAAGAAATATGGGCTTTAGTATCAAAGCTGATTTTTAATCAATAAGTAAAAATAGAAACAATGAATAAATATAAAAATTATACAAATTCAATTATAGCATTAATAGTTCTTGCTATTATTGGTTCTGGATGTAAAAAAGATTTTTTGGATGTAAATACTAATCCAAATAATCCAGAAAATGTGGATATAAAATTTGCACTTCCTAGCGCTCAAGCATATCTAGGCTATACTATGGGCAATCAAATGCATATAGTAAGTGGCATCTGGGCACAGTATTGGGCACAAGGACCTAATGCTAGTCAATATAAAGATGAAGATGCATATCTATATAAAACATCAGATGCAGATAGACCTTGGACACAATTATATTCTGGAGTATTAAATGATTTAAATTTTGTACATAAACAATCACTAGTAGAAAAGAAAAATAACTATGCTGCCGTAGCAAGATTTATGCAAGCGTATACCTACCAAGTGATCACTGATGCATGGGGAGATGCACCATTTTCAGAATCTCTTTTAGGCTCAAGTAATCTTACTCCCAAATATGATAGCCAAGAAGACATTTATAAAGGAATAGATAAACTTATAGACGAAGGTATCGCATTGATAGATCCAGCAGGAGTAACTCCGGGTGCAGATGATATCATCTATGCTGGAGATATGGATTTATGGTTAAAGTTTGCAAATACTTTAAAATTAAAATTATACCTAAGACAAGTATACAAAAATCCTGCAATATCTTCAAAAATAACAAATTTAATGGCTACAGCCACTTTTCTTGATGATGGCGAAAGTGCTATAGTATCCTATACAGACCAAAAACTAAATCAAAATCCATTATATACTACTGTAAGTGCACTAGGTGTAGACTATAATATTTTAGCTAGTGCTACATCTATCAATTTGATGGATTCAATACCAGATCCTAGAATAGAAGATTATTATTATCCAAATGATAATGCTGGTATTTTTACTGGAGTAGTACAAGGAGAAGGTAGATTATTACCAGCTCCACAAAGTAATGGAAATTTCTCATTTATAAATGAACAAATAATTGGTGCTGTAGCACCTGTGATACTAATGTCATCGTGGGAAAGTTTATTCTTACAAGCTGAAGCAAATGCTAGAGGATATGGAAGTGGAGACGGTCAAGCTGAATATGAGTATGCTGTAGAACTCTCTTGGGCACATTATGCTACTTCATCTGCTGCTATTGCATCTGATCTTAGTACCTATCTCACTCACTCTATGGTTGATTATACTCTTGCGGGGGGCACAGAAGATAAAGTAAAAAGAATTATTACTCAAAAATGGATAGCAATGAATGGCTCACAAAACTTTGAAGCTTGGACTGAATATAGAAGAACAGACTATCCAGATTTTTTTGAAACCTCAAAAACTACAGTACTTCCAGCAGGCCAATTCCCTCGTAGATTTATGTGGCCAGATGCAGAGGTGACTACCAATCCTAATGTACCAAGTGGCAATGTAGTAAGTACGAAACTTTGGTGGGATGTTAATTAATCATGTTAAAATAAATATATAAATGAAAAAAATAGTATTATATACAATAATGGCAACACTTATTCTAGGAATAGGTGCTTGCAAAAAAATAGAAAATCAAGCTCCATCTAAAGTAGTAAAAGTAACATACCCTGGTCTTATACTTAAAGGTGATGAGGCAGTAACTGTAAACGTTGGAGGTACATATACAGATGCAGGTGCTACACTTACAGATGATATTACTGGAGCAGTATCTGATGTAGAGGGTGACGTATCAGGTATAGACTTGAGCACTGAAGGATTGTATTTCGTTACATTTACTGCAGCAAATGCAAATGGCTATGAAACTACTATAACTAGGCCAGTAGCAGTAACTGATGTTCCAGATGCTTTTGATATTTCTGGCGAATATCTTTGCGCAGCTAGAGGTGGTACAGCTAATCTTATTAAAGTATCCAGAGGATTATTTAAAACGGATAATTTAAATGGTGGTGTAACAGCACTTGGTAGTATATATATGATGGTAAAAAGTGATTTAACAATAGATATACCAGTTCAATATAGTACTGATGGTGGCTTTACAGGAAATTATGTAGATGAAGAACTAACACTAAGCCCAGATACGAATTATGTATACGCTATAAATGCTTCAGGTTTTGGAACGGCTCCTAGATTATTTGAAAAACAATAATTCTTTTTTTATAAAATACATTATAAAATGCTCACGCAAATGCGTGAGCATTTTTTTTATAGCTATCTCTTAACAATATTTAATAAGCAAAATAAAGCTATACTTATTTAACTTTGCTTTATAAAATATTTTAGTAAATATGAATGAATCTACATCAATAGATATTAAAGAATTGAGTGAAAAAATCCAAAACGAAGCTGCGTTTTTGGATATGATACAACTTGAACTGAGCAAAGCGGTGATTGGTCAGAAATACATGATAGAACGTTTGATTGTAGCATTACTTTCAAATGGACATGTTTTACTAGAAGGTGTTCCGGGTTTAGCAAAAACACTCGCACTAAAATCGCTCGCTAGTACCATTCACGCAAAGTATAGCAGAATACAATTTACCCCAGATTTATTACCAGCAGATATTACTGGTACGGTTATTTTCAATCAAAAAGAAAATCAATTTAGTATTCGCAAAGGACCCATTTTTGCAAATTTTATATTAGCAGATGAAATCAATCGTGCTCCTGCAAAAGTACAAAGTGCCTTATTGGAAGCTATGCAGGAAAAGCAAGTAACTATTGGAAGTGAAACTTATCATTTAGAAGAACCATTTTTAGTAATGGCTACTCAAAACCCTATTGAGCAAGAAGGTACTTATCCATTGCCAGAGGCTCAACTCGATAGATTTATGCTCAAGCTAGTGATTACTTATCCAAGCAAAGAAGAAGAAAGAATGATCATCAGAAATAATATTTCCAATACTGTAAATAAACTTCAAACTATAGCTACTACTGCTCAAATACTAGAAGCAAGAAATACTGTTAGAAATATTTATATGGATGAAAAAATAGAACAATACATCATAGATATCGTTTTTGCCACTAGAAATCCTGCAGCATACAAACTGAGCAAACTCGGAGCGTATATTCAGTATGGGGCATCGCCTAGAGCAAGTATTAATTTAGCACTTGCGGCTAAAGCATATGCATATATCAAAAAAAGAGCTTATGTAATACCTGAAGATGTAAAAGCAATAGCATATGATGTGATGCGTCACAGAATAGGAATTAGCTATGAAGCAGAGGCAGAAAATATTTCTACAGACAAAATCATCAGTGATATAATAGGCGCTGTAGAGGTACCTTAAAAGAGACAATAGATATTAGACGCTAGATATTAGACGTTAGACATTAGTAATTGGAATTTAGAAATTGAAAATTGGGTATTAGAAATTGAAAATCATTATCATCATATTAATTACACTTTTTGTACTGATAGCAATTGCGGTCTATTTGTATAGAAGAAATATGAATGCACAAAAATCAATTAGTAAATCTAATAACGACGAAATCTCTGATGCACAAAATGAATTGCTAAAAAAAGTACGACAAATAGAAATAAAAACTTTAGGACTTAGCAATCAAATTTTCTCTGGCTCATACCATAGTGCATTCAAAGGAAGAGGAATGTCTTTTAGTGAAGTACGCGAATATCAGTATGGCGATGACGTGCGTTCTATAGATTGGAATGTAACTGCACGCTATAATAACCCTTTTATAAAAGTATTTGAAGAGGAACGAGAACTGAATGTAATGTTATTGATAGACATTAGTAAATCAGCTTATTTTGGTTCGGGAAACAAAACAAAGCATGAACTAATAGTAGAGCTAGCAAGCACCATTGCATTTTCTGCGAGTAGAAATAATGATAAAGTTGGTGTATTATTTTTTAGTGATAAGATAGAAAAATTTATTCCACTTAAAAAAGGAAAATCACATGTATTAGTCATCATAAGAGAACTTTTAAGTATTCAACCAAAAAGCTCAGGTACAAATATCAACCAAGCATTGGAGTACTTTTATAATATCAATAAAAAACGAAGTATCGCATTTATATTGAGTGATTTTATGAGTACTGACTATAAAAAAAGTTTGCAACAAGCTAGCAAAAGACATGATATAATAGGACTGCATGTATACGACCCACTTGATATAAAACTGCCAGATGTAAATATCATGCAAGTAATAGACAGCGAAACAGCTGAATCTATTTGGATAGATACATCTGATAAAAAAAATGTACTAGATTATAATACTGCATATACAAAACGTATTGAAAGCACTAAAAAAATGTTTTCAAGTATAGGTGTAGAATTCAAAAGTATCAGTACTACTGATTCTTATGTACAACTTTTAATGAATATTTTTAAAGATAGAAGTAAGAGAAAATAGCATGAAAAAGTTTGCATCTAATAATATAATTATCAAATTACCAATAGTGCTTATTATTGTTTTATCTTCTATATTTATATCTTTTGGTCAAGTAAACTCCATAAATATTTCTTTTGATAAAGACACTGCACTTATTGGAGATTATCTAAAATTAAAACTAGAAAGTACCTATAAAAATGGCGAAGTATTTTTCCCTATACTAAAAGACAGTCTTGGAAATGGCTTTGAAGTAATCGAAAAAAGCAACGAACAAATCATAGATACACTCAATCAAAAATACAAAACTCAAGAGTATATTATTACACAATTTGATGCGGGCAATTATCAGTTTGCACCTATGCAATTTTTATACAAAACAAATACGAATAGCATTGATACATTGTACTCCAATTCTTTTGGGGTATGTATTCTTACTGTTGCTATTGACACATTGATAGATATAAAGCCTATCAAGTCAGTCATATTTCCTCCTTTTGAACTAAAAGAGTTTATCCCATTGATAATTGGCTGTATAGTACTTCTAACACTTATTATATTCGCAATAATTTGGTGGAGAAGAAGACAAAAAAATACACCACAAAAAATAGTATTGACTCCTGAAGACATATTTGAATATACACTCAAAGAATTAGAATTATTAAAAACCAAAAAACTTTGGATAGAAGAAGATATATCTAGTTTAAAAACAAAAGAGCATCATTTAAAATTGAGTGATTTACTCAAGGGATATCTAGAAGTGCGTTTTGAGATATTAGCTATGGAGAGTACCACCAACGAAATCATTCAAAATTTAGAAAAGAAAAAATCTATTAAATCTGATTCAATAAATCTATTAGAGGAAATTTTGAAACATAGTGACTTGGTTAAATTTGCAAAATGGAAACCAAACAATGATTCTTGTGAAAAAATAATGAATGACTCCATCCTATTTGTAAAACAAACTAAACCTTTAGTTTTAAATACCGTAGAAAAAAACAAGTGATAGAATATTTAAAAGACATACAATTTGACAACGAATGGGCTTGGTATCTCATGCTCATACCTATACTCATGTCTATTTGGTTTTGGTTTATACAAAAGAAAAGTTTTAGACCATACACTGTATCTACCCTCTCGGGTATCAAAGCAAATAATAACACAAAAAAATTATTGCTAAAAAAATATTTACCACTTCTACCGATACTTGCATCTATTTTTATTATTGCATGTATAGCAAGACCTCGAGGAAGTACCGAAGGTATAAGTATAGTACTATCACTAGATATCTCTGGCTCTATGGGCGCAGAGGATTTATTTCCAAACAGATTGGTAGCCGCGCTATCAGTAGCAGAAAAATTTATTCTATCAAGACCGAAGGATAGAATTGGCTTAGTAGTGTTCAAGGCAGAAGCTTTTACTCAATGTCCTATCACTACAGACCATGATGCGCTGCTAGAGCAACTCTCTAAACTTCAACTCAATGTGCTATCGGACGGAACTGCAATAGGTCTTGGGCTTGGCACAGCTGTAGCAAGATTGAAAGAAAGCAAATCAAAAAGTAAAGTAATCATACTACTTACTGATGGAGTAAATAATGCTGGATTTCTTGATCCAAGTGTAGCAGCAGATTTGGCATCTGATGAAAGTATACGAGTTTATACAATAGCTGTAGGAAGGAAAGATTATACAATGCAAAACTATGACCCACTTACTGGTCAGACTTATACAGTAAAAAGCGAATTTGATGAAGAGTTGCTAAAAAATATTGCTAAAAAAACTAATGGGAAATACTATAATGCGTCTGATAATTTCAAAATGGAAGAGATATTTAAAGACATAGACCTGATGGAAAAAAATATCATATTAGATGATCAATTTTCTAAAAAGAATGAACTCTTTTCTCCATTTGCTTTAGTAGCTATCTTATTGTTATTAGTATATTTTATTTTGCAATACTCCTATCTAAAATCTATAAGCTAATGATGAACTTTGCACATATAGAATATTTATTAGGTTTATTGGTTTCGATACCGATAGTGTTTATTGCTATCAAATTTATTACATGGAGAAAAAAGAGTTTCATAATACTTCATACTAAAAACGCTAATCAAAATAATACATTACTAATAATTAAATTAGTATTTATTACACTCAGTTTTATATTTTTAATCATTGGTATTGCAGACCCATTATTAAGTATCGGTGAAAAAAAAGTAACGAATGAAGGTATAGATATCGTAGTAGCAATGGATATATCTACGAGTATGTTGGCTACTGATGTATCACCAAACAGGCTTACTCGAGCAAAAATGCTAGTGTCAAAAATTATCAATCAACAAGACAACAATAGACTTGGCTTGATATTTTTTGCTGGCAAAGCATATTTACAGATGCCCTTGAGTATAGATAAAGATGCCGCTAAAATGTATGTAAATGGAGCTAATCCAAATCTTGCACCCATGCAAGGCACTAATATAGCTGATGCTGTGAAACTTTCTATAGAAGCATTTAATAAGGCGGAGAAAAAATATAAAGTTTTAATCATCATCACAGATGGCGAAGACCATGAAGGTGCAGATGACGAAGCTATAGCTGCTGCTCGAGCTAGTGGCATCATTGTTCACACTATTGGGGTAGGCACAGAAACTCCTACTGCTATTCCACT
The DNA here is from genome assembly GCA_945860705.1 of Chitinophaga pinensis. Classification (GTDB taxonomy): domain Bacteria; phylum Bacteroidota; class Bacteroidia; order Chitinophagales; family CAMDFR01; genus CAMDFR01. The sequence goes on along the minus strand of CAMART010000005.1, from coordinate 93,233 downwards.
TGATAATGGAAATTTCAAATTAGATAGAAATGGACAAAAAGTGTTGACTGCTATCAATAAGAATATGATAAGTAATCTAGCTTCTAAAGGTGGTGGTGTATCATTTTTTATATCAAATATGAGCGACCCCGTATCTAACTTACTAGATGAAATAAATAATATGGATAAAAAGGCCTACGAAGAAAAAACTTATGCATCAAATGATCATCAGTTTATTCTTTGTATATCTATCGCTTTTATATTTTTGATATTGTATTTTATTATTCCAAATGATTATTCATTTTTTAATAAACTAAAAAACTAAGATGAGAATATTGGTGATTTTACTTTTTTTTATTTCAGATTGGATAGCAAGTCTATTGTACACTAGCCCAGAAATAAGAGCTGTGAGAGAAGGAAATAGCTTGCTCAAATATAAAAAATATGATAATGCAGATATTGAATACAGAAGAGCAATAGATGCAGACAAAAACTATGCCCCCGCATGGTACAATCTTGGTGTGAAATCTCAAGTACAAAACAAATGGGACGAATCTATAAATAATTATACAGAGGCACTTAAACACATGACTAGCAAAGTAGAAAAAGCTAGTGCTTATCACAACATAGGAAATGCATATATAAAAAAACAAGAATGGCAAAAAGCTATAGATGCATACAAAAACGCACTAAGGAATGTACCTACTGATATAGATACCAAGTATAATCTAGCCTATGCTCAAAGCAAACTTAAAAAAGAACAAGAGCAACAAAAACAAAATCAACAAAACCAGCAAAACGAGAAGGACGATAACCAAGATAATAAACAAGACGATAAGCAAGATAATAAAGACAAAAAAAACGAAGAAAAAGAAAAAAATAAAAAAGACGAAGAAAAGAAAAATGATGAGAAGAAAAACAATGAACAACAAAAACCTCAAAACCAAAAACTAAATAAAGAACAAACTAAAAAAATATTGGAAGCTCTAAATAGTCAAGATCAGAAAGCAAATGAAAAAATGAAAGAAGCGAATAAAACATTTAATCAGTTTTCTATAGAAAAAGATTGGTAGTATGAAACGAAGAATAATACTAATACTATTTTTTTACTTAGCTATACTTCAAATAAGTATAGCCCAGCAGTTTTATACTCAAGTAGCTACTACTTCACTTCCTATGGGACAAACATTGGAAATAGCTTTTGTATCTGAAGGGCTCAATGTTAGTAGTATTGAAGTGCCTAAATTTAGAGATTTCGATATAGTGGGAGGACCAAATATATCTAGCTCTACAACTATAATAAATAGCAAGATATCTCAAATAAATTCTTGGTCATACTACTTACAACCAAAACATACAGGTATCTGTAAAATAGAAAAAGCAAAAGCAATATTAAAATACGGAAATGAAGCATTTTCACAAGAAATAGACATCAATGTGACTAATGGAAACACTCCTACTACTAGCAATGCTTCACCTCTTATAACAAATACTAGCTCAAACAACAAGAATTTTTTTATTAAAGTAATCCCTAATAAAAAATCAGTTTATATAGGAGAAGAAATAATGCTTACCTATAAAATATACTCCAATCTACCTTTTAAAAATGGGAAAATTCTAAGCAATAATACTTTTAATAATTTTAGTATTATAGAAATAAAGGATAATGTAGATAATGAAAGGCAAAATGAAATAATAAATGGTAAACCCTACTTAGCCATAACAAGTCTAAAAGTATTATTAAGTGCAGAAAAAGCAGGCATACATAAAATTGCACCTGTGGAATATAATGTAGAAGTAAAAAAGAAAAATTCCGATTTTATTGAACAATTTTTTGGTGAAGATTTTGAAGATATCTATGTGAAATCTGATGAAATATCTATAGAAGTAAAAGAACTACCACAACCTATCCCAACAAATTTTTGTAGTGCTATAGGTGATTTTAAAATCGCTTGTACGCTGAATAAAAACACAGCTAATACCAATGAACCATTTACTTATAAAATAGCTATCACTGGTAATGGCAACTTTAAAAATATCAGCGCTCCAGAACTGATAATGGATCCAAGTTTTGAAGTATATGACCCAGTGAGAAAAGAAAACTCTGTGGCTGGTTTTGTAAACGAAGTAAGCTATGAATATCTTATCACTCCACATGAACCTGGCGACTATAAAATAGCTCCTGCAAATTTCACTTATTTCAGTACTGCTGAAAATAAATACGCAACCTTAAATGGAGATAGCCTACCTCTTACTATCACTGGAAAATCTACTCCATACACTAAGGCAAATAAAACAGCAACAAAAAATATAGACATAGAAATCACTAATCAAAAAAATATAGGTGACATAGTTTCTTCAAAAAATTCTATTATCAGTTCTCAAATTTATTACATCACTTTATCGAGTCCATTGTTTTTGATGCTAGGTTTTATATTATTCAAATTAGTTAAAAAATCGATAAACACACCAAAACCATTGAATAAATCGAGTATTATTAGTAGTATAGAAAACTTAAAACAAAAAGAAAATTCTAAGGATATATATAAAGAAGCCAATGCAATATTAATTAGTTTTTTAAATCATAAATTTCCTACAGAAGATTTTTCTTCTATATCTAAAACATCAACTGTACTGCAACAAAATAAAATAAGTATAGAACTAGAAAATAAAATTATTCATCATATGGAGAATAATGAAAAAAACTTATACGCACCGATTGTCAATAGCGCCGAAACAAATCAAATGCTCGATGAATTGAAACAAATTATAAACGAACTCGAGAATAGTAAATGAAATTATATATTTTAATTTTTTGTATTTGTTTTATTGCTCTTTCTCTAAATGCAGAAAGCAATGAAGTATTATTTGACAAAGCAAACCAATTCTATTCAAAAAAAGAATACAATAACGCACTAGTTATATACACTCAACTAGAAAAAAACAAAATAATTTCCGCTAATCTTTTAGAGAATACTGCAAATACTTATTTAAAATTAGGTAAATATCCAGAAGCATTGCTATACTACGAACGCGCCAAAAAATACACAACAGAAACTACACAAATAGATGCGATACTCAATAAAATAATAACGGACTACAAACTTGAAAACACAAAAACAACAAATAATGTAGTTGAATTTTTTGCTAAAAAAATAAGTAGAAACACCATTGCAATAACTTGCATCTTCATGAGTGTGATACTAATCATTATTATTGTTTTATATATACGAAAAAAAATAAGTCTGCAAAAAATATACTCTAGTATCGCAATTTATAAAATAGCTATAATTTTTATCAATTATATAGCATATACCAATTATAATGTGACAGAAAAAAGCAATCAAGTAATAATACTAAAAAGTAATTCGCTACTAAAAAGCACTCCTAGCGAAAGCGCAAGTGATAATTATGAAATACCTGCAGGGTCTAAATTTGAAATAAAAGACAAAATAGGCAACTGGTATCTACTCCAAAACCAATTTGGTAAAAATGGCTGGGCAAATGAAAAAGATTTAGGGAAAATTTAGTAGCTTTTATTTTTTAAGCAGTGCTTCAGGATCTTTTAAAAATGCTTCTTTACATCCTGTAGCACAAAATCCATATACTTTACCATTATACAAAGTAGTATCAGCTATACCTCCATCTTGCATAGTCATACCACAACTATAATCTTTAGTATCATCTAGCATACTAGCTTTGAGTATTGTTTTAGCTGGTTCTTTCTCAGAAGTTTCTTCATGTGTTTTTGATGTGAATGTACAAGCACTCAAAACCATGCTTACAAATAAAAAATACAATAAGTTTTTCATATGAATTAAATTTACTCAAATTTACAGTATAATATCGAATAACATGTCAAATAATTTTAGAACTTTAATAAATCATCCTAAAAGCAAGAATACTATAAGTCATGAACATAGCCTGATGATGCTCGGTTCATGTTTTACTCAAAATATTGGAAAACTATTTAAACAAAACCAATTTGATATTACTATCAATCCATTTGGAATCACTTATAATCCTCTTTCTATTGCACAAAGTTTAGATATTTTATTATCAGACAAAATATTTACTATAGATGATTTGACAGAAAATCAAGAAAGACATGTAAGTCTTTTGCATCATAGAGAATTTTACTTTGAAGATGAATTTACAACACTTTTATATTTTAATTCCAAACTAAAAGAAGCAAGGGAGAAAATAAAACAAATAGACTTTTTATTTATCACTTTGGGCACCAACACTTATTTTGAATACAATAAAAATAAACTCATAGTAAACAATTGCCATAAATTACCTGCAAAAGAATTTACTAAAAAAGAAGCAAGTATCGAAGATATTTTTGATAAACTCAATCAATCACTAAATCAATTAAAATCAATCAATCCTAAGTGCAAATTTATTTTTAGTATTAGTCCTATTAGGTATGCACAAGATGGCCATTTTGCAAATTCCATTAATAAATCTACTTTAATATTAGCAACACAAAAACTCATGAATGAACATGAAAACAGCTACTACTTTCCAGCATATGAAATCATTTTAGACGATTTGAGAGATTATAGATTTTACAAAGAAGATATGAATCATCCAAATGATGTAGCTATAAAATATATCTGGAATGGAGTAATGAATTTGATGATAGACGAAAAAAGTAAAATAATAATAGAAAAAGTAGAGAAAATAAATTTAATGAAGGCACATCGTCCTATCAATCCTTACAGCGATGCACACAAAAAATTCTTAGAGAATATAGAAAAAGAAATAAGTATATTAAAAAACACCTATAAAAATATTAAGTTTAATCTTTAACTATATTTTCTTCATACAATTGATAAAAGCTAAATAAGTTCAATAATTTTTTATCATCTATGAAAATAGCTTTGGCGTCATGTAGCATCTCCATGAGTGGTTTATAGATTTTATTAAGTGCATCTATTTTATCATATTTATCCGATTTACTCTGCTCTTTATTTACTTTATATTCGTCATATAATGTATTAAACAATAAAGTAGCTTCTATATACTCTTCATAAAATGATGCAGGCATATTATCGTCTAGTTGTAAAATCACTTTATAGTTTTTCAAAAAATTAGTCGATGATTCTATAAGGCTTTTCATATCGTCATAATTAAATCTATACGCAGTAAAATAAAAATCTTTACCTGCATTGACGAGTTTAGAAGCATGATATTTTTTTGGATAAGCTCCTTGAATATATCTTTTGAGAAGTTGCCATTTGCGACTGACTTCTATACACTGTAGTTTTATTTGTTCAGAATCGATTGAATTTTTCTCTTTACTATCAAAGTATTTTTTTTGAACTTCATTGATAATAGCTAACTGATGTATAGCTCTATCTTCGCTATAGTATGGACTAAATTTTTTGAAGTTTACTACATGTCGCATATAGTTTTCCCATGCTTGAATGGAAGCCATTATGAGCTCTTTTTCTTTGCATCTATAATGAGGATGTACGATTTGGAGCTCCATGCATTTATGTTTTTTTTAAGAAAACTGTTTTAAGAAACGAATATCATTATCATAAAAAATACGTAAATCATTGATACCGTATTTGAGCATGGTGATACGCTCTATACCCATACCAAAAGCAAATCCTGTATATTTTTCTGTATCTATTTTACAATTTTCTAGCACAGCAGGGTCTACCATACCACAGCCTCCTATTTCTACCCAGCCACTTCCTTTGCAAACCGCACAGCCTTTTTTATCACAGATAAAACAACTGATATCTAGCTCTGCACTTGGCTCTGTGAAAGGAAAATAAGAGGGACGCAATCGTATATCTACATTCTGTCCAAACATTTCTTTAGCAAAATATAATAGTGTTTGCTTCAAGTCAGCAAACGAAACATTTTCATTGATATACAATCCTTCTACTTGATGAAATGTACAATGTGCTCTTGCTGATATAGTCTCATTTCTATAAACTCTACCGGGAGTGATGATGCGTATGGGTGGCGTTTGTGTTTCCATCACACGTATTTGTACTGGCGATGTATGCGTTCGAAGCATCACATTTTCTTTGATATAAAATGTATCTTGCATATCTCTAGCAGGATGATCTTCTGGTGTATTGAGCGCAGTGAAATTGTGCCAATCATCTTCTATCTCTGGACCTTCTGCAACAGTAAAACCAATACGAGCAAAAATATCTATCATTTCATTTTTGATGATATGAATTGGATGTCTTCCTCCACGAGGTACTCGCGCTCCAGGTTTTGTATAATCTATAGTATCTGATTGTTCTGTAGAAGTATTCTCTAGTTCTTCTTTTTTTTCTAGATAGATTGTTTCAAGTGTGTTTTTCAAAGAATTAATCAACTGACCCATTGATTTTTTTTCTTCATTCGGTATTTGTTTAAAATCTTCAAACACCTCTTTCATGATCCCCTTAGTACCTAGATACTTGATTCTGTATGCCTCGAGTGTAGCAGCATCTTGTATCAATTCGTTCTTTGCCTCAGTGGCTATCAGTTCTAATCTTTCTTGCATAGTGCTACAAAATTAGTAAATAAATATCAATAACTATCTCTCAACCACTCAAGAACTTTTGTCCAAGCTTTATCAAAATAAGCATAAACCTGATTCCACTCTTCTCCATCTCTCCATCCAGTATGAGTCAATTTCACTTTTGTGTGTGTATCATCTATTTTTTCTAGCTCTACCACTACCCATGCTTTTGCATCGGCATTTCTTACATTTGCAAACTGTGGTGGGGCATTCCAAGTAAAAGACAGCATTTTATTTTCTATAAAACTCAATACCGTACAACCTTCAGAACCTCTAAAACCTAAAGGTTGTTTCATATCAAAATAAATTTCATAAGGACCACCAGGCTCCATGATGATATAGCAATCTTCCCCCATAAACTTGAGTATGCCACTCTTTTGTGTCCATCTCTCATATATTTCGGGAGCACTAGCATTCACTAGTATTTCTTTATAAATTTTTTTGCCGTTTATTTCGCTTGTTTTCATGCGTATATAATTTGCTTTATCAAATGTTCTAAAAACCTTATTACTATCCAATGCTACTTTTATTTCTCTAACAAAACTATTCTCCAATATATTTGAATAAATAAGTTGTAAAAATATTTTTTTGCCATTGGGTAAAATTTTATCCGCTTCTAGTTCTATATTCTTACCTTTTTTCACACCAATGAATATATAATATTCTCCTTTATTATCGTAGGTTACTAGCTCCCATTTTTGTTTTATTGGGTTATAACTTGCCTCACTTGTTCTCAAATAGTTTTTTACTGGCTCTTTATAGTTTTCTTTCATGATACAGTTGCCAAATTCTTTTTTGAATACACTATATGCGGTGCTGGTATCATTTATTTTTATCTGCCATTCGCCAAGCATATAGTCAAAATCATGCGACTGATATGCAGTACAAGGCGGGTCGGTCTGGCAGTATAAACTATAAAACGACAGCAACAAACAAATAGATATAATAGAAATTAATTTCATCAAAAATATATTATACACAAATTTAACCTTAATTTCATATAAATAAAAAACATATAGTATTTATTAGTGAAAAGCATTTACTTTCGTTTTTTATTTATTCTAAATAACATAATAATGAGTTTTTTAATCATTGGTTTAGCTTTATTTTTTACTATGGTGGTTCTATCAGCAATAAAACAATATCCCGGAGCTAAGGCAGAACGGACAATGAAAAAAATATTCAAAAAATACATTAACTATTTTGATTTCAAATCATATAGAGATATGTTTAATGCTATAGGATTTAAAATTCTGGAAACTCAAGCTGGTATATCTATGCCAAACACAAATTATCTAAAATATCAAAAAATATTTATGGATAGTTTAACAGAAACTGATAAATTAGAATTTGTTAATAACGTGCTTAGTACTAAATTTACTGCAAAACATTTATTGCAAATATCTAATGGATGGGGTACCACTGCTAACGAATTTGTATATGTAGTTGGTTTATTCGCTTTGCCAGAAGAGAAAAAAGAAAACTTTCAAAGTATTCTAAAAGAATTTCTCGTCATGAAATCAGAAGATACTGAGAAAAGAAATAAGCGATATGATAGATACTCCGATTCTACAAAATCAAAGTCATTTATTACTAACATCGGATATTGCCCAAAATGTTTGCGTGAAATATCAATGCTTGCAAAAAAATGTCCTTATTGTACTGCCGATTTATAAAAATATGTTTATTCCAAGGTTTGTATCCTCAAAAACCTTATAATATAGACCTTCAGATTCTTTTTTAATATTAACTGCTGTAAAGTGCTAATCTCTATGGTGGCCATTCTTATTCTATTCTTCCTCTTTCCTTTCACAACATGTGGAGGAGTATTATGTTATTGCTTTTCTAAAACAGGATAGGAAGGACATTTTAACTCCTTTATTGCCAATTAGCCATGTAATTGAACTTCGAGTCCAAATCCACGAGTTGAAGAATCATCATTACTTATTTCTTTTCCTTTATATTCAATTTTGTAAATACAATGATTTATGATTTCATCATCTACCATCAATTCCTTTGAAAATAATTTTAAATTATCAATTGAGAATTCTAAACGCGCACCCACACTGTTTCGGATTTGCAATCCGATACTATTTATTATCTGCATTTTTAATGCAAAAAAAGCAATATATATATATATATATTAAACGCTTTACAAATGCTTATAGTAGCGATTTTCGGATTACAAATCCGAAAAAGCAAGTTTGAAAAAAAGATGCTTCTTACGCCTAGGCGTGAAAGCATTTCAAAGTATTCGTAAAAATCATTTACGATTTGTTTAGCCCAGTCACGCTTATAGTGTGTCACGTAGATGCATGTATCCTGCTCGACAACGACCCGAGGTTCGAGAAGCAGGTATAAGCTCCCAAAAAACACCAAGCTAATTTACTTGACTTCATACTTTAAACAGACTTTATAGCAAATAATCTTAATAATAGATTTGTTTTTTTTCATGGCTATACCCTACGCTCATTCATGAGTGTGGGGTATTTTTATTTATTTTAATTTTTTTCAATAAGAATGAACTTTTTTAAAAAAATACATGTTGTAACATCTATATTTGTAAAACTAAAAATAAAAAACAATGAAAAAAATTATTTTATCGATCCTTACAATTGCTTCTATAGCAACTACACAAGCTCAAAACTGGACACTAGACAATGCACACTCATCTGTAAAATTTAGCATTACTCACATGTTAGTGAGCGAAACTGAAGGAAACTTCAAAAAATTTACTGCAGAAGTAACTTCTAGCAAAGAAGATTTTTCTGATGTAAAAGTTGCTTTTAATATAGACGTAAATTCTATAAACACTGACAATGAAGCTAGAGACAATCATTTGAAAGGGGACGATTTTTTCAATGCTGAGAAATTTCCTGAAATTAAATTCACTTCATCTAAAGTAACTATGAAAGGGAAAGAAATGACTCTTACAGGTCAATTGACTATGCATGGTGTCACTAAAGAAGTTGTATTTATAGGAAAATATAATGGAACAGTAAAGGATCTCTATGGAATGACTAGAGCTGGTTTTAAACTTAGCACAACTATCATGAGAAGTGACTTTGGACTTACTTGGAACAAAACACTAGACCAAGGTGGACTTGCACTGAGCAATGAAGTAGAAGTAGTGGTAAATATCGAAATAACTAAAAAATAGTTAAAATATAACTAAATCAACAATTTAGATGCCCAACATTCATTTTGTTGGGCATTTTTTTTATCTTTGATGTGCCAGAAAAAACACACAATTTATGCCAGGAATTGAAGACTTAATAAAACAAAAAAAATTTAAAAACGATTATCAAAAAGGTATGATAAGCCTTTTGTATGTTGTTAATCAAATAAATGACCATCAAGCTGAATTTTTCAAACCCCATAAACTCAGCAAACAACAGTATAACGTATTGCGAATACTAATAGGACAGTTTCCTCATGCATGCAATATCAATACAATTAAAAAGCGAATGCTCGATAAAAATAGTGATGTATCGAGAATCGTTAATAGATTGTGTAAGACTAATTTGATAACTGTAACTATTTGCAAAAAAGATAGAAGAGCTGTAGATATTATCATCAATAATAATGGTATTAAAGTACTCAATACTATTGATGAAGATATAGAAAAAATAGAAAAGCCCTTAATGGCACTGGATGATAAGGAAATCAACCATTTGAATGGTTTATTGGAGAAGATAATAATAAAACTAAATAAAAAAAAATAAGGTTTAAGAATGGAAAAGGAAATACAATTATTTATTGAGTCATTAATTTTTGCATCAGAAAATCCTGTAAGCAAAATAGACATCATGGAATGCCTCAAAAAAGTATATGTGCATAGACAAGAAGAAATAACAGAAGAATTAATAGATACTTCAGTAGAAAATCTGATAGTAAAATACATCAGTGATGAGTTTTCTTTTGAGCTAAGAAAAATAGGTGGAGGATTTCAATTTCTTACAAAAGCACCATACCACGAAGCTATCAGTATTTTGCTCAATCTAAAAGAAAAGAAAAGACTCTCTACTGCTGCACTAGAAACTCTATCTATCATAGCATACAAACAGCCTATAACTAGAGGCGAAATAGAACAAATACGTGGTGTAAGTGCTGATTATTCTATACACAAACTACTAGAAAAAGAGCTCATAGAAATAGCAGGAAAAAGAGATGGAGCTGGAAATCCAGTGACCTATAGAGTGACGCAAAGTTTTCTAGATTATTTTGGATTGAATGACACCAATGAACTTCCACAACTAAAAGACATAGAAAGTATAGAAGAAAATTCTATAGGTACAAATCCGGAGCAAGAAGTATAGAGCTACATTCCTTTTACGGCAACCATTTTACCATCTACCACTTTAAAAGTTTGTTTACCAATTTTTAGTATTTGTCCTTCTGATAGCTCTACTAAATTTTGCAAATCCTCTTCTATTGTATGTATACTTCCTTTGGTATCTATTGCCAAATCTAGAAACTGAACATTCACTCCTGACTGACTTCCGCAGAGTATTATTTTTATTGGTTTACCTACACTTTTGGCTAAACTCAAATCTCTCACCGGACTATTATTATCTGCTATCAGCACTATATCTTCACACTCTGGACAAAGTTCAAGACCTTTTATCAAAGCTTCTACATCATTTTCGGCGGCATCTCCCCCATTGCCATTCATCATAGTTTCTAGAGTAAGAGCCAATACTACTTCAAAAGAATCCGAGTTGGTACTATAAATACCTCCAGTGCTTCCAAGTTTTTTTTGGTCTTCAGTTTTAAAATCTCCATCATTAAAAAATACCCATTGTATGATTTTATCTTTTTTGGTATTGAGTCTATACCAAATAAGTAACTGAGCTATATACGGACTCATACTACCAGTTACATCTGCTACAACCAGTATTTTATTCCATTCTGTATTTCTATTGAGTGCTTTTAATACAGACGAATCCTTAAATGTAAACTTACTAAAATCAGTATTGTTAGGATTTTTAAATCGTTCTTTTATATAGTTGATATCCGCAATATTTGCAGGTTTTTTATTTGGGTCTATATAATAAATCACATATCCATGATACAATAATTTTGCGCCATCTACATCTTGACAATTATTTTGTGCCACAAGATTCCATTCTATTTTAGCATTAGCAAATAAGGCAGGATTGGAATTATATAAACTTTGCAATCTTTTTTCTGTGAGCTCATTAAAATTGCCAATAGGGAAAGCAGTATACACCAAATCTATTCTTTTGATTAAATCAATATTTATTTTTCTTAAGTCGTTAGAATTAATAATACTAGAACTTCCATATGCCATCGATAGCATCAATGTAGTATAGTTTCTATTGTCTATTTGGTAAGTATTGACAAATTTGTTGGGTTGTGCCAATATCTCTTTTATTTTATTTTGCTGTGCAAAACAAGTAAAACAACTCAATAGTAAATATGCAAAAAATAGTTTTTTCAAATATATTATTAATTACTGAATACACTAAGATACTGACACTTATATAAATATACAAATTTTTTACTTGAAATGTTTTTTGGCTTCTCGTACTGTCAGATTGGGCAAAGTATGATTGGCTACAAAATCTAAAACAGCATTGGCATCTACATAAGCATATTCTCTGAGTGCCCAACCCATAGCTTTCTGTATAAAAAATTCCTTATCCTTTGCATTTTTAATACAATATGAAAAAAGTCTTTTTGTATCTGTTTTAGATTTATATTTCATTTGATGAAGAATAGCAATTCTTCTAAGCCACATATTTTCATGCGTACTCCATTCATCCATTACTTCGATTAATGACGGATATTTTTTTATGAGTTCACCAGCACCACGAGTAGCTATATAATCCACCGTATCCCACCAAGAATTATTTAATACCATATATTTTACTAGTTCTATATCTTTTTCTTGAAGATTTTTTTTATGAGTTTCTAGTAACGTCATTGCAAAATAGTGCAACTCTCTATATGGCTGTGCATATGCATCAAAAACCACTTGTTCCATATCTTCATAACTTACTTTGCCGTACTGCAACATATGGCTTTTAGTGATTTCATTTCGCAGTGGCGATTTTAAACCATAAAATTTAAAATGATTTTTCATATAAGCCTCCATAGCTGGAGCGTCTTTTATTACAGCATTTTCTTTATAGGCCTTTGCTAAATTTTTCAAATAAATATGCATCGACTTATACTGTTTTTATGCCGTGAAGTTTACAAAGCCAGCCTAAATGACCAGCATGCGTACCCTCATGTCTGATAGAGTGATAGAGTATATTTTTCAATGCCTTCGAGCCACCCATATTCATATCTAATAAATTATCTGACTCTAGTTCTTCATCTGATAGAGTAGATAAATAATCTATACATTGAGCTCTGTTTGTATTTAATAATTCGAGTGCTTCATCATAGTTTGGCTTAGTAATAATAGCTTTAGGGTCGCTACCAAAACCATACTCTTCAAACCAATCTTTCGCTAAATCGATTTTAGTTGAAGATGATTTTAGCAATAAAAAATTATCTGTCCAGCAAAGGTGACAAACTATCCAATGAACACTATTTAGTTCTTTTCCTTCACAAACAAATACCTTTTCTTTATCTACATCTTTTAGCAAAGAGAGATAATACAAAGTTAGTCCTCTTGCGCTTTTGATCATTTCTAATATAGTTTCAATTTTTGCCATATTCTTGTTTTTTAGATTCAATATTTTGTTTTATAAAAGTAATAATTATGTATATAATCTACTAATCATACATTTTTTAGTAATTTTATGCTTTATTAATTCACCAATATAATAAAACAGTATGTTAGTAATAGGTATATGTGGGGGAACTGGTTCGGGCAAAACTACCGTAGTAAATAAAATACTAGAAATACTACCTGCAGACCATGTAGCTATATTATCACAAGATGCCTATTACAAAGACAACTCCAATATTCCACTAGAGCAGAGAAAATTTATCAATTTTGACCATCCAGATTCTATAGAATTTGATTTACTACTTGATCATATAGAAGCACTCAAAAGAGGCGAAACCATTCAAATGCCTATTTATTCTTATATCACCTGTACTAGAGCCAAAGAAACTATACCTATAGAAAGCAAGGAAGTAATAATAATAGAAGGAATCCTTTTATTTACAGACCCTAAAATAAGAAAAGCCTGCAATGTGAAAGTATTTGTAGATGCTCCGTCTGATGAAAGACTACTGAGAGTAATAAAAAGAGATATTATAGAACGTGGAAGAAATGTAGAACAAACTCTAGATAGATATATAGATACTGTGAAACCGATGCATGAGCAGTTTATAGAACCTACTAAAAGATACGCAGACATAATAGTACCGCTAGGTGGCGAAAACATGGTAGCTATAAATATACTTGCATCTACTATTCGTCAAAAACTTGGCCTTACAAAAGACCATAATATCAATACTATTTTTCATTAATATAAAAATGAATCAAGAATTATTATTTCCTATTGGTATTTTGATACTTGGCTTGATACTAATCATCATAGCTTATATTGGTTCTGTATTGCCTGGACTTCCCGGCCCTCCACTTGCTATGGTGTCTATTTTTTTATTACCAATATGCAATCTATATACATATAATTGGTTTGAGATTATTATTATTGTCATATTATCATTAATTGTAATAGCATCTATAATATTGGACTATACGCTCCCATCACTCATGACCAAAAACTTTGGTGGAAGCAAGTATGCCACTTGGGGAAGCAACTTAGCCATAATCGCTTGTATATTTATCAGTACACCGTTGGGACCATTTGCTATCATAGTGGGTCCATTTCTAGGAGCTTTTATAGGAGAAATATATGCTAAGAAAACGTGGAAAGAAGCGCTAAAGTCATCTACTGGAACATTGGTTGGTTTTCTAGCTGGAACTTTTGGCAAATTAATTGTATGTACGTTTATTACTATCTACTATATTATTTTGTGTGTGATGATTATTCCCACTTTATTTTAAAAATAGATAAGTAATTTTATATCCAATTTTAAAACCAAAATAATGAAAAAACATTTTTTAATTAGTATCATATTTTTGTCACTTTTAATTTCAACTACTACTTGTAAAAAAATTAATATCTTCTCTATCGAAGATGACAAAACTCTAGGACTGCAAGTAAAAGCAGAAATAGAATCTAATCCTACAGAGTTTCCTATTCTCAGCAAAACAACATATGCTGCATCTTATGCATACCTTGAAGCTATGAAACAAGATATTCTTAACTCTGGAAAAGTAGAACATAAGAATGATTTTGTATGGGAACTATACATCATCAACAATGATTCAGTACAAAATGCTTTTTGTACACCTGGTGGATACATATATATTTACTCTGGATTAATAGACTATCTAGATGACGCATCATCTCTAGCAGGTGTAATGGGACACGAGATGGGACATGCAGACGCACGTCACTCTACAGATGCTATGACAAAACAATACGGATTACAAACAATGATAGATTTAGTATTAGGTCAAAATCAAAATCAAATAACACAAATCGCACAAAGTTTAGTTTCGCTTCAATTCAGTAGAACTGACGAAAAAGAGGCAGATGATTTATCAGTAAGCTACCTTTGCCCTACAAAATATCATGCAAATGGTGCTGCAAATTTCTTTAGAAAAATTGTGGCAAGCGGAGCATCTCAACCACCAGCTTTTTTAAGTACCCATCCAAATCCAGATAACAGAGTAACAAACATAGATACTAAAGCTACAACGCTAGGATGTACAGCTACTATTGATGCTACTGGTGACATCACCAACTACAATGCATTCAAAGCAAGTCTTCCATAACTAAAAGTATCATTTCTAAAATAATTAAAGGACTATTTTCATTGGAGAATAGTCCTTTTTTGTTTATTATAATCTAAAACTTCTTCCAGCCTTTATCTCAGATCTATTTTTTTTATCACTGAGTCTTTTTAATTTTACTGAGTTGGGCGTTTTAGTTTTAATTCGTTTTTTTTGTTCTATTAATGCGCTATTGATAAGTTGCATAAATTTTTTAAAAACGAGTTCTTTGTTTTTTAGTTGCGAACGAGTTTCTGAGCAATCTAGCATCAATACTCCATCTGCATTTATTCTGTTTTGTAGTTTTTGAATGATTCTATCTTTTGCTTTGTCATCAAGTGCGGTACTTTTATTTACATCAAAAAACAATTGCACACAAGTGGCAACTTTATTTACATTTTGTCCTCCTTTGCCTCCACTTCTTATAGCTTTATATACTATATCTTGTTCTATCAATTCCTTATCTATCATATCCATTAGCATTTTTAATTTGATCAATTGCACTCTTTTCTACACCTTGTTTTTCTAGTATATCTACAATAAATGGTGTTTTATATTTTACATAATTATCTATATCATCAATATATTGTAATGCTAATTTTTGTTTGAGCATAGAATACTCTTCAACCTTTTCTGAATTTTGCAATAGATAATCCTTCAGCAATAAATGATTTCGAAGACTCAAACTGCCTTCTATACATACATACAAATTATGTTTCATCCAACTTTTAGTACTTGTATTATAGGGAACTTCGTCTTTAGCCTGTGAAAATGCAAATCTATCTTCAATACCTAACTCACCTCTATATATATAACCCACACTTTCTAACTTATATATTATATTTTGTAAAATTGATTTGTTTGAAATAATGATATCTATATCTAACACTGGCTTTGCATATAGTCCAGGAACTGCAGTACTCCCAACATGCTCTACAGATACAATATCATCTGATAAAAGCTGAAGATATATATTTTTCAACTCATTGAATATTTTTGGCCAACTTGTATCATAGGCTGTAATATTTATCATATACAAATGTAAAAAAAATAACCGCAAGTCATTTTGTTCTTCAATGAAAAACAAGCAGATCTTACGGTTATAGTATTAGCTATTTTATGATTATGCAATCTTTACTTCAATAGCATTGTTTTCTTTTTGAGCTTCTTTTTTAGCAATATTGATATTCAATATACCATTTTCATATTTTGCTTCTACTTTATCAAGCTCTATATTTTCAGGCAGTGTGAAACTTCTACTAAATGACTTATAACTAAATTCTTTTCTTTTTACTTTTTTAGTTTCATCGGTAGTCTCTTCTTTTTTCTCACCACTGATAGTCAAAAGATTTTTTTCTACTTTTATTTTCACTTCCTCTTTATTGAAGCTAGGTATTGCCATATCTAAGTGATAGCCACTTTCAGATTCGCTGATATTTACAGCAGGCATAAAAGATTTGTTTGCCACGTTTGGTC
The DNA here is from genome assembly GCA_945860705.1 of Chitinophaga pinensis. GTDB lineage: Bacteria > Bacteroidota > Bacteroidia > Chitinophagales > CAMDFR01 > CAMDFR01. The sequence goes on along the minus strand of CAMART010000005.1, from coordinate 76,410 downwards.
TATGAGCAAAAAGTTCGTCAAAAAGTTCATCAAAATTGATAATAGATGAAGCTGGTCTGTTTTTAAATTGTGATACTAACATGATATTTTATTTTTTAGATTTTAATTGTTTAAATAATTTTTTTTGTTCGTTGCAACAATTACTGAAGAGCAATACAGATGCCAACTACAAAAGGCTGAAATAATTTCAGATTCAAAGTCAAATTGACTTTTTTAAACAAATTTTAACTGAAAAATTGACTGAAAGAAATGAAAATATATGACAAAAAAAGAACTACAAAACACCAAACTCAAAACCTTCATTGAGTTTTAGTTCTATAAATCTAGGAAGTGCATATTTTAGATTATTATATGCTTTGATACTATCATGAAACACTACTATGCTTCCGTTTGTAGCGTTATCATTTACATTCTTGAGTACCTCTTCTGGGCTCACAGTCTGCACCCAATCATAACTAAGTACATCCCACATGATGATTTCGTATTGAGTAGCTAAAAATTTTAATTGAGGAATTTTCAGTTTCCCATAAGGTGGTCTAAAAAGTTTAGAACTTACTATTTTATCACATTCATTTACTTCTATATAATAATCTGCAGTTTTTGTTTTCCATCCGTTTGCATGGTTCATAGTATGATTACCGATAGAATGATTTTCTTTTAGAATACATAAATATTGTTTATTATTTTCTAATACATTTTTACCAATACAAAAAAATGTAGCTTTAATATTAAAAGTACCTAATGTATCCAGAACAAAATCTGTAACTTCAGGTATAGGTCCATCATCAAAAGTGAGGTATATTTTCTTTTCACTCCTACTTTTATTCCAAGTACAAGATTTCAAAACCAAAGGAACTATGGTTGGAGTTTTTACAAATAGATTCATATGGATATAAAGATAAAATTAATTTAATTTTTTTCAGTAAAAAATAAAAACAATTGTATAAAAGAGTCTACAACATTTTATATAACTTTGCAGTACTAAAAAATCAAAAAAGAACGTATGTCTAGAAGAGTAAGAACGAGGTTTGCACCCAGCCCAACTGGTGCACTACATATGGGTGGTGTGCGTTCCGCATTATTTTGTTATTTATTTGCAAAAAAACATGGAGGTGATTTTGTACTACGTATAGAAGACACTGATCAAACCCGTTTTGTACCTGGTGCAGAACAATACATCATAGATTCACTCAAATGGTGCGGTATAGAACCAAATGAAGGAGTTGGTTTTGGTGATGGTGCTTATGGCCCCTATCGCCAAAGTGAAAGAAAACCTATGTATAGACAATACGCTGAGCAGTTGATAGAGGCAGATTATGCTTACTATGCCTTTGATACACCTGAAGAAATAGAAACTATGCGTGAAAACATGAGCAAGCAAGGAGTACAAAATCCTAGCTACAATAGTGTGACACGTCAGTATATGAAAAATTCAACTTCACTTTCAAAAGATGAAGTGAATGCAAGACTTGCTAGTGGTGAACCATACGTGATTCGTCATAAAATGCCTAGAAATGAAGAAATAAAATTTCATGATTTAATACGTGGATGGGTGAGTTTTAACAGCTCTCAAATAGATGACAAAGTACTTCTAAAAGCGGATGGTATGCCTACTTATCACCTTGCTCACGTTGTAGATGACTATACGATGAAAATCTCTCATGCATTTAGAGGAGAAGAATGGCTACCTTCTGCACCTACACATATTCATTGCGTAAAGGGATTGGGTTGGGAAAACGAAATATGGGAATATGCCCACTTACCATTGATACTCAAACCAGATGGAAAAGGAAAGCTCAGTAAAAGAGATGGAGACAAATTAGGATTTCCTTCATTTCCACTTACTTGGTCAGACCCAGCAACAGGCGATGTATCTGTAGGATATAGAGAAAGAGGATTTTTCCCAGAAGCATTTATAAATATGTTGGCTTTTCTTGGATGGAATCCAGGTACCGAGCAAGAAATATTTTCACTTGATGAACTGGTAAATGAGTTTAGTATAGAACGAGTAAATAAGGCTGGAGCAAGATTTGATTTTGAAAAAACCAAATGGTTTAACCAGCAATACCTCAAAAATAAATCAGATAAAGAACTAGCAATACTCATAGAACCACAAATAAACGCAAAAAACTATATTGCAAGTTCAGAATTTATTGAGAAATTTTGTAGTATGACTAAAGAACGTGCTACCTTTATAAACGACTTTACAGAAATAGGTTATTATTTCTTTGAAAATGTAAAAGAATATGACGAAGCTACCATAAAAAAGAAGTGGAAAAAAGAAAGATTAAATATTTTTGAAAAATTAATTTTAGATTTAAACAATCTTATTACTTTTGATGCAGGAAATATTGAATCTTGCACTAAAAATTTTATGACAGAAAATAGTTTAGGAATGGGAGATGTAGGACCAATATTAAGAATAGGTATTACTGGCACTATGCAAGGACCACCTATTTATGAAATGATGGAACTATTAGGAAAAGAAAACGTGATAAATAGAATGAAAATTGCATTTGAAAAATTTAATTCTTTAGTATAATTTTATCTTATCAAATTTATATACAACAAAAAACAAAAAACTATGGCAAGGGTAGCAACCTTAAAAGAAAAAAACATTAAAACTCCATCAATGGAAGGATTGGAAGTAAATGTGAATGAATTTGGTGAAATCACCTCAACTCTCAACATCGATGAGATGAATGCATTTTTGAATAAAAATGTGTTTGACAAAAAGCTAAAGAACAAAGTAGCTTCTCCGGTAGCGAGCGATGATTATGAATCACTAGACGAGGACTTTGAAGATGACGAAGATGATTTTGATGATGACTTCGAAGACGATTATGATGACGACGATTTAGATGATATCGAAGGAGTAGAATTTGATGATGAAGATGTTGTAGAAGAAGACGACGATTTTGATGATGACTTTGACGACGAAGACGAGGACTTCGATGACGAAGAATAATGAATAGACCTATAAGAGTACTTGTAGCCAAAGTAGGGCTTGATGGTCATGATCGTGGAGCTAAAGTAATAGCTACTGCGCTACGTGATGCTGGTATGGAAGTAATTTATACGGGGCTACGTCAAACTCCTGAAATGGTCGTAAACGTTGCTCTTCAAGAAGATGTAGATGTAATCGGAGTGAGTATATTATCAGGTGCACATATGACTGTATTTCCTAAAATCATCGAAAAAATGAAAGAAAAAGAACTTACAGATGTACTACTCACAGGTGGTGGAATAATACCCGAAGATGATATGAATATACTAAGAGAAATGGGTGTTGGAGAATTATTTTCACCAGGAACAAACACAAACGAAATTAGTGATTACATCAAATCTTGGGTTGAAAAAAATAGAAATTTTTAAATCTTATTAAACACAAAAAAAGTCAATAAGTATCATCTTATTGACTTTTTTCATTTATAGAAATAATAATATGTACAAAAACTTAATCGCAGAAAACAAAGAAGGTATTTTATATATCACTATCAATAGAGAAGATAAACTAAATGCTCTGAATATAGAATTACTGCAAGAATTAAAACAAGTAGTAGCAACCATATACAGTGACGCTTCTATAAAAGGTGCCATCCTCACAGGTAAAGGTGCTAAGGCATTTGCAGCAGGAGCTGACATTGCAGAATTTGCAAAGTTTTCAGAATCAGAAGGAGTAGCACTTTCTGCAAGTGGTCATGATATATTTAATAGTATAGAAAGATGTCCAAAACCATTTATTGCTCTAGTCAATGGATTTTGTTTAGGTGGTGGATGCGAACTTGCTATGGCTTGTCATATGCGTATAGCATCTGAAAATGCAAAATTTGGACAACCAGAAGTAAACCTTGGTATCATACCAGGATATGGCGCAACACAACGATTAGTACAACTAATAGGAAAAGCAAAAGCAATAGAATTATTGTTGACTGCAGATATGATTTCTGCTAACGAAGCTAAAGATTTGGGATTGGCAAATCATGTACTTCCTACTATAGAAGATGCCATGAAAAAATGCGAAGAGATAATAAATAAAATAGCTAGCAAAGGACCAATAGCAGTGGCAAAAATTATTGAATGTGTAGATGCTCATTTTTCAAAAACAGAAAATGGATTTGAAAAGGAAATAAAAATGTTTGGATGGTGCATGACCACAGAAGATTTTAAAGAAGGCACTACCGCATTTGTAGAAAAAAGAAAAGCAATATTTACTGGTAAATAATATGCCAAAATTACTAATCATTACACATCATAGAAAAGATAGATCGCCAGGTCAGCGTTTTAGATTTGAACAATATCTAGATTTTCTAAGTACCAATGGATATGAGATTACTTTTTCTAATTTCATCAACGAATCTGACGATAGGGTTTTTTATGGTGCTGGGAATATATTAGGAAAAGTAAGAGTAGTATTAAAAAATATTTTTATCAGAATTTCAAATGTATTATCTGCCAACAAATATGATGCAATACTTATCTATAGAGAAGCATTTGTATTTGGCTCTACTATTTTCGAATATTTACTTTCCAAATCAAAAGCAAAATTGATTTATGATTTTGATGACTCTATTTGGTTGCTAGATGTAAGTACTGGCAATAAAGCATTTTCATTTTTAAAAAGTCCAGATAAAACAAAAAAAATTATTGGATATTGTGATATGATCACCGTAGGAAATGAATACCTTGCAAACTATGCCAGACAATACAATAATAATGTAAAAATAATACCAACAACTATAGATACAACTTATCATATAAATAAAAATAAACAAACAAAAACTAGAATTTGTGTAGGCTGGACAGGTACTGATACTACTGCAAAACATTTTGAATATTTATTACCTACATTAGAAAAACTGTATAAAAAATTTCCAAATATATATTTTAAAATGATTTGTGATAGAGCTATCAGCTATCCGAGCTTAAATCTGGAATCTACAAAATGGAATAAAGAAACAGAAATAGAACAACTCTCAGAAATAGATGTTGGAATCATGCCTTTACCTGATGACAAATGGGCAAATGGCAAATGTGGTTTTAAAGGACTACAATACATGTCACTAGAAATTGCTACTATTATGAGTTCTGTAGGTGTTAATACAGAAATCATACAACAAGGTATAAATGGATTTCTTGCATCTACAGAAGAAGAATGGCTCGACAAACTTACTTTATTAATAGAAAATGAAGAACTAAGATTATTGCTAGGCAAAGCTGGAAGAAAAACCATCGAGAATAAATATTCCGTAAAAGCTTGGGAAAATAAATACCTAGAATATTACAATGAATTAGTCAAAAAATAAATCGCTATTCTGGAATAGCAATTTTATCTCCTAAAAAATGTGCTTGAGCAGGAAAAATATATAAATCTAAAATGCATTTTACACGGGCAAATTTTTCTCTAATCAATGTCATAAATCCATATCCTTTAGATACATCTTGCGCATTGAAAGCTACAGCATCCATATCTTTATTTCTTGCTATAAACAATGCTCTTTCATTATGAAAAGGTTGAGACACAATTGTAATTTCATTCTCTCCGAAAATCTCTTTGCAACGTATCATACTATCATAAGTTCTAAATCCAGCGTAGTCTAAAAAAATAATATTCCCTGGCACTCCTCTATCTATCAATGCTTGTTTCATATCGTTTGATTCATCATAGCCTTTTGTATGATTATCACCACTTACAATTATGTATTTTATTTTACCTGCTTTGTATAGTGCAACTGCTGCATCTATTCTATAGGTAAAAAAATAATTGTCATATCCAGATTTAATCTTTTTACTAGTACCCAAAACAACAGCTACTTTTTTATAAGGAATTTTTTCTATGTCACTATAGATATAATTCTTTGCCGTCCACTCTACTATTTTATTAGAAAAATAAACAACTGAAACCATCAATAGAAATACTATCAACCAAGTTTTCTTTGACAGAAGGATTTTTTTCATTGGAATTATTTTTTACAAGTATAAAAAAAAAGTTACCTAACGAATAGGTAACTTTTCATATTTAAGCATTTTTAATATTTATTTTCTATCACTCATTTTTATAAATGGTCTTAATGGCTCACCAAGATATAGTTGACGAGGACGACCAATTGGCTCATTATTCTCTCTCATTTCTTTCCATTGAGCTATCCAACCTGGTAGTCTACCAAGTGCAAATAACACCGTAAACATTTGAGTAGGGAATCCTAATGCTTTATAGATAATACCAGAGTAAAAGTCTACATTTGGATATAGTTTTCTAGATACAAAATATTCATCTTTCAATGCTATCTCTTCTAGTTTCATTGCTATATCAAGTAATGGGTCATTTACACCTAGTTTTTTCAATACATTGTCACAAGCACCTTTGATGATTTTTGCTCTCGGGTCAAAGTTTTTGTATACTCTATGACCAAAGCCCATCAATCTTACACCAGCTTCTTTATTTTTAACTTTATCTAGGTGTTGTTGTGGTGTAATACCCGAATCTTTTATTTCTTGAAGCATCTCTAATACTTGTTGATTGGCACCACCATGCAGTGGACCCCAAAGAGCTGCTATACCTGCACTGATAGATGCATATAAGTTTGCATGTGATGAACCTACCATTCTTACAGTAGAAGCAGAACAATTTTGCTCGTGGTCTGCATGTAAGATTAATAATTTATTCATTGCGTCAGAAATCACTGGATCACATTCATATTCTTCTGTGATATGACCAAAAGTCATTTTCAAATAATTTTCTACATAGTTTAGATTATTAGTAGGATAAACCATTGGATGTCCTACACTGTGTTTGTGTATCATAGCACAAATAGTAGGCATTTTTGCTAATAATCTATTCATAGTAACAGCAAAATCATCTTCTTGACTATGTGGATTTAAACTATCTGGATAAAATGAAGACATTAACGCCATCACAGCCATCAATTTTCCCATTGGGTGCGCACCTGTAGGATATGCATTCAACATCAGTTTCACATCTTCATGTACAAGTGTATGTCTAGATATGGTATTTTGAAATGTACTTAGTTCTTCTACATTTGGTAAATTCCCTTTTATAAGAAGGTAAGCAACTTCTAAAAACGTACAATTTTCAGCTAAGTCTTCTATAGAATATCCTCTATGTCTTAATATTCCTTCTTCTCCATCCAAAAAAGTAATTTTACTTGTAGTAGCGCCAGTATTCTTATATCCAAGATCCAAAGTGATGTATTGAGACTCATCTCTTAGTTTAGAAATATTTAATGCTAACTCTCCTTCTGTTCCTTTGTGTATTGGTAGATTGTACTCTTTGCCTTCGATATTTAAGATTGCGTTATCTGACATAAAAAATGGATTAAATGAATGGATAAAATTTATAGTTCAAAATTATAACTAATAACAATGAATACAAAGAATTGTTGAATTTTTTTTTACTATTTAAAAAGAAGGTACAAAACTAAACTTTATACCCCATTTTGGAGCTCCTGGCGAATCTCTATATGTAGCTCTCCAAATAAAATCTACTCGAAGTATTTTAGCTATATTTTCAATAGCAAAACCACACTCTATATATGGAATTGGACTAGGTATTAATAAATCTTTAGGAAGCTCTAATGTTCTTCTGTTTTTTTCAGACATACCTCCCCAAAGCCCCTTAAAACATAAAACTTCTCTTAATTTCAATTTACTAAAATAGGGTATCTTATTAAAAATAAATCCATCAAAATGATGTTCAAACCAAAGTGCTAGATATTTATCACTTGCAAACTCAAAATCTCTGAGAAGATTATAATTTTTATGATTAAAAATAAAACCCGTATTTCCTGCAGTAAGAAAATGCAGTGGATATGGAGCAGTACCTAATATGAGCCCAGCATACACTCTATACTTGGTGAATCCTATAGGACTAGGAAACCTGTGTCTCAGGAGAAAATCAAATTTTTGGTACGTATAATCAGAGCCAACTACATCTTTTACAGCCATAGTATATTCTAATGACAAAACTGGATACTTACTCGCTACAAATGCTCTACCAATTGTTTTTTTTAGGTATATTTCATCAAAGCTATATCTAATACCTAGCTGTAAAGGTACATCTGTAAAAACTGGAATAGACTTGAGATTACTCCCATCTTTATATGTAAAATCTAAAACTCCTGGTGTTGCAAAAAATCTTCTATAAGATAAAGAGCAATTCAAATTTAAACCTTGTGTCACTTCTTTTTCAAAGGTAAAAACTGTTTCTCTGATTTTCATCATTTTTACTAGAGGTGTTTTTCTAAAAATATAGAAAAAATTATCAGGTGCAAAAAGTCCTTCCGTTTGACCAAGAATATTCAAGTCATATCTTGTAGCTAATGTGATTTGAAACCACTTTTCATTTTTAGTTTTTGGATTGTACATAGCTAGTGCTTCATATTTCCACTGTTTATCTTTGAGCCCATAGGCTATATACCCCTGAAACATGAGTCTTTTACTAAACTCATTGGTGGTTCTAAATCCAAATTTTGGTCGCCATCCTTCTATACTATTTCTACTTATGAAAGTATAAAACCTTCCAAACTCTACTGCACCTGTTCTGAAATATGCAGAGGTAACTAAATATGCAGCCCATTCAAAACGTTTGAATGTATTGGTTCTTCGCATAGAATCTACAGCTTCGTATATCATTTGTTCTCTCTTCACTAGTGGCTCAAACCTTTTGGAGGCCCAATACTCATCACTTTTTACATTATGTGCAGTATCGTATTTTAGTTTGTCCCCTTCAAAATTTTTTGTATCAAATGGAAGATCTACTGCTATATCTTTTCTATTGTTAGTTTTACGTACATATCCTGCAATACTTTTTCTATTGTCAAAAAGTGTAACCAATGCTTCTATTTTTTCATCTTTTACTATCCATTGTTTTGTATTAGCTTGAATAAATGTTTGACTGATTTTATAGTCGGTAATAAAATTTAAATTTACCTTTGGATTGGGATAAATCAAAACACTTTGTATGGCATATGTAGCTGAATCTACCCATACATTACCAGTAAATGCTAGGTCTTCGAGGCTAATAGGTGCAAACTTTAACAAGTAGGATGTACGTCCATTAATACTCAGTGTGTCATTGAGAAAATATTTATAAGTACCTCTAGCTATAGGTGAAAATGGAGCTATGAAAGATCTTCCAGCTATCAATATCACATTGTCATAAATATTTATTTCATCTAATTGAAATTCCGCTATTGTATTAATTGAATTATTTTGTATTCCAGATATCTTACTAGCATGAACTACTTCCTGTTTTTTTTCTGGTAATTTATTATAGGAAATAGTACTGAGTTTTTCTCTAATAAGAGCGGGCACATATTTAGTACCATCTTCTAGCGAATCTTCAAAAGAGAAAAAATACCTAAATGGTTTAAACATCCAAATAAGTTTTTTCCAACCTTTGCCAATATTAATCACATCCATTTCCATTTTGGTATAGGACTCAAACTTGTATGAATTAATACTGCTAGGATTATTCACTGGTTTATTATCTACTACTTTTTGATAGAGCATGTATGCAGTAGTATCTTTTGGAATTTTCTTATCTTTTCTTTTTGTTTTTATAGTTACTTCTCCTAAATCTTGCCCTATATCTTGTAGCTCAAAATTGATTTCTTGTGTTGTATTTTTTTTGATTTTTATAGTTTGAGGTCTATAACCTAAGTATGTGACAATAACACTATCACTAGCTTGGCTTGAAGTCAATAAATAAACACCATTGATATCTGCTATAGCTCCTATTCGTGTTCCTTTAAAAACTACATTTGCAAATGGTACGGCTTCTTTAGTTTTGGCATCGACTACAGTTCCTCTCACTACAGTATTTTGGGCATACGTAGTAAAACATAAAAATAAAATAATGAAGGAATATAAAATTGATTTCACAAGTCTACAAAACTATATATAATGAATGAATAAAGCATCATAAAAAAACGCATATAAATATCTATATGCGTTTTTTAAAATTTATATTTTTAAGAAATAATTATGGAGTAGGAGCTACTTCAGTTTTCTTTTTAAATAATGGATCTGCTGCAGACTTATTAAAATCAAACAATAAAGAAAATCTGAGTGTATTGTCTAATGGATTTTTCACTGTAGAAGTAGGAACTAAATATGAAAAATCTAATCCAAAAATAGAATATTTCACACCTACACCTAAAGTTAAAAATTGACGTGCACCTTTTGTAGGATGCTCGTAGAAATAACCTGCTCTAACTGAAAACAATTTAGCATACCAATATTCAAGAGCAATACCATGCATCAATTCTCTCAATTCTTCTTTTGACCTAGAACCTTTTACATAATTGCCACTTGCATCTGACCAGCCTGGTGCATCATTAAATGAAGTAAACATACCTTTCACAACACTCGTACCTCTTCTTGTAGAATCATTTGGAGACCCATCTGGAGAAGGAACCATAAGTTTGTTAAGATCATAATAAATACCAATGCTATTTTGTTCGTTTATTTCAACTTTATAACCAAAACCAAAACCTAGATTTGTAGGGATAAAGTCTTTTTGAGATGAGTTAGTATAAGTGATTTTACTTCCTATATTGGTAAGTGCCAATCCTAAACTTAACTCAGAATTCATTTTACCTAACTTGATAGGTTGTTTGTAGTAAAACGACAAATCTCCAGATCCTGCATATCCAGGTCTGATAGTCTCTCCTCCTTGAGGTGTGATATTATTAGCTAAATTTGAGTATATGAATCTAAGACCTACTCCTACTCCAAAATTTTTGCTCAATGCTCTTGCATAGTGCCCATCTACAGCCATTTCATAAGGTCTGAAATCTCTTATCGTTTGTCCTGTATTATCAGTAAATGTTATTTGACCAAGAGAAAAATATCTCAATCCTAATCCTATTGATTGTTTCTTTTTTATTTTTTAATATCCATTGATAGTAACCATATTGATATCATTTACTAATGCTCTTAGCCACGGTGTATAATGTATCGCTACTCCATAATCTCCTTGTACAAAAGCTAATCTAGAAGCATTTTGAAATATACTATTCATATCTGGTGCAGTAGCTATTCCTACATCACCCATTCCACCAGCTCTTGCATCAGGTGCTATTCTTACAAATGGCACTGAGGTGGTTACTGTATTTACAGTCAAAGTCTGTCCGTTTCTAGTGGTTTGAGCATCCCCATTATGACTCAATAGTAGTGTACCTACTATGCTCAAACCTAAAATTGATTTTCTAATATTCATATCCTTTTATATAATAATTAACAAAGTTATTGTAATAACACCAATTTTTCAAATTGATGTGCATTTCCTTCAGAAGTTTTTAAATTTACCTTGTAAATATACACTCCTTTTCCTATCTTATCTCCATAATCATCTCTACCATCCCAGTGAATATCATCTATTCTGTATCCTTCTGTTTGTCTTGTTTCGTGTATAGTTTTCACTATTTTACCAGATGGACTAAATATCTGTATCACAATGCTTATTTCTTCACCAGGTCTATTATGCTCGAGCATAAAATTTGTACTAGTAGTAAATGGATTTGGATAATTGAGTACATGACTCAAAGCAACTTTAGGTGTTTTTGCTACTATAAATTCCGTATAGGCTTTCGCACTATTATTATAAGTATCCCAAGCTTTCACTTCTAGAGTATGTTTACCTTCTGTGAGATTATGAAATGGATACTTTACGGTACCTTTCTTATAATTATCCGTTTCTCCTTCATAAAAATCATTTAAAAACAATTTATTTTTTTCATCAGCATCAAGCACACCTGTAATCTCGTGCCCAATACCTGTTCCTGATGTATTTATTCCATTATCATCAAATAACTTTACTAGTAAAATAGGGTTTTCATTTGTAGTACCACCAAAAACAAATTTTTCATCGTTCATAAATGCTCTCAAAGTAGGACCTTCATCGTCAGCTCCAAATGAATCAGCCACTCCACCTACGTAGGCATCAAACGTATATCCGTGTGCATCTGTAGAATTGTCTGTTGCATAATAGCTTATTTTTGCATTGCCAATACTATAATCAATATCTTTTGGAACTAAGAATGAGAATGTAAATTCACCATTGGTAACTGTAGCTTTACCTTTGAAAATCGCATTTTTTTGTAGGCTAAAAGTATAAGGTCTATTAGTGCCATTGCCTAATGTTGTAATAGTTTGTTTTTTATCAAATACTGTAGGAAATACTGTACCATTGAAGCTACTCATTTTATTATTTGACAGGTCTCTTACTTCTCCTTTTATAGTAATAAATTTCAATGCTTTCATAGTATCTATATTACCAGCAATAGGTTGATTATTTAGCTCAGTAGTGACTACGTTGAATTCTGGATAGGCAAGTGTGAGTGCAGGATCTCCAAGCAAGGTAAATTTTCTAGTATTAACAGCATCTGTCATAAGATTTTTTGTTTCCATTACTAACTCACCCATAGTAGGATTTCTACCAGCATATGGCTCAAACACTCTATTAAAAAATGCATTATTTAAAACGCTATTTGCATATGAATAGACCAATCTCACAGTAGTAACAAGACCTATAGCACCACCTTGGCTATTAAGCAAAAGTTTTTCACCAGCTGTAGTGATGCCTTCTTCATCAAATTTACTAAAATCACAAGTTGCTGTAAAGAAAAGTGGTAGCCTATCAAAATTTCTAAGTCCTTCTATATCTGACACATCAAAAATACGCTCGTGAGCCCAGTTTTGAACACCTCCGTGACCTACCCAACTTACGATTAATGAACCTTGAAATAATTTATTTTGAATAGCATTATTTACATCAGGATATCTATTACCAGCTGGCGTAGATTCCATGCGATAAGCATCTAAATATATTTTATCGATATTATAGACAGGATATCTAGACGCCATATTATTCGAAACGTTATTAGCATCTGCTATATGCGTTTCGCTATCTCCGTCATCTGCTATAAATGAAACAGAGTTTCTCCAGTTACCATAAGAAGCAGGAGCTACATAATTAAATATCTTATTATTTATTCCTTGTGCGTCTGATGCACTTCTTGCCACTAGTCTTCCTACTGCTATATCCATGATATTGCCACTTGAACTCATATCAGCACCTTCTACATCATCTAAACATGCAAAAAAATCATCTGAACAGTATGAGCCAACAGGTGATAAACTATTTACACTTTCATAAGTAGGAATCAACGTGTTTTCTGTTTGAGACCTTCCAGTCTGTGGATCATATGAAGCATCTCCGTATAGCAAAAGATATTGGGGTAATAGAGCTGGGTCACTTCCTGCAGACTCATAGAGCATTTTCATAAAATCTCTTATAGCTGTAGGGTCGCTGATACCGCCAGAAAACTCGTTATAAAGCTGAGGAGTATTCACTACAGATACAGACAGGCCATCTCTTGTTTGATGGAAATTTGCTAAGGATGTAGCATAACTACTTAGCTCATTTGATACCACAATGACCATGTCTGGATGGCTACTTGCCACTGCATGATAGTCTTGATTGTTTACTTTCTCAACAAAACTTGGAAGACTCAAAGTAGAAATAGCATTCATATCTACAGCTACAAACTCTCTAATAATCGGTGTTGTAAGTGAATATTCTAAAGTACTTCCTACAAGATTAACTTGTTGATCTTTTGCATCAAACATATCAGTAATATCCCAAACTGCAATATTTGATCCTGCATTGCTTAACTGAAACTTCGATATTGCTCCTGCGGAAATATTTCTACTATTTCTAAAAAGCATGTATTTATTAGTAAAAGACAATTGTCTACGGGCATTTATTTCTAAATAATCTATCCATGCATTTGCACTATTATCTGGATTTGAAAAATTGTAAGTAGCTGTTATTGCACTAGTATTTATATTCCTAGAAGCTGTAGCTAAATTATTTGCTGCAAAATCTGCTGTATATGTACCTGGTACTACACCTACATTATGAGTAAGAAAATTGACACTATTGATACTCAAACTTACTTGTGTATTTGCAAGTACAGAACGAGCTGCTATATGAGACCTTACTTTAAAGGGTTCACTACCATCTATATTTGGAAAATCAAAATTATAAGTCAGTACATTATTTACATTACTCATTTTTTCGCCATACCATAATTTACCAGATTTTAGTAAGTTATTTCTTTCATCCTCAAAAAATGCGTAGTCGTCAAAACTAGATATAGGAGTGCCCCCTACAGTAGAAGCTTGTGTAGAAAAAGACTTTCTAGTACCTCTATTTGTTGTGATAAAATAAAACGCTTTGTAACTATATAAATTTTTGCTATGAACAAATAAATTAGACACATTATCATAACTCCATACTGTAGACCCTTCTGCATAAAACACAAAGAAATCTCCAGCTTCTAGTTTTCCATTATTATTATTGTCTACTATTTTTATAGAAAGTTCTTTCAGATCATCTACTCTTGCATCACCTACTTTTTCTGGCAACATAGCACCACCTCTTCCAAAAATTCCAAGTGTAGCAAAATTTAAATCACTAGCTGGAATCTTTGCCACATTGGTCAAAAAATCAAAATCTATTTTATAGACCCCACTAGCTTCTATTCCTACTTTGTACCAATTGCCGGATGATAATACTGAGTTTGCTACAAAACCTCTACTACCGCTACCACCTCTTGATGAAGAAGTATTAGTATTTATGGTATATTCTACGTCACATTCTGTGAGTAGTTCTATATTGCCTGTAATGCTATTTTTTCTGATAGGGTCAATTTCTAAAATACCTTGAGGGGATTTTTTATAAAACGAAGTGACAATTTTTGCAGAAAATTGATTTGTTATAAAATTTTTACCTTCAAAATCTGCCCCTGTATATGGCTTGAATACTAAATTTGTAAGAACGGCGGTAGCTTCGCCTACTTTTGACACAGGTATTTTAGAAGCATATTTAGTTAAAAAATGATTTTCTAGTGTATTATTTCCATCTTTAGTGAGTGCTAAAACATTTATTTTTGTAAGATCTAGAAGAGGAAGTGTATCTAATTTATTTTTCCATTCTATCTTTACACGCAATTTTTCTGCAAATATTTCGTTTGAATATAGAAATGCTGTACATATAAAAAGACAACATACTATTTTTAAGTGACTATAATTTTTCATTCTAAAATTCGTTTATCGTAAAATTGCAAATGTTTTATCTCCTTTTTTTTAAATTCAAGAGTAAAACGACAATTTAAATAGCTTATTGTAAATAATTAACAAGTTTATACATTTTTTTTGAGAAACTATAAATATATAATCATTCTGCTTCTATTTTGTTTAGACGAGGTAAAAGCTCAAGACGTTGAGTATAGTCAATATTTTTCTTTGCCTTTACATCTAAATCCTGCTATGGCAGGTACTGCCAATGCTCCACGTTTTACTCTAGCCTACAGAAACCAATGGCCAAGCCTTGGAGCTGGATTCAACGGTGGATTTGCTACCTATGCAGGAGGATACGACCAGCATTTCGAAAAAATAAGAAGTAGTGTAGGAGTTTGGATTAGTTCTGACAGAATAGCCAATAACCTTTGGGCTGCAAATAGTGTAAATCTGGCATATGCCTACCAACTAAGATTAAATAAGAAAATGGGACTACGTTTTGCTCTAGAAGGCTCATATACAAACAGAAGTATCGATTGGTATCAGCTTTTGTATGGAGACCAGATAGTTCCTTTAAAAGGATTTTATCAGAGTTTTAGAGTACCAAATCCTACTTTAGAAATCACCCCAGATAATTTCAGTAAAAATATCTTTGATATGGGTGCAGGTGCATTATTTTTTACAAATAAGTACTATGGTGGGGTATCTGTAAGACATATTTTAAGACCAAAAGAAGGTGTAACAAATAACGATAAAGCACGTATACCCATGAAATATTCGATACATGGAGGCGCTATAATACCTATAAAATTGAGAAAACTTAGGATTGATAACATTTATTTTTCTCCTAATGTATTGTATGTAAGGCAGAAAAATTTCAATCAAATAAGTGTTGGGGCTCTTTTAAATGTAAAATTAATTTATACTGGAATTTGGTTTAGACACAATATAAAGAACTCAGATGCCGTTATAGTATTAGTAGGGCTAAAAAAAGGAATCTTTAGAGTGGGATATAGTTATGACATTACAATGGGCAAATTAGCAAGAGCCACGGGTGGTTCACATGAATTGACCATGACTTTTAATTTAGGAAAAGATGATAGTTCACTCAACCCAAAAAGCAGAAGTGGGATACTTTCTTGTCCTCAAATATTAAAATTTTAGAAAAAATTATAGTTATTAACAAAAAAGGTATTATTTTAGCAGACTATTTTAAAACACAAAAAATAAATATGAAAAGACTGAATTTGTATTTGATGTCAGTAGCAACTACAGTTATTGTTATTTTTTCTAGCTCATGTGCTAAAGAAAAAAGTAGCATGACTGGATGGGAAAATAACAATTCTAAATGGGGAGGTTTTGAAACCCATAAATATGAGGGACAAGAAACTGGACCAGGCTTGGTGCTTGTAGAAGGTGGACAGTTTGTAATGGGACATAACGAACAAGATGTCTTATTTGAGCACAATAATGTACCTCGTAAAGCTACAGTGAGTTCATTTTATATGGATGAAACAGAAGTAGCAAATGTTCACTATCGTGAGTATTTATATTGGCTAGAAAGAGTATATGGAACGGATTATCCGTCTGTAATAAAAAGAGCTATGCCAGATACTCTTGTATGGAGAGATGAGCTAGCATATAACGAGCCATATGTAGAATATTACTTAAGACACCCTGCATATAGCGACTATCCTGTAGTAGGAGTAAGTTGGCTACAAGCTACTGACTTCTGTGCTTGGAGAAGTGATAGAGTAAATGAAATGATACTTGTAAGAGAAGGTGTGCTTGAACTAAATCCTAACCAAGTAAATGAAGACAACTTCAATACTGAAGCTTATCTAATTGGTCAGTATGAAGGTATGGTGAAAAAACCATTAAAAGATTTGAATCCTAATAGCTCTGGAGAAAGAAAAGTAAGAATGGAAGATGGTATATTATTGCCTATTTACAGACTACCTACAGAAGCAGAATGGGAATTTGCAGCAAAAGGCTTAATCGGAAACTTACCTTATAAAGATGAAGAAAGATTTTCTGACCAAAGAGTATATCCATGGAATGGAACTAGTACTAGATATCCAAAAATCGGAACTTGGCAAGGTGATTTCTTAGCTAACTACAAAAGAGGGAATGGTGATAACATGGGTATCGCAGGTAACTTGAATGACAATGCCGATGTGACTGCACCAGTTCGTTCGTTTTATCCAAATGATTACGGCTTATACAACATGTCTGGTAATGTGAACGAGTGGGTAATGGACGTGTACAGACCTATGACTACCGCTGATATGAACGACTTCAGATCTTTCAGAGGTAACGTATACAAAACAACTGTGCTAGATGCAGAAGGTATTCCAGTAGAAAAAGATTCATTAGGTAAAATCACTAAACGTGTAGTAACTCCTGATGAGAATGTAAACAGAAGAAACTACAAAAAAGGTGATGTAATCAACTTCAATGATGGAGATGATAATTCTTGGACTAAATATAATTATGGTAACTCTTCACTTGTAGATGATAGAGCTAGAGTATACAAAGGTGGTGGATGGAAAGATAGAGCATACTTCATTGCTCCAGGTTCTAGAAGATATTTGAGTGAAGAATTAAGTACAGATGATATCGGATTTAGATGTTGTATGGATAGACTTGGTGCTCCAGCTGGAAATGATTCTAAAGCAGGTAACTACTTCAAAGGCGGACCGAAAGGACGTAAAAAATAAAAATAGTATTTTACCTAACCTTAAAACACTATCAGCCTCGACGAAAGTCGGGGCTTTATTTTTTTAGTGATACTTCTTTATCTAGTTCTTTTCCTTCTAATAAAAATTGTGAAAACTGACTTGCATAATATGGAGCTAATGATGTGCCCTTAGCACCCATAGCATTCATTATTCCAATATTTTTATATTGTGCATGCATACCTATGATCGGTCTTCTAGCTTGTATGGCAGGACGAAGTCCTACTCCTTGTTTTATTATTTCATAAGGCATTTTACAAATATTTTCAAATACATTACAAAGATGTTTTCTACCTTGTTTGGTGATAGATACATCATCCCCAACCCATTCATAAGTAGCTCCTATATAAAATGTATCTTCTGACAATGGCGATATAATTCCGTTTGATGTAATCGTTTCTTTCAACTGATGTTTTTCTTTTGTTTGTATTATCAGATACTCTCCTTTATTTGGTATAATATCTATGTCATTAAAAAATGGATTGTGAATATTTGCAAAGCCTTGACAAAAAATTATTTTCTTGAAATGCATATCATTATACATAGAATTCTCTATATCTAGTTTTTCATATTCAAATAATTCTTCTTGGTAAGAATCTATATTTATCAAATACTGTTTAAATGAATTTAATAGATGTGCAATATTTAGTTTTAATGCCTGTTTTATTTTGTATGCTCCAAGTGAATTATTATATTTTTCTTTATCTAAAAATAGTTTTTCTTGCATAGGAAAATAAGGCGCATGCTCCTCAGAACCTAAATCTATAGATAAGTCGTTTTCTTCTTTTGTAGATGTAATTGGTTTTATGATATCAATATCTTCAACAAATTCAGATTGGAGCAATACTTCTAGCTCTTTATATGTTTCTCTTGCAAATGGAAGCAATGTGTCGATTTGCCAAGTCTTTGCAAATCTTCTACCAGTGATGGGATTAATTATTCCGGACGAATGTTGTGATGCTGAACCCGGTATTTTTTTATCGATTACTAATACTTGCTGATTTTTTTTCAATAAAAAAAACGCCAGCATAGTACCAACAATACCTTGCCCAACAATTAAAAAATCAACTTCTCTTTGTTTCACTTAAATAGAAAAATGATTATCTAAAATAAGATAAATCTTTAGGTGGAGTATCATATGGTTTATCATCAGATATGCTTATTGTGTTTTTTATATTTCTTTTCATAAGAAAAAAAAGACCCACAATGATGGATAAGCTAATAAGCTCAATTACCATTAATTTTGGCATATCATTTTGCAGTTGCATACCATATTTTTTATAGGCTATAATAGCAATTACAATATCAAAACTGATGATTAAGCTTATATATCTATATATCCAGAAAAATGGTTTAAGATTTTTTTCTTTACAATATTTGTTTAATTGTATACTGAAAATGATTATTAAAATAATATCTAGCATTGTTCTAATTCTTGTTTTTGTTTTTTTGTTAATCCAGCAACTACCATTTCATACGAATGGTCTATCAGTTTTTTTATCAAATCATCTTTTAATTGTGGATGTGCACAGTCTACACTATTCCAGTATTTTTTATTCATATGGTATCCGCCAGTAATTGCTTCATAGTTTGCTCTTAATTCTAGGGCATATTCTGGATCGCATTTTAAATTAATACTCAGTGTAAGATTATCAACTCCAGTAAGCGCAAACATTTTACCCATTACTTTAAAGACTAATGTATCGCCCCCAAAAGGAAATGATTCTGTAGTACCTTTTTTAGACAAACAATATTCTCTAAAATATTCTATATCCATATGCTTACAAATATACTCATTCTGTGGGTCTAATGTTTGCAACATTTATTAAATTTTTTACATCTTATTAATATTCTTATAAGATGAAAGGTTTAATTTTGCAACTCATATATAAATACTGAAACGTGAAGAATATTTCTAAAATTTTATTTTTACTGATTTTAAGCACCACAATAACAAAAGCTCAATTGATAATAAATGAAGTATCACAAGGTCCTGCTGGCTCTCAAGAATATGTAGAGTTTTTGGTAATAGGCAATCCTACATGTGCGAGCTCAACAGTAGATTTAAGAGGATGGGTTTTTGATGACAATAACTCTTGGCATGCAGTTGGCTCTGGAACTGGTATTGCATTTGGACATAAGAGATTTTCAAATGCTGCACAATGGGCAAATGTACGAATGGGTTCATTGATAGTAATCTACAACGAATCTGATCCAAATCCTGCTCTTCCAGCAGATGACGAAACTGATAGTAATCACGATTGCATTTATATTCTACCAGGATCATCAAATTTACTAGACCACAATACTACTATGCCAACTGGTACGCTCACTTTTACAACTTATGCAGCTGCTCCATACACTTCATCGGGCAACTGGAGTACGCTTTCTATGAATAATTCAAATGATGCTTTTCATACGGTAAATCCTCTTGCTATCAATGGGCCCTATCATGCAATAGGTTGGGGAAATAATCTAGATTCTAATGATGTATATTTTGCAGGTGGCATGAGCAATAGAGTGGTACGTTTTACAAACTCTATAGACAATAATCCTTTTAATGCTGCAAATTTTTCAAAAGATTCATTATGGCCAGGAAGTCCATTAGAAACTCCAGGATTAGCCAATACACTAGCTAATGCGACGTATATCAACTTTATGAAAAATTCTTGCCTTCCTTTTTCTAGTGTGAACATAACAAAAGATACAAGTATTTGTAATGGAAGTGCCATATTTGCTGGTGGCGGTATACAGATAAGTGCTGGCACCTACTACGACACTATATCTGGTGCTGGATGCGATACCATCAAAAGAACTAACTTAAGCATCATACCTACTTCTACAATGTCTCAAACAATCACTATTTGTTTTGGTGAAACGGTAATAATAGCTGGCACTCCGAGAAGTACTCCTGCATTGTATAGAGATACTTTAGTTTCTTCTCTAGGTTGCGATAGTATACTTAATACTACCTTGAGAGTAGATACCATTAAAACATCTAGTAGAAATATTTCTATTTGTAATGGTCAAAGTTTTTTTGCAGGCGGAGCAAATAGATTTATCAATGGTACATACTATGATTCCCTCACAGCTACGAGTGGTTGCGATAGTATTCTTACCACTATCTTGACCGTAAATCCAAACCTCTCAGGCACTATCAATAGAAGTGTTTGTTCGGGCGATTGTATTCTTTTTGGTGGAATACTAAGATGTAGCAATGGTTCATACTTTGACACACTCACTACAATTAGTGGATGTGATAGTACATTGATTTTAAATCTTATTGTAAACGCCAACTCTACTTTCACTCAAAACTCTACTATCTGTACTGGTGAAAATATACGCATCGGAACAAGCACCTATAATTCATCAGGTACTTTTTATGATACGCTTACAAATAGTGTAGGATGCGATAGTATTGTAACTTTAAATCTTGTAGTAAGACCTATAAGCACCAAAACGATTGATACTGTATTATGTCAAGGTACCAGCATACGAGTAGGAACTGCAATACACAATACATCTGGTACATTCTTCGATACACTGAGCAATTTCTTGCTTTGTGATAGTATCGTGAGAAGCAATGTAGTAGTTGTAAATGCAACATTTACTAGAAGTATCAGTATCTGCAATGGCGACTCTATACTACTTGGTGGCATCTATAGAAATACTTCTGGTGCATATTACGATACATTGGTAGGACTTGCTGGTTGCGATAGTGTACTCCGTACCAACTTAATAGTAAGCCCAAATCAAAACACCATAGTAAACCAAGATTTATGTATAGGCGAAGCATATTTAGGAAACTTCTACAGTAGAGACACTTCATGGACTACAATCGGAACGAATAGATTTGGATGTGATAGTACTCATACTGTAAATATCTCTGTGAAACCTACACCAACTATCACTCTAAGTGCAGATACCTGTATCACTGTAGGAGAATCTATTACATTGACTGCTTCTGGTGGATTTGATTATTTTTGGAGCAATGGTACAAATAGCTCAAGTATCACTGTATCACCTACGAGTACAACTACTTATTTTGTGCGAGGTATCAATCCCGAACTATGCTCTGGATATGATACCATCACTATCTGTGTGAATGAATATAACGACTCATCGTATCTTGCGATTCCAAATGCATTCTCTCCAAATGGTGATGGATTGAATGATATATTTAAAATATTAGTCACTACAAATCTAGATTTAGAAAACATGCAAATATTTAATAGATGGGGTGAGCTAGTATTTGAAAATAAAAATATATCTAGAGGATGGGATGGTAGCTTCAAAGAAATGCAACAACCACTAGGTAGTTATGTATATTATATACAAGTAAGAAACACTGTAAACAACAATATAGAGAAGTATACTGGTACGGTGACGTTGATAAGGTAGGGAAATAATCCTTAGAAAGGATACTCAATAGGGATTGACATTTTTATCTCATAATATCGAAAAATAGGCTTTATGATATCACTATCCAAATCGAATATTATTATATCAGATAGATTTGCTGTATATGTTTTTTTCTTTTTATTATATGTAATATTTGTACATAGATTACTTATATCATAATCATCTTTTAGTTGATAGTCCTTACCCCATTGCTGCATACTTTTCATATCTTTTAAATCTAATGAGTTAGCAATTGATTCTAATAATAATTTTTCAATTTCAGAGGATCGAGGAAATACTTTATTCAAAGAAATTACTACTCTATAAATCTCTGTAATGTCATAATATTTTTTGATAAAACGCTCTTCTTTATCTATTTCATATATTAAATCTTTAATATTATTAACCCAATAATTCGTCATTTTTAAATCTATAGGAGATTTTAAAATAGTTTTTATTTCTTCTAAAGCTTTATCTATTTTTTGAAAATAAATAAAGACTCCCACTTCTGTTTTAAAAGTAACTTTATCTTCGTTATAGATATTAATATTTGATTGATTAGCAAAAACGAATTCTTTTTTTATAGAAACAAACCTTGTACATTCAAAAATATCTATTATTTTTCGATTTTCCTCTTCGATAATAAGACTAAAAGTATCCTTAGTTTTATTGCATTTAAAAATATAACCTTGGCAAGCAAGGTTACAAGATGAAGCCGCACAATATCCTATATTATATATAAGATTGTCATTGCCCTTTTTTTTGAAATCAGCAACTGTTTCATTTAGTTTCTCAAGAAATACAGCTTTTGTGCATTCATTATAAGTATTTTCATCATCGAGTACATACTCGAGCATATCTACCTCCATTCTAGACATATAATGCAAGAATGCATCTTTCTGAGTAATGCTAGGCTGTTTTAAATCTTCTTCTGCAAATAAAGAAAGTTGCTGGTTATTTTTCATCTTGTAAAAATAGAAATGCTTTTATAAATAAATGAGAATGTGGGTAAAAAATGAGGGCTTGAGTATTAGCAACTTAAATATTTAAAAAAATTATTTTAGTTTTTTGATAGTAGTATTTAGAAGCAATGATTTCATTTGAGCAATAGCTACTTTATTGAGCTGAATAAGCCTCTCTTTTTGTGCCAACCCTTGTGAGATAAGCAATGCATTGATACTTTCTATATTGCTAAGCACTACCAACTGTTCTATGGTGGCTTCATCTCTTATATTACCTTTTTCTGTTGGGTTTTGCTCTCTCCATTGTTTTGCTGTGATGCCAAATAGTGCTACATTCAATAGATCTGCTTCGTCTGCATATATAAAATTTATTTGTGCTTTATTGATTGCAACAGGTATTAGATTCTCTTTGATAGCATCTGTATGTATTCGATAATTTATTTTTGAAATAGTTCTTTGCAGATTCCACTCTAATTGCATACGATTATTTTCAACTTCTTTTAGACGCTGAAATTCTTTGATTACAAAGAGTTTAAATTCAATAGATATCCAAGAGGCGAATTCTAAAGCTATGTCTTTATGAGCAAATGTGCCACCATATCTTCCAGATTTAGAAACTATGCCTATTGCATTGGTGGTTTCTATCCATTTTTTAGGTGTTAACACAAAACTATTTAATCCAGCTTGTTTTCTAAACCCCTCGAATTCGAGGGGTTTAAAATTTGGATTATAAATAGTTTCCCAAAAGCCTAGAAGCTCAACTGTATTTCTATTTCTCATCCAGTTTTGAATAATTGAATCTGTATTAACGGCATCTTTATACCTTGCAATATCAGTAAGCGAAATATAATCACTTTCTTTTTCTTGATAGATAACGATATCTAATCCTTGTACATTTATTTTTTTGTTTTTTGCCATCGTCATATATTTTTCATCTTGTAAAAATAGAAATGCTTTTATAAATAAATTAGTATGTGCGTAAAAAATGAGGGCTTGATTTATAGCAACTTAAATATTTAAAATTATAATCACTAAATCGGAGTCTGGAGACTCGGGCATTAAATAATGAATCTAATTAAGATTTCATAATAGATGTATTCTTTAAGAATATAGATACAATTAAGAATAATGCAACTATTACATCTACTATATTCCAAATTTCTCTTCCTAGAGCTATTTTCATTAGAGGCTGAAACAGAATAGCCAAGCTAACATAAATACTTGTAAATAGATTATTGTTTTCTTGGTAAGAAATGTATGCTAAAAAGCCAAAAGATAAAAGCGCAATAAAGCGAACCAATTGAAAATAGCCGTAGGGCATATCAAAAAGGCAGATTAGTAATAATATAGAAAGAATTATTTTTAAAGTAGTTTGTAACATTAAATAAAAAATTTTATCATGTAGTTAGCGTTATATTTCACCAACCACAATATTTAGTAAAAAAATGTGTATTGGTTGGTAGAAAATGTAATACCAACCAATGGAAAAGCCTTACCATGCAAAATTGTTTCATAAAGTCGTTTTTCATTATTTCGTTATAATGTTATTCCTCAATTTCAAGTTATAGTTCTTCAAGCTCTCGCTTTAATTTTTCCTTTGTTATGTTGAAATATTCGTCCCAATCTTCTATACTGATTACTGTCTTGAACGTATCACTTTCCTTTATGGTAATAATTTCTGCTTCAAGAGTTTTAATCTGTCTTTTTAATTTAGCAATAGCTGCTTTCAATAAGTCTTTTTCTTGAATTGTATCAGATTTATTCTTGAAGAAATTGCCTTTCTCCAGTTCTTCAAGTATATCAGATACTTTTTTTAAATCATTTGCATCATATGCTTGCTTTAGTTCAATAAAAATTCTTTGGGCTGCTTCCGTAAATTCATTAGCCACTTTATCTGGATGGCATAAAATGGTCGCTTTCCTAAATTTCTTTTTGAGCTCTAATTTTTGCTCCTCTGTTAGTTCAAAAATTTCCTTCTCTTTTTCGGTGTTGAATTGTTCACGATATTGCTTTTCGTCATTTTCAGCTTCTTCATATTTTGTTTTATCTTCTTTGAATTTCAGTTTACGCAATTTCAAAATATCAAGTATAATGTCTCCTAATTCAATCGTGTGGCGATGTTGAAAATCAGAAAGTAACTTTTCAAGTTCTATCTTTTCATTGTCATATCCATTTAGTTGGTTTTCTAAATTCTTGATTTCAAGTTTGAGTGCTGCAATTTCAGGGTCTGTCCAGATGGAAAGTTGCTTATTTTTTGAAATAAAACTTTGAATTTTACTAATTGCTGATGCAAATTCTTCTTTCCTTACATCAAGAATAATATCTTGTAAGTCGGAGTTAAAATCGTATTCCTTAAGTTTTGAGGTTTCCTTTTTCAACTCTTCAATATCCTCGAGCAGTATATAATTGTTGAGGATTTCTAATCGCTTAATGATTTTATTTAATGGAAAAACAATTTCTTCATTCACTACATCTGGATAATAATGTCTACGAATATTATTAAACTCTGTGATAAACTGTTCGGCTAGTGTTGTATCATTACTTGTAATGATTATATTCTCAAAATTATTTTCTGCTTTATAACTCCAATTGTAAGAACCTGTAATGACCGTACTATAATCAATAACACAAAATTTATTATGCATTAATTCTATATCACCATTACCGATTTTATATACTTTCGATTTGTAAGTAAGTAACTGTTCAAAATCAATAGCTGAATTAAGGTTAATATCATCATTAGAAATAATGAGCGAAACGGTACAGCTGTTTCTTGCTTTGTTTACTATTTCATTAAAAAGATTCTTGTTGGTAAACCAAGCAACGGCAATAAAAATAGATTTCTGCGCCTTGCTAATTTCCACTTGAATCCGTTCAGCTATATTTTCAAATACTGCTTCAGTTTGCATTTATTATTATTAGTAAAATTAGTATTTAATAAGACAATTTGGTAATTTAGTTCTTAAATAGTCTTTCTGTTGATCTGATATTGGATTAAAACCTAAATGTAGTTCTTTCAAATTAGTTAATGTTGCAAGTGGTCTAATATCAGATATTTGATTATTGACAAAACTTAAACGTGTTAATTTAGTTAACGATGTAAGTGGACTTATATCTGATATCTGATTATAGTCTAAATTTAGTTCAGTCAAATTTGTTAATGATTTAAGTTCACTAATATCCGATATTTCATTATAACCTAAATTTAGGTTTGTCAAATTAATTAATGAGGTAAGCGGACTAATATCCGAAATTGGATTAAGCAATAAACCTAAAGATGTCAAATTAATTAACTTGTTAAGCGGACTAATATCGGATATTTTATTAGCGGTCAAACCTAAGGTTGTTAAATTAATTAATGAGTTAAGCTGTCTACAGTCCGATATTTCATTATAATTTAAATCTAGTTCTATCAAATTTGTTAATGAAGTAAGAGGACTAATATCGGATATTTTACTAGAACTTAAAGATAAATATGTTAAATTATTTAATGTGGCAAGCGAACTAATATCAGATAATTCACTGGAATTTAAATACAATTTTGTTATATTGTTTAATTCCTTTATATATTTTATATTAGTTAAATTAAATCCACTTGCGTGAAGATATTTTAATTGCAATATATTTTTTATAATTACAATATCTAAATTTTTTATAGCTTCTATATGTTCTTCTAATAGTTTTCTTTTTGAATATAAAACATCACAATGAAAATCCTTTTTAATCTCTTCACTATATTTAATATTACCATAGAATACCATTTTCATTTCATCATCTACACTTTGCCACCATTGCAGAGGGTCAAGTCTTTGTTGTGTTTCGTTCAAAATTTTTTGAGTAATAGCCAAGCTATTACTCACTCTTTCTATGTTAGTCGAGCCAATTGGGGTTAACAAGTATTCTTTTTTATTGTCGCCTGTCATTTTGTGCTATGAAGTGGTTTTTTGAAATGGTTTATAACGACAGAATATGAAAAACTACCTGCGTTACAAAATAAAAATAAATAAAAAAACAGAACTATTAATTAATTGGTTTATAATTATGTTCAGTCAATATTACGTCATTACCTTCTAATATCAATGTAAGTTGTTTAAGTCCATTTTCTAAGTATTCTGCTTTAATTATTTCGTATTCTTTTGGGGTTATTTTAAGAATACATTTACTACCAGCCTTGTAAACTTTAAAACCAATTTTCGATACAATATCTTTATTGTTTATAATAACGGAAACTTTTTTTTGTTTATCGTAAAAACGATATTTATATATTTCATTACCATTATTTTCTATAAATGTTGTGCCTAATAAAAAGCTATATATTTCTTCTATTGTAATCATATTTTATGTTTAAGGAGTTTGTTATAATGATTTTTCTATAAAATAATTTGGAACTATTTTATTAATAAAAATAAAGACCGATTCAGATATATTTATAAGGTCAATATCAATCAATCTTTTATATAAATCTTGATAGACCGTTAAATTGCTTTTGATATTTGTTTTTAAATGCACTAAATCATTTCTTAAATTAACAAGCAAAGAAATATTGTCGTATTCAGTAGGATTTGTTACATAGAAATCAATATTATGTAAATGCTTAACCACTTTTCTTATTTTAGTCGAAATATCAAGCATTTCAATATGTGATTTATTATGTTTTTTTTCTAAATATAAAAATTCAATATCATCTGGCAATAACTGATTTAAGAATCCTTCCAATGTTGTTACAAGTAAAATAATTCCTTGTGATATTTCTGAATAATATTTAGAAAACTCCACAAAATTATCATTAGAATTAAATCCGTTTTTCACTTCAAACAAGTCTTTTTTTATTAAGTTGCTATTCTCCAAATGCTTAATGGCGCTATTATAATAAATACATACTGGATTTGGTTCTGGAAACATAAATACTTTTTTCTTATTTTTAGTACTTTTAATACGTGTTGTAACTGTTTGCATATTGCCAACTTTTGTCTTAACAATAGCATTAGGGTTTTTATTAATAATATTTTGTAGTTTTCCAATTACTTCTCTATATTGTTCTTCATTTTTAAATGTAATTTTTTTCTCAGTGAATGTACTAACTTTAATATCTATATTATCTAAATTAATCAATGGCAAAACTTCAATTTCTCTAAACTTATTCTTCGTTTCCATTTTTATTATATTATTTATTTTTATCAAATATACAACATGAATTTTATTAAATTATCCACGCCCTCGTTAGTCTTCTCACTGACAAGAAAATCTAATCCAATTGTTGATGGTAGACCAGACATTATCAGGTCGCACCTACGGAGCTCAAGTTTATTTTGTCTTTCTTATAAACAGTTTGCCTCTATGAGGCAGTTTATATGGCTCTCTTCCTTGGCTGGTGGCACACCAGACATATTAAAACTCGTCCTCGGTTATCGAAGTGTAACTAGGATGCTCCACGCAGTCGTTAGTCTCCTCACTGAAGAGAAATATAGTCCTATTATTGATGGTATACCATACAGTTTCAGGTCGCACCTACGGAGCTCAAGTTTATTTTGTTGTCTTTCTTATAAACAGTTTGCCTCTAAGAGGCAGTTTATTTGCCCCATTTCGGCGTAGTCTATAACTACTCTGTGATGATAGTAAGTCTTTGACTTACATTTTTTAATCCAATATAATTCTAAAGATTTATTTTCGCAATATCGTAGTCGTGTGTCTAAGACAAAAGTAGGGCAAGTTTTTTGCTTGTGCTTTGTGAGATTCATGCCTTCGGCAGACAAGTGCTTCTTCGTTCCTCATCGCAATAACGAATGCTTCGTGATGTGAGGCTTCGCCTCACTCTCCAACCGGCTTATCATTGCGAGGTTTTATTGCTGACTTGGGCATTAAAAACGAAGCAATCTCACAAACCCCTCTCTCGTCCTCGTTTAAACGAAGTGTAACGACGATGCTATAATATAGCGTTTGTAACTCTTTACATAAAACAATTTTTTTTAGCATTTGCTAAGAGCAAAAATCCCAAATTCAGCAGTAGAAATGCTGAATGGTCAAAGTGTTTGTATTTCAATAAATTAAAATTTATTAAAACAAACACTAATACGGGATAAACCCAATTAACACGCTAGAATTCTCGTCCCTCAAATCCTATCGCATAATTTGGGTTAATAATAAAAGTCACTCGGCTGGAGCCGAGCGACAGATTGAGGAGCAAAGATGCTTCCTACCTCAGCATTTCAATGTATAGTAAAAAATATGTGCGATTTTTTATTAGCCCTGATAGAAGCGGTATCCTCTGCTACGCAGTAAGCAAAGATACAAGCGTCCCGAACCTTCGGGAAGCAGGAAAAAGCTCCTAATAATAATCTTCACTTGCCAATCCGCAATATTTAGCTAAATATTGCGGATTGAATCGTAAAATTTGTATAAATATTGCGGATTGATATCTGTATTTAGTATATTTGTAAATAAAATAAAATACCATAAAATGATAGAAAGGATTTTAGAAAAAACCATTCTTAAAAAATTAAATAAAGGAAAAGTAATTATCCTTATGGGTGCTAGACAAACTGGCAAAACTACTTTGCTCAAAAATTTGTGTAATAAATATAAACATCCACTGTGGCTAGATGCAGATGAACCTGAAGTAAAATCAGTACTAGAAAGTGCTAGTGTGGCCAGTCTAAAAAGACTATTTAAATCCAAAGATGTAGTAATCATAGATGAAGCACAACGTGTAAAAAACATTGGAATAAAATTAAAACTATGTGCTGATCATATACCAGATATACAAGTAATAGCTACTGGTTCATCTTCTTTTGAACTGGCTAATGAAGTAAATGAGCCACTTACAGGTAGGAAATGGGAATATCAGTTACATCCACTCTCTTATACAGAAATGGTAACTAATACCGATCTTATCAGTGAAAGAAGTCTTTTGCAAGAACGAATGATTTTTGGCTATTACCCTGAAGTAGTAAATGCTGAGAAAGAAAGTATTCCTATTTTAAAATCACTAAGTGATAGTTTTTTGTATAAAGACATACTCATGTGGGATAAAATAAAAAAACCAGATAAAGTATTAAAACTACTACAAGCATTGGCTTTTCAAATAGGCAATCAAGTATCATATCATGAACTAGGTCAGATAGTAAGTCTTAATAATGAAACAGTAGAAAAATATTTAGTACTATTAGAACAATCCTATATTATTTTTAGATTACCTAGTTTTAGTAGAAACCTGCGTAATGAATTGAAAAGTAGTAGAAAGATTTATTTTTATGACAACGGAATACGAAATGCATTGATAGCAAATTATAATAGTCTTGATATGCGACAAGATGTAGGTGCACTATGGGAAAATTTTTTAATGGCAGAACGCAGGAAATATCTTGACTATAAACAAATAACTTGTAATAAATTTTTTTGGAGAAATCATGCACAAAACGAAATAGATTATATTGAGGAAAGAAATGGAGCGATATATGCTTATGAGTTTAAATGGAGTGAAAAAGCAAAAACAAAATTCGCAACCGCTTTTGTAGACACCTATAATCCTAAAGAAATGAATATTATCAGCAAAAATAATTTTGAAGATTTTATCTTTATGGATTAATAAGATTGTATGTACACCAAAACCCAAATACAAGAACTTGATACGCTCACTACAGATTTGCTGAGTGGCAAAATGTATTTTGATGCAGCAGAAAAAACAAGTGATTTGATAGCTGTGATACGCTATCATGATTGGAAATATTATTTGCAATCTACTCCATCTATCAATGATCAACAATATGATTTTCTTTTTAAAGAACTCAAAAAAATAGAAACGGAGCATCCAAATTTAGTACGTGATGACTCCCCCACACAACGTATAGGACTGGCATTGAGTACAGACGCAAAAACTGTGGCTCATAGCGTGCCGATGATTTCGCTAGACAATTCTTACAATGCAGATGACCTTAAAGAATTTGATGAACGACTGCAAAAACTTTTGAATGGTGAAGCGATACAATACTGTGTAGAACCAAAATTTGATGGAAGTAGTATTGCATTATTATATGAAAATGATAAACTCGTGAGAGCGGCTACTAGAGGTAATGGTGTGGAAGGGGAAGACATCACTCACAATGCTCGAGTACTAAAATCTATTCCACTACAAGCAAATTTTTCTAAAAGAGGTATATCTAAAATAGAACTGCGTGGCGAGGTAGTGATAGCCAATGATGTTTTTAAAAAACTCAATGAAGATAGAGCCAAAGAAAACCTAAAAACTTTTCAAAATAGTAGAAATACTGCCTCTGGAAGCCTCCGCATGAAAGACCCTTCTGAGACTGCCAACAGAGGGCTAGAAGCTTTTATGTATCAGATAGGATATGCAGTAGACACAAACAATAATAATGTACTTGGCGAATCGCTGAACAATCATTTTGAAAATATAGATATGCTTTATACACTTGGATTTAAGACACCACAAAGTGAAAAGAAAATTTGCAATTCCATACAAGAAGTTATTGATTTTTGCAATCAGTGGGAAGCAAAACGTGATAGCTACAACTACGAAATAGATGGCATGGTGATAAAAGTAAATAAGCTCACTCAACAAAATAAAGTAGGTGCTACGGGTCATCATCCACGCTGGGCAATAGCGTATAAGTTTAAAGCAAAAAAAGCTAGAACAAAACTACTAGACATAGAATATCAAGTAGGCAGAACGGGTGCTATCACTCCTGTTGCAAAATTGGAACCGGTGCCATTGGCAGGAGTTACTATTTCTTCGGTATCGCTACACAACGAAGATTTTATCAAAGAAAAAAAACTACGCATGAATGCCTATGTGTATGTAGAACGAAGTGGTGATGTGATACCATATATAAGTGGTGTAGATGAAAGTAGCTTGGATGAAAATACACAAGAAATTATTTTTCCGAAAAATTGTCCGAGCTGTAATAGCGAACTGGTGCGTGAAGCAGAAGAAAGTGCTTGGAGATGTATCAACCTAGAATGTATAGCAAAATCTGAAGAATCTATTATTCATTTTGTGAGCAAAGAAGCTATGGATATAGATGGATTAGGTAGAGATATAGTGATTCGTTTTATGAAAGAAGGATTGATAAAACAAATTTCTGATATCTATCTTTTACCAAACAAGAAAGAAACTATACTAGCACTAGATGGTTGGAAAGAAAAATCATACAACAATTTAGTAGACGGTATAGAAGCCAGTAAAAACAAAGCATTATGGCGCATACTAGTAGGCTTAGGGATAAGACATGTTGGTGTAATCATGGCAAAAAAATTGGCAAAACAAATAAGCTCTATTTTTGATTTACAAGCTTGGACTACTGAGCAACTTCTAGAACTAGAAGATATAGGACCAAAAGTAGCTGAAAGTATTCATCAGTTTTTTAGCAACGAATCGAACATTCATTTATTAAAAGAATTGGAACGCAACGGAGTTGCATTAGTACACAACGAACTTAATTCTGAGCAGATAGCCAACACATTGGCTGGCAAAACATTTTTATTTACGGGCACACTTACGAAATTTACCAGAGACAAAGCAAAAGAATTGGTAGAAAAAAATGGGGGTACAATATTGAGTGGTGTAAGTGCTAAACTATCTTATTTAGTAGCTGGTGCAGAGGCAGGTTCCAAACTTAAGAAAGCTCAAGAAATAGCTACTATACAAATAATAGATGAAGATGATTTTTTGAAATTGATTGAGTAATATTATTTTTAGAATACCTATTTAGACAGTAATAAATGTTTATATATAGCAAAAAACTATTAGACATACTCATTTTTGCCTTCGGCGATTTCTTTTGTCTTGAAACAAAAGAAACAAAAATTCAAGACTGCGAAATAATCAAATACAAAAACTGCAATCTTTTTTCATTTAAAAAAAATGTAGGCTGTATTTTAAATTACAGTATAATTAAAAGTTAACCATAGCCTACTTTTTTAAAATGCATAAATCCACGCCAAAAAATCTTTTGTTTTGTAATTTGTTTATTTCGAGGTCATCCAAATTATAACTTATATATTCTATAGTAATTTTTAAGATTCTACTATTTAAAACACTATAAAAAATTATGCATAATTATGTTAATTTTTTCTAAGATACTTGGTCAGTATCACTATCAATTGACTATCTACTCTTCCTTCTATCTGCTCTACATTATCTGCTACTAAACGAATATTTTTAACCACAGTTCCAACTTTTGCGCTTATTGATGAACCTTTAACATCAAGAGTTTTTATCAAGACTACATTATCGCCATTGGCTAAAATAGTACCGTTGCTATCTTTGTGAAAATCTACTCCAGCAGAATTTTCATGATCGCCACTTGCTTTTGCCCATGCTAAAGTATCATCATCTAGATACATCATATCTAAAGCATCACTTGCCCAAGATTCATTTTTCAGACGATTCAACATTCTCCATGAAACTACCTGAACTGTAGGCACTTCACTCCACATACTCTCATTAAGGCAAGCCCAATGTTTTATATCTAGCTCTTCTTTTTTATCTAATTGTGCTTTGCATTTATCACATACATACAAAGAATTACTTGCTTGTTTATCGGTACTTGGTGGCACATCATAGATGCTCAAATTATTTGTTGATTTGCATAACTCACATTGTTGATTGCTTCGAGCTATTACTTGTTGTTCTACTGACATATGTCTTTTTGGATTGAATGCAAAGGTACTTATAAATAACGGAAAGCCTATTTCACCACCCCTAACTCTCTACCAATTTTTTCAAAAGCTGCCAGTGCTTTGTCAAGATGAGCTTGTGTATGAGCTGCGCTTAATTGTACTCTTATACGTGCTTGTCCTTTGGCTACTACAGGAAAGAAGAAACCAATTACATATATTCCTTCTGCCAATAATTTATCGGCAAACACTTGTGATAGTTTTGCATCATAGAGCATAATCGGAACAATAGCACTTTCCCCATCTTTATAGTCTATTCCTATTTTTTTTACTCCTTCTTTAAAATACTTGATATTCCAGTCAAGTTTATCTCTCAGCTCAGTGGTTTCACTCAACATATCTAGCACTTCAATACTCGCACCTACTATACTTGGCGCAAGAGAATTAGAGAATAAATATGGTCTTGAACGCTGACGAAGTATATCTATAATTTCTTTTCTACCTGATGTAAATCCACCCATAGCACCACCCAATGCTTTGCCCAGTGTACCTGTGATGATATCTACACGACCTATCACATTTTTTAGTTCTATAGTACCTCTACCCGTTTTACCAATAAAACCACTTGCGTGGCATTCGTCTACCATCACCAATGCATTATATTTATCTGCTAGATCGCATATTTTGTCGAGCTGTGCTACATAGCCATCCATACTAAAAACTCCATCAGTTACTATTATTTTAAAACGATTGGCTGTTGCTTCTTGCAAGCATCTTTCCAAGTCAGCCATATCATTATTTTTATATCTAAAACGAGCTGCTTTGCATAAACGCACTCCATCAATAATAGATGCATGGTTGAGCTCATCTGAAATAATCGCATCTTCTTCACCAAATAAAGGCTCGAACACACCTCCATTCGCATCAAACGCAGCTGCATATAAAATGGTATCTTCTGTACCTAAAAATGTGGCTAATTTTTGTTCTAGTGTTTTGTGAATATCTTGTGTACCACAAATAAAACGTACACTACTCATACCAAAACCATGCGTATCTATTGCTTTTTTAGCCGCACTTAAAACTCTAGGATGTGACGAAAGACCCAGATAATTATTAGCGCAAAAATTGAGCACTTCACTTCCATCGCTTAAAGTGATCACTGCATCTTGGGGAGAAGAAATAATTCGCTCTCTTTTGTATAATCCTGCTTCTTCTATAGATTTTAATTCGTTTTGTAAATGTTGTTGTAATCCTCCGTACATAATATATTTTTTATTTTTTATAAAATAGTTACTTGATGTGTTACTGCAAAATTACACGAATTAGCAATAAAACAATATTCATTTGCTTTATGATGCAAATCTATAGCTAAAGAAGATTTACTGATATCACTAATTTTTATTTTTGGATATAAAGTAGCTTCACTGAACTTACCAATACCTTTTTCATTGATACTCAATATAGCTGTAGGTTCATCTTCATATGACTCTACTACGACTCCTGCATCTGCACATAAATGCAAATACCAAAGCATATGACAAGAGGCCAAAGAGGCTAGAAAAAAATCTTCTGGATTGTGCTTGGTGATATCGCCTCTGAAAATACCGTCAGATGAAGCCTCTATCAGCACCTTATCTTTTACTAGTACTTGATGACTTCTATCATAGGCATCATACTTAGTAGTGCCCATTCCCCTATTGCCTGTCCATTTGATTTGAAGTGTATACGGATGGTTTTTGTTCATAATAATCTATTTACTAAACTTTTAAAATAAAAAATTTTCAAGTAACTTTGTTTCAATTAATAATTAATAACAAATAAAAATACGTAAAAATGAGTTTAGAATTAACAGGAACTATTAAAGAAATTTCTGATGTGCAAACATTTCCAAGTGGATTTTCTAAGAGAGAATTTGTAATCACTACACAAGAGCAATATCCACAACATGTAAAATTTGAAATGGTAAAAGAACGTGCTGACATCCTACAATCTTGTGCTGTAGGTGAAATGGTAAAAGTATCATTCAATGTAAGAGGCAATGAATACCAAGGTAAGTATTATGTGAGTTTACAAGGATGGAAAGTAGAAAAAAATCCAAGTGGCGCATCAGCTACACCTAGCAATAATGGAGCATCTGCCCCTAGCCAAAACTACAACAATTCTTCTAGCCAAGAAGTACTGAGCAATAATGCTACTATGCCATCTAGCGATTTGAATAGCGAAATATCTGATGATTTACCATTCTAAATATAGACATCAACTTAAAAAAAAGCTCCGAATTTTCGGAGCTTTTTTATTTTCATAGAAATAATTTATTCATACATGATTAATATAATACTATTGGATTATTGATGTTTACCGTATACTATAAAACAATTACATTTATAGTGTTTACCTAAAATTGCCTTCGGCGATTTCTTTTGTCTTGAAACAAAAGAAACAAAAATTCAAGTCTGCGAATCCTTTTTTCACAAAATCTACACTTACTTATACTCATTAAAATAAGTTATGGCATTGATGTTTATCTATCCATGTCCATTTCTTCTGCCATAACATTTTAATGACGCATTATGCTCAGCATATAAGTAAGTTTGTTTTGTAGAAAAAACTATTCGATGACATATGCTTAGCTTTATTTTGTGGGGTTTTGTGACTAAATTTGTAATTAAATATACTTCTAAAAAATAGTTTATATTCTACAATTTAGACATTGAATACTTTATGGGTATTACAATATTTTTTATTAACTAAATATACCCCAAGCTGGTAAGATTACAAATACTATATATTCTGCTAGGATAGCTATACTAAATCCTGCTATAATTTCTTTAAGAGTATGTGCTTTTAGTATAAGCCTTGCTGTACCTACACATCCTGCTACTAATAGAGCCAAAACAAAAATCCATTCGTAATTGACTGGAGAAAATTTGGCTGTAAAAAGAAGAAAACCAACAAAACCTCCATGACCTAACATATGCATACTTACTTTTAAAAAATTATTAGCTACAAAAGCTATAATAATAGACAAAGTCATAGCTAACATCATATGACTAAAGATAAAATCATTTGGGAATAGCATGTTGTTATTGCTTGGTTTCAGAGCCATATAGCAAATCCAAGTATAAAAAGTAAGCGTGACAACATAAGGGATAATTCTATCTTTTCTTTCTCTTAAATTTATACTATTAATCATACCCAACTTACTCATCACCACTATAGCAATGGTAGGATAGATAACCGTAATAGCAAATATCAAACCTATAGATACTACTTTGGTTTTGTATTCATACTCTGCAAACCTATAAGGAAAGCAGAAATACAAAACAAACATACTCAAGGTAGGAATAAAAAACGGATGAAATAAATTTGAAAAAATGCGTGCAAACCAATACTTCATTGTATTTCGAGCTGGAACACCATCATTAATATTTGCTACATTCATTTATTATAATTCTTTTCTTAATCGTGCTACTGGTATATTGAGTTGCTCTCTATATTTGGCTACAGTTCTACGAGCTATATTGTATCCTGCATCATTGAGAATTTGAGTGAGTTTCTCATCACTCAATGGTTTCTTTTTATCTTCAGCACCAATGTGGTCTGTAAGTATTTTTTTTACTTCACGAGTACTTACTTCTTCGCCACTATCTGTACTCAATGATTCGCTAAAAAAGTTTTTTAGTAAGAAAGTTCCAAATTCAGTTTGTACATATTTACTATTGGCTACACGTGATACAGTAGATATATCTAAATTAGTAAGTGCCGCTATATCTTTTAATATCATAGGATGCAACTCTGTTTCATCACCACTCAAAAAATAATCATATTGAAACTCCATGATTGCTTTCATTGTTTTGAGCAATGTTTGTTGCCTTTGACGCACAGCATCTATAAACCATTTTGCTCCATCTATTTTTTGTTTGATAAACATCACAGCTTCTTTCTGTTGCTTACTTTTTTCTTTAGTTCTGTTATAGTCAGTAAGCATTTCTCTGAATGAATCACTCACACGAAGCTCAGGTGCATTTTTACTATTGAGTCTTAGTACTAATTCTCCATTGATATTTTCTATTAAAAAATCCGGAATAATATGTTGGGTGTTTTTCGCACCACCTTCATTGTATGCGCTTCCTGGCTTAGGATTAAGTTTTAATATTTCTTCAATCGATTTTTTAAAAATAACATCATCTACTTCATATATTTTTTGAAGTTTGTCATAATGTTTTTTAGTAAACTCTTCAAATGAATTGGTAAGAATTTCTATAGCTAAATTTATATATACATTTTTTTGTTCTATTCTATCAAGCTGAAGCAATAGACATTCTTTTAAATCTCTAGCACCAACACCTGCTGGGTCAAATTTTTGTATTTCAAATAGGAGCTCTAGAATCTCTTTTTCATCAGTCATAATATTAGATGAAAAAGCTAAATCATCTACAATTGCATCTATTTCTCTACGCATATATCCATCTTCGTCTATGCTACCGATGATTTGTTTCGCTATTTGAAAATACTTATCCTCTAATGGAACGAGTCCTAACTGTTGCTCTAAATATTCATGAAAAGTAATATGAATAGAGATAGGATTAGACCTATCATCATCATCATCTGGATTATAGTCCATACTGTTGTACTTGTATGAAGCAGTATTATCAGACTCATCAAAATAATCAGAAAGATTTATATTTTCATCTGAATAATCTGATGCATCATCCATACTTTCTGAGCTATCCATTTCATTGTCTGAAGATATAGTATCATTGTCTGATTTTTCGGCATCAAATATATCTTGATTGAGCTCTTCCAATGCAGGATTGATCTCAAGTTCTTCTTTTATTCGTTGTTCTAGTTGATCTGTAGGCACCTGCAATAGCTTCATCAGCTGTATTTGCTGTGGAGATAATTTTTGTAAGAGTTTTTGATTGAGATTCTGTCTTAACATAAGATGCTAAAATACTATTAATTTTTAATACGAGGGCGCAGAATTATATAAATTATCAATCAAATACTGCATTATTGACATTACTGATTATACTTGTTTTTAGTAGTCTTTTTACTAGTAGACTTTTTCTTTTTAGGTGTAGGTGGTTTTTTAAGATTTTTAGGAATAATACCGCTTTGTGCTTTTCGTTTGTTTTGTCTTTTATAGCTTTTGGTCCAAGGCGCGTTTCCACTTTGTTTTGGGCTTTCACGCCTATCTACCATTACACCTCCATGGTATTTTATACCAGTACCTTTGAGTTTGCTATCTTTTAATGATGCGCCTCCAAATCTAGTAGTACTATATTTTTTCTTACTTTTTCCCCCATGATTATGGTAAGCTATTCCAGTTCCTTTCTGTCTGCTGTCTTTTAGTCCTGCTCCACCCTGTGTCGTATATCTGTGCACTCCAGGGCATCTTTTTTTATTCATACATGAACTAGAAGTCCATACTATTAGTATGCAAACCAAAAACAGAGAAATAATAGCTCTTATCGGAATTTGTTTCATAAATAATAGGATAAAGATAAAGCAATTCTGTTTTTTAAAGATTAGAATTCAGTATATTTGTACTTTCATATAACTTATTAAAAGACAAAAACATTAAAGATGGGAAGAGGTGATAGAAGAACATTAAAAGGAAAAACATTTGTAGGTTCATTTGGTAATGCAAGACCAGCACGTACAAAAATAGATATTACTGGTACAGCTAAAGAAAAAGCTCCAAAAGCTGAAAAGAAAGCACCAGCTAAAAAAGCAACTAAGAAAAAAGCTAAAACTGAATAATATTCTCTTAAAAAATTAAGGCGCTAGTCTATATTTTTTCCAGGCAGTATTATTTTTTTCGTAGACAATTCTATCGTGCATTCGATTGGGTCTACCCTGCCAAAATTCAATTTTATTAGCAACTACAATATACCCGCCCCAATTAATAGGTCGGGTTATTTTTTGCAATTTATTTGCTTGTTCAAATAAGTTCTCTAATTCTTGTTTATTTTCTATCACTTGGCTTTGAGGAGATGCAATAGCTCCCAACTGGCTACCTACAGGTCTAGATAAAAAGTATTCATCACTGAGTTTTTCATCCAATTTTTCTACTACACCTTCTATTCTCACTTGTCTTTCTTGTTCATCCCAGTGAAATAAAATAGCTACTTGAGGATTTTCGTTAAGCTCTATTCCTTTTCTACTTTCATAGTTAGTATAAAACACAAAGCCTTTCTCATCAAAAATATTTTTAAGCAAAACCATTCGTGCGCTAGGTTTAGCATTCTTATCTGCACTAGCTATTACCATAGCATTTGCTTCTAAAATCGTAGATTTTTTTGCTTCATCAAACCAAGTATTAAAAAGAATAAAAGGAGATACTGGTGTATTTTCCTCTAGCAATTCAGCACATTCGTAAGTATTGCGCATGCCAGATAAATCATCTCTATTGGTAAGATTTGCAAACATATTATTTTATATCTATTCGTAATGTTTTTTGATACTGTTGATTGCCTCTGGCAAACATGGTATACACTAGCCTTACTACATCGGTTTTATTGATAGTAGTATCATTTGGAACTTGAAAAACTTCGCTCACTACCTGTAGGTTGTTAGTGTCTGGGTAAAATCTTTTGGTATAGAGTTCTTCTAATGGGTCAAGCGCTGGGTCAAAAACGTGGAATTTAGTAGACACATTGTACTTACATGAAAAGGAATCAATGGGTCTGTCAGTTGTAAGTCTAACAACAGTTGTAATAGTATCGCCCTCCTTCAATCTTATCCAGTTCGTATCTGGATTCCAAAATGTAATCGGTTCATTTACACCATCAGGGGGTATCAATTCTTTTCTGCACGAATTAGTTACATATAAAAAAGATATGCCAACTATGATGAGGCTAAAAAATAAAAGCGTTTTTTTCATAACTAAATATAGATATTTTATCTTAAGTAACGTTTAACTAAATATAGATTATTATTTAAATAAGTAATACAAATCTACTTAATATTAGTGCTTTTTTATAAAAATCTTCTATCCTTTTGCAACCTTTTTTGAATACTTTGAGTCTTTATAATAAATAAGCGTTTTGCCAAACGTGATTTAATTTTTTGGGTTTTGGGAGTTCTTTACACGTCTGTGCATCCTTGTACAGACGTTTTTATTATATCAAAAATGCTATTTATATAAGTCAAGTATTTGTTGTGCACTATTTTTTGTATCTACTTTATCTATTATGTGTTCTATTTTGCCTTTTTCATCTATAATAAAAGTGACTCTATTGGTACCCATATATTCTCTACCCATAAATTTTTTGAGACCCCATACACCATAATCTTCCACTACTTTTTTATCTGTATCTGATATCAATGGAAAATTGAGTTCGTATTTTGTGATAAATTTTTGATGTTTTTTCTCATCATCTACACTTACTCCTAGTACTTCAAATCCAGATTTTTGCAACAACTTATAGTTATCTCTGAAACTGCATGCTTCAGCAGTACATCCTGGAGTATCGTCTTTTGGATAAAAATAAAGGATTACTTTTTTACCTATAAATTGTGCTAAAGTTATTTCGTTACCGTTTTCATCTTTAGATTTAATAGCTGGAGCTTTGTCTCCTACTTTTAGTGTGGTCATATTTATTAATATTTTAGATATGCTCATTAACAACATTTTTACCAATAAGGTTTTCTAATAAACAAACTTCGTATTATATACTGCTTTATTGCTTCGCTCATCTATCACTTCTAGTTTCAAATCATGTGTAGTATTTGTCATGGGCATATCAAATTTATACCGAAGTACAGAGCCAGTATTTTCAAACAAAACCCAATCCCCATCTATAAAACCATCGTAATATTTTATACCACTTAGATTATCAGCCATGGCTATTTTTATAGCGGATTCTTTAGTCATTATTTTATTTGAAGTGATATTGATGGGTGTTATTTTAGGTGCAGTTGTATCTAAGGCTAACGAAAACAAACCAAAAGATTTTGTTTTGCCCACTACAAATCCATTTTCATAAATTCCACCACAATTTTTAGTGCCTGAAGATTTTTCCAATAAAATAACTTTATCGAGTAAGGAACTTGGAATATTTTTCACTCTCAATCCTAGTTCGATAGGCACCATAAAATAATCTGTAGCTTTACCAATTGTATATACATCAGAAATAGAGTTACTATTTGTTTTTTGAATATTAATATAGGTGGTATCAAACAATGCTTTTGTGCCGATTTTCATGCTTACATCACCCATTTCATAGCTATAATCTTTATTTGGATAGATCACTCTAAGATATGGATATGATAGATTTTTATATGCTGTACTGGCATAATCCTTTTTTACATAAAATTTTAAGAGTGAAGTGTTTTGCTGAAAATCTTTGACGTAAATAGTAACTAAATGACAAGCTTCGTCATCTAAGTAATAAATTCCTCTATTGATATTTTTATTTTTTTGTGGGGTGAAATATTGATTGGGCAAAGTATAACATCTCTGAAAATTTCTGCTAAACATACTTTTTATTTCTTGATCAATATATGCAAGTACATTTCGTGTTTCATCAAAATGGAATTTATTCATTTGAAATTTATAATAAGAGATATCATCTATTTTTAATTCTACTTCATACAAACCATTATTGCCAGTGCTATTATTCATTTTATCTACTGCTTCAAGCCCAAATGAAATAGCATCAGAATTGAGCAATACTGTATCCTTATATGGAGCAAAATAAGTTGATTTTAATTTTGTACTCAAAATAATTGGCACAGTATTGAATCTATCTTTTCCTTGATTGTAAATAGCAATACCAGTGACCGTAGGTGCAATATTATCGATGATTTTTATCCCAAAAAGTTGGGGATTGATAGTATTTTCAAAACTATCTCTGATTTCAAAATGTAAATGTGGGCCACTGCTTCCGCCTGTATTTCCACTCTTTGCTACTTGTTCGCCTTTCTTACATTTCAACTCATGGTTTAATGGGCAAATATCTATTTCAAAAGTTTCTTGCTCATATTGTTTTTGTTTTACGTAGCGCGCTATATCTTCTCTAAATGATTGTAAGTGGCCATACACTGAAGTATATCCATTTGGATGTGTGATGTAAAGCGCATTGCCATATCCGAAAGCAGACACTTTGATACGTGACACATATCCATCACCAATACTAAATATGGGTAATCCTTCTACTTGATTGGTTTTAATATCAATACCTGCATGAAAATGTGTGGCTCTACATTCGCCAAAAACCCCTGCTAAATATAGAGGAATATTTAATGGAGCTACAAAATCATTTTTGGGATACGACTGAGAAATCGACTGAAGATAACAACCTAAAATCAGACAGAATAAAACATATTTTTTTGTCATGAATTAGAAAGTAGGTTTCAGTTCTGATTTGCTGTAATAGTCATTAAATATTTTTACGATTTCATCCACATCATCAGTTAGTTTCATCAAATCCATATCTTCTGGATGTATATTGTGCTCTGTATCGCACATAGTATTTTTTATCCATTCAAGCAGACCTGACCAAAACTTTTTACCATACAGTACTACTGGCACTTTATTAATTTTTCCTGTCTGAATAAGTGTGAGCGTTTCAAACATTTCATCCAATGTACCAAAGCCTCCAGGCAATAATACTACACCTTGAGAAAATCTCAAAAACATAACTTTTCTCACAAAGAAATATTTAAAATTAAATTCTTTATCATGGTCTAAATATGGATTGGCATATTGTTCAAAAGGTAATTCAATATTGAGTCCTACAGATTTTCCACCTGCTTCTTTTGCACCTTTATTACCTGCTTCCATGATACCAGGACCACCACCGGTGATGATTCCAAATCCTTGACGAGATAGTGCAGCCGCTATTTCTACAGATTTTTCATAATATTCTGTACCCGATTTTGTTCTTGCTGAACCAAAAATAGAGATGCAAGGACCGATATTTTCTAGCCTTTCAAAACCATCTACAAATTCACTCATTATTTTAAACATTAGCCAAGAATTACTAGCTTTCTGTTCACTTTCTGCCCATGTTTTAGGCACT
Source organism: Chitinophaga pinensis (assembly GCA_945860705.1). Lineage (GTDB taxonomy): Bacteria > Bacteroidota > Bacteroidia > Chitinophagales > CAMDFR01 > CAMDFR01. Next base: position 32,538 of record CAMART010000005.1, on the reverse strand, counting down.
GTAATTGGATTATTCATTTTATAATTTTATTTTAAGATATTTCTAATTGTTTATTTGAGGTAAATAAAGAACTGATATAAAGTCCTATAAATGTAATGATTCCATTTATTAATAATAGTTCAAAACCAAATGTATATCCACTAAACCATTTTACTGAATTGACATCTAAAACATAACAAATAGTAGGAGACAAAATACATACAAGTGGAACTGCGAGATTCATCACATTTTTTTTGGTAAGAATACCATATGCAAAAAGTCCTAAAAGTGGTCCATACGTGTATCCTGCAATAGTAAGAAGAGTCACTAAGATATTTCCATTATCAATAAGTTTACACAAAATTATAATTACAAAAAACAATACTGTTAAAGACAAATGGACAGTGATTCTCATTTTTTCTTTTTGCGCTTCATTTATATCTGTTCTAGATTTTATATTGAGAATATCAATACAAAAAGAGGAAGTGAGCGCTGTGAGTGCACCATCAGCACTAGGAAATAATGCCGAAATCAATCCAATAATAAATATAATTCCTACTATAGGTGATAAATAATTTAGTACAATCATTGGAAATAAATCATCCCCTTTTGCAGGCAATGCTATATTATTTTGCGATGCATAAACATATAAAACTCCTCCTAAAATTAAAAAAAGTAGATTGACAAATAATAGTATAGTACTAAATAATATCATATTTTTTTGAGCATCCCAAAGATTTTTACAACTAATATTTTTTTGCATCATTTCTTGATCAAGCCCAGTCATAGCAATAGTGATGAACATACCTCCAAGTATGTGTTTCAGAAAATAATTTTTTGCTTTCCAGTCATAATGAAAAACCTGCGAATATCCTTTTGATTGTAAAGAGCTTACAACATCATTCATTGAAAAATTTAATTGACTCATAATAACACCTATAGTAACTACTAGAGCTAGAAGCATAAAAGTGGTCTGTAGCGTATCGGTAATTACAATTGTCTTTACACCGCCTTTATATGTGTATAGGAGTATCATAAGTAGTATTACAAAAACAGTGAGTGCAAATGGAATCCCAAAACTATCGAGCATAATAAACTGCAAAGTTTTAATAACAAGATAGATTCTAATGGTAGCACCGAGAGTTCTAGAAAGTATAAAAAATGAAGCGCCAGTTTTGTATGCAACAATACCAAATCTATTTTCTAAGTACGAGTATATTGAAGTAAGATTCATTTTGTAATACAATGGGAGCAGTACAAATGCAACAACCATATATCCTATAAGATATCCAATGACAACTTGTAAATAACCAAAGTGACCTGCATTGACACCTCCGGGTACACTCATAAAAGTCACTCCACTCAACGATGTACCAATCATACCATATGCTACCAATAACCATGATGAATTTTTCTTACCTATAAAAAAAGATTCATTGTTTGCACCTTTAGATGCATAATATGCAATCACTAACAATGCAACAAAATAGATTAAAACTATAGCTAACAATAATATTGAATTCAAAATTTAAATATTTTACACAAAGAAAAGAAATCTACTTATTTATATGATTTTGATTTATACACATTATTATTTGCATATAATATATTTTTATATTATTTTTATTTATTCATGATTAATAACGACATATACAAAATAATACTCGAAGACACCTTATCTGGTTATTGGGATTGGAATATTCTAACCAATGAGTATTTTATGAGTCCAACCTTTAAGTCTATACTTGGATATGAAGAACATGAAATAACAATAGCCCCTGAGTCTTGGACAACATTAATTAATAAAATAGATTTAGACTATAAAATAAACTCTTTAAGTAATATTAATCTTGAGTGTGGAATTAATTCTATGAGTTGTGTATCTAGATATTATCATAAAGACGGCTCTATAGTTTGGCTTAATTGCTCAGGTAAAATAATAGATTGGGATGAAAATGGAAAACCAACTAGAGTAGTAGGCTCCGTAGATAATATTACAACACTAAAAGAAAAAGAAATAGAAAACGAACGATTATCCAATAATTTAAAGAACCTATTAGATGCAAGTACAAATATTTCTATAATAGGAACAAATTTAGAAGGCCTAATAACTCACTTCAATAAAGGAGCTGAAAGACTCCTCGGATACAATGCAGATGAAATGATAGATATAGCAACTCCAAAAAAAATACATCTAGAAGAAGAAGTAATTGCTCATGGAGAATATCTAAGCAAAAGATTCAATAAAAAAATAGAAGGATTTGATGTGTTTGTAGAGCTTGCTAGACAAGGACTTTACGAATCTAAAGATTGGACATATGTTAGAAACAATGGCTCTCATCTTTCTGTACAACTAGTAGTAACTGCTAGAAAAAATATTAGAAACGAAATTATTGGATTTTTAGGAATTGGAACAGATATTACTGAATTAAAGAAAACTCAAAGCAATCTAATAAAAACAAATGAGCACATCACCTACCAAAACAAAAAATTACTTGATTTCACATATATAGCATCTCATAACTTAAAAACACATACAAAAAACATCAATATGCTTCTTCAGTTATTTGATAGAAAAGAAAAAGATGATGATAAAAAAGAAATAATCAATTTAGTAAAAGATAATGCTGTCAATTTATATAGCACTATTAATAGCTTGAATGATATCATACAAATTCAAAATAATTCAGTAAATGACAATCAAATATTGAATTTAAATGAATTCATCATTAAATCAATAAATTTACTATCTATCGATCTTGAAAAAGTAGATGCAAAGATTGAAGTAAATGTATCTAAAGATGTAACTATTAACTATAATCCTATTTATCTAGAAAGTATCATATTTAATTTAATAAGCAATGCAATTAAATATAGAAATAGAAATAGAAAATTAGAAATAATAATTGATTTAAAGATAACGAAAAACAAACCAGTACTGACCATAAGTGACAATGGTATAGGTGTAGATATTGAAAAATATGGAGAAAAGATTTTTGGCTTATTTAAAACTTTTCACAACAATAAAGATGCAAAAGGCGTAGGACTATACATTACTAAAACTCAAATAGAAAGCATGGGTGGTACCATATCAATAGATAGTACTCCAAATATTGGCACTACATTTACAATAAATTTCTAGCTTATTCTTTTACTATTTTCTTAGAATAAATTTCATTACCTACTTTTAAACTTAAAACATAAGTTCCCTTTGCTACTCCATCACCTTTTACTTTTCCGTAATTTAACCCTGTTTTTGATAGTATGCTAGATGAAATCACTTTCTTTCCTTGAATATCTGTAAGACTAACTTCAATAGTCGCATCTTTATATAGGTAATATTGTATTACTATTTCGTCATCAAAAGGATTTGGATTCACACCAAATACTACTAAATTTTCTTTAATAAAATTAACATCATTTGATTCATCTACGTTTATAATATATATAATCGTATCACATCTTAAAGGCACACCACTTTTACAAGCGATTAAGACCAATGTATCATTTCCTCTAAAACCCACTGCAGGAATATAATTCAAGCAAGTATCGACACTTAATGTAGTGAAAGAATGTGATGTGTTATTGTATAATGTACTACTCGTATATGGAGGTCTTAATTCATCGAAACCTACACAAGGTTTATAGATACTATCAGGAGTAATATAGGCGTAAATATATTGAATATTATACGATGGTTTTACTGTAATAATAAAATATACTGTATCGCATTTGATAGGTGTGATACTGTCACATGCATAAATCATTATTGTATCTACTCCTGTAAATCCAGCATTCGGAACATATGTAATACATGAGTCATTGCTAAGTGTTGCTGTTCCGTGAGAAGGTGATATACTCACATTGCTATTAGCTATACTACCATATAAATCATCGTAACTTATACATCTATTGTAAGTACTATCCATAGGGATTGTTGCTAAAATATACGTTCTATTAATAAATCCATTTATTTGAAAATACACTTTAACTGTATCGCAATAGAATGGATTATTTTGACATACTAAAAATTTTGCAGTATCAAATCCACTGTAATTAGTGTTAGGAATATATGTTCCACACGAATCACCAATACTCATATTTAATAATCCATTATTGGTACTATCTAATAAACTAATACTGTATCCACCACAATTTGGCACTGGTGGAAGCAAGCAAAATGCTGTATTCGTATTTTTATTTAATATATAATAAAGTGAATCGTCTATAGCATTCATATAAATTGTTTGGTCTGCAAGTAATGGTGGATTTACAGCTGGAATCAAATGACCGCTAAGCTGGGTAGTTGTGTTTCTTAAGAAGTTTTCATTATTATTTTTATAAAAACTCTTGTCCCATGAAGCTGTATAAGTAGGTGTCTCTACTGGTATAGTATATAAAAAATCATTCTGAACTCTATTTTTATTGATATCCAATACTGAATATCCATGATCAGTTAGTTTTACATATTTCATATGTGGATTCAAAGTACGAATAACTGACTCTGGCACTGGCAAACTGAAATTAGAACTAGTAACACTTGTAGTAACAAACTCTGTACAGATTGAATTTGCTCCACTGCTTGATACATAACCTGGCCCTGGCACATCATTGGCCCACGAAGTATGTATATCCCCAGTAAGTACTACCACATTTTTTATACTATTTAGTCTTATGTGATTTTGTATTTCTTGTCTATCTGCATTATATCCATCCCATTGATCGGCATTTACCGGTATTCCAAATACTTCAAGAGGTGCAAACATCACTTGATTACACATAATTTTATATCTAGATGTAGTATCACTTAATTGAGTTTTTAACCAGTTTTTTTGAAGTGTGCCTAATAACTTCCTGCTTGCATCATTTCTATTAGCTAATGATTGCTCATCTCTATCATACAATCTTGAATCAATCATGATTAAATCCATTAAATTTCCATATTTCAATTTTCGCCAAATTCGAATTGTATCAAGAGGATCAGGCTTTCTAAGAGGCATCCATTCATTATAAGCTTCTACTCCATTTCTTTTTCTATCTTGCCAGTTGCCTTCAGAACCATTAGTATGGTTTTCTGCACCATCTCTGTAGGAGTCATTAGCTGTTTCATGGTCATCCCACACAGTCATAAATGGCTGTAGTTGATGAAGTCTTTTGAGATCTGCATCTAACTTGTAATGAGAGTGTCTAGTTCTATAATCTTCTAGTGTTATGATTTCATTGATTGGCTCATTTGTTCTATCGCTGAGTCCAGCGCTGAATCCTCCAACTTCATATTCATAAATATAATCTCCAAGATGTATCACACCATCACAGTCATTTCTGTTTGCTATTTCTTTATATGCATGAAAATACCCATGTTCATAATTTGAACAAGAAACTACTGCAAATCGTGCACTATCATTATCTCCTACAGGAGCTGTTTTAGTTCTTCCAATGATAGTATTTTTATCAAGTGCTCTGAACATGTAATAGTAATAAGTATTTGGCTGTAGGCCACATACATCATGTTTGAATGTATAATCATTATATTCTCTTGCAAAATCATATCCATAACTTACTACATTAGTAAAATTTACATCAGTAGCTACTTGCCAATATATTTTCACATCACCAATACCACCGCTGTCTGGAGTGACTCTAGTCCATATCATCACACTATTTGGTGTGGGATCTCCACTAGCTATGCCATGATAAAATGGTTTGTCTGCAGGATTCAGTGTGATGCGTTGTGTAGCAGTAGGTCTCGGACTTACTTGTGCTTGTGCAATACTGCTAATAAAAATAATAACCAATAGTAAATATTTCGACATAATAGAACCTTATTAAAATTAATAGAAAAACTTAAACAATAATCTTTGGAGTAATAAAGGTATAAAAAATCTAAAAATATTAAACTAATAAAATCTATATCCTTGAACTAAACTGCATTTTTTTACATTTAAGTAAAAAAAGAATAAATGATTTATCATATATGTACTGAAGCTGAATGGCAAAACTGTCTATCCTTAGAAATTTACTTTCCTAGTAGATATGAAAACGACAATTTTATTCATTGCTCCACAGCAAAACAAATTGAAAAAATCGCAAATACACATTACAAAAACGAATCAACAATTTATTTACTAATTATAGATGACAGATTAGAAAAGACACATATCAAATATGAAAATTTAGATGGTGGTAAAGAATTATTTCCACATATTTATAGAGAGCTGCCTAAATCAAGTATTTCATCCGTTCAAAAAATTTCAAAAAAAGCAAATCAACAATTTCAAATTATCAATCAATAAAAAATGAATCCTACAAAAACAATATTTAAAGCAAACACCCGAGGACACGCAGATCATGGATGGCTCAAAGCCTATCATTCATTTAGTTTTGCAAATTACTACAATCCTGCACGTATGAGTTTTGGAACTTTAAGAGTATTAAACGATGATAGTATAGATGCCGGAATGGGTTTTGGCAAACACCCACATGATAATATGGAGATAATAACTATTCCTCTCGAAGGTGCTTTAGAACATCAAGATAGTATGGGAAATAAAGCAGTAATAAAACATGGTGAGATACAAGTAATGAGTGCAGGAACAGGTATCATACATAGTGAATATAATAAAAGTGATGAAGAAATTTTAAAACTATTACAGATATGGATTATTCCAAATAAAATAAATGTAAGTCCTAGATATCAGCAAATAGTATTGAATATTGATGACAGAAAAAATAAACTTCAACAAATACTTTCACCAAAAGAAAAAGATGAGGGAGTCTGGATACATCAAGATGCTTGGTTTCATATAGGTGACTTTGAGAATAATTTTGAATTAAATTATCAATTAAAAAAAGAAGGAAATGGTATTTATATTTTTATAATAAAAGGCGATTTTGTTATCAATGAAGAAAAGCTAGACACTAGAGATGCGATTGGTTTTACAAACACTTCAAATATTAGTATTAAATCATTGAATAATGATGCAAGTCTATTAATAATAGAAGTGCCGATGAGTTAATTTCAAATATAAGTTGTAAAAAAATGCTCCGAAATTCGGAGCATTTATTATTATGACTTAAATATATTTTACTTTGTTATTATAATCTGTCTTGAAATATTTCCTGAAGGAGTTGTGAATATACCATGATATACACCTTCTGTTATAGTATTTAGTGGAAGTTCTACTGTATTCACTCCTGGATTTACATGTATTTTTTCACTTGTCACTACTTGACTAAGATTATTATATAATGCAATATTTATATCCATTTCTTTAGAAGAAGTAATCAGAACTGCACTAGATATACTTGATGGATTAGGAAAGAAATCTCCAATAAAAATACCATCCATATTTGTACCATTTAAAGATGCAGAAACAATACTTGTAGTATGTGGTGTTTCGTCTTTATCTATTTGTCTAAGTCTGTAGTAATACATTTTGTTAGCTACTACATCTCTATCGTCGAATGCATAGTTTAAGTTAGTAGTAGAATTTCCATCACCTTGTGCATCTACCCAACCAATATTTGTAAAGTTAATTGCATCTGTACTTTTCCAAACTTCAAAACCCTTGTTATTGATTTCTGTTGCTGTCACCCAATTTACTCTAATAAATTCATTATTGATTGGAGTTGCTTGAAGTGAAACTAATGATACTGGTAAAGCACCTCCAATATTACTTGGTCCGTGTAATCTAAACGAACTAAAACTAGATTGACTACTTAGTGTATTTCCTGTAGGGGCCAGAGTCACACCATTAAACGAAGACAAATAGGTACCTAATCCAGTAGGAACCCAAGGTCCAGCAACTATAGTATTTCCATCTCCACCAGGTATTCCATTTTTTGCTAAATATTTCCATGTACCACCACAAACACTAGTATATGCAACAGTAGCATCAAGTATAGCACCAGGATTTACAGTGATATTATAGTTAGAAACTGCTCCACCGCTTGGATTAGTCATTACCCATTCTTGAGGAAAAGAATTTGATAACGGCAATGCATCCATGATACCATCCCCACCTACACCAGGAATACATGTAGAATAAGCACTGAATCCTGCAGAAGGATCTGAACCTATATCTTGAAATATCATATCATTATAATTAAAAGTAGCTGGTTTTATATAACCTAAAATATCACCTGCACCAGAATTGATAGTCATACTTACAGGCTCCATACCATCATGAGTAGCTGCGGATGCACCTATTGGAAAAACATACGTATTACCAGTACTTGTAGCGCGTTTCAACTTACCTTCAATATATCTAGTAGCACCTGAACCAGCTGTCACTAATTCACTTGGAGTAGTATTAAGCATATATAATTCATTTAGATATGCGCTTCCATCAGCACCATGAGAACTTACATCTGTTCTTATTATACCTGTATTTACATCAATATAATTAGAGACATTTGTATTGGTATTCAAGTTTAAAAATGCGCCTGATTTTACAACAAATAAATTTCTAAAGTTATTATTAGCACCAGTACCATTCATAGTACCGTTAACAGTTGAACTAGTCGAGCCCAAAAACACTTCATCACCTGTAGTGGTATACGTAGCATTATTAGTAAAATCTCCTGTGACTTGTATCTCGCCTGTCGCATTTTCTAAATTTCCTGATGCATTTACAACTTCTCCATTTACATAGAGCGTAGGCATATCCGAAGGATTGTAGGCCTTATTAGTTCCAGATTGTCCATTGATATATATCAATGCGCCGTTATTGTACAATTCGTTTTGTGAAAACGAAAAAAAACTAGTGGTGGTGGTTAGTAATATGAGTAATAAATTCTTATTCATAATACTTTAATTTAAATATAAAATTATAGAAGTTTTTAATTAAAAGCAAATATTAAAAAAAATTAGGGTCAAATACTTTAATATTTGACCCTAAACTAATGATTTGATATATTTTTTATTGTATTAATATTCGTCTTCATTAAATAAGAAATCCTCATTGGTAGGATAATCTGGCCAAATATCTTCGATGCCTTCATATACTTCTCCATCATCTTCAAGTTCTTGTAGGTTTTCTATTACCTCTAATGGTGAACCTGAACGGATAGCAAAATCTATCAAATCATCTTTCATTGCTGGCCATGGTGCGTCTTCCAAGTGCGATGCTAATTCTAAACTCCAAAACATAGTTCTATAGTGTTTTTAATTAATAAAAGTTTGCAAAAGTAAATTTATTATATGCGAATATCCAAATGATTTTATGCACAATTTTTTATAAATAATTTATATGACAGTAAACAGCAAAATACATACCAAAACATTAGTAACCAACAGTTTATTTTTGCCAAATCACATCTGCTATTCCTTGCTTAGATGCACAGTATCTAGCCAATACAAAAAAATAATCCGATAATCTATTTAAATATTTTTGAATATAAATATCCAATGACTCTGTTTCGCCCAATGCTACAACCAATCTTTCTGCTCTTCTACATATAGTTCTACATACATGACAATAGGCTATTAAATCTGAACCAGCTGGTAGAATAAAATTTTGTAATGGTTCTAAAATAGCATCCATTCTATCAATTCCATTTTCCAAAAAAACAATATCTGTTTCATCTAACTTTGGCACATAACTATTCTCTTTCCCCTCCTCTGTAGCCAACATAGCTCCGATATTAAATAATATATTTTGAACACGCACCAAACGTTCAGACTCTTTTTCATCATCTATAAACCTTGAACGAACCAATCCAATAAAACTATTGAGCTCATCAACTGTGCCATATGATTCTATTTTTAAATGTGCCTTTGAGACTTTTTTGCCTCCTATCAGTGATGTTTGTCCTTTATCTCCAGTTTTTGTATAAATTTTCATTTATTCTATTTTCGTTTTTCTATTATTTATTACAAAGATTCATATTTAATCATATTTATACTCAAAAAGTTTTACCATTTGTATTAATATTCCATAAAAGGCTTTTATATTAAGCATTTTAGGTATATATTTCGTAATTTTGCACTCCTAAAAATAAAAAGATTTTAATATAATGATACAAGTAAGTAATGTAAGCTTAAGATACGGCAAACGTGTTTTGTTTGATGAGGTAAACTTGAAAATGAATAAAGGTAATTGCTATGGAATCATTGGTGCCAATGGTGCCGGCAAGTCTACTTTATTGAAAATAATGAGTGGCGAAATGGATGCACAAACTGGTAAAATTGATATCAGTCCTGGTATGCGTATGAGTGTTTTGAGTCAAAATCACTTTGAATTTGATGAACACACTGTATTAAACACAGTGCTTATGGGCAATAAAGTACTTTGGAACATCATGCAAGAAAAAGATGCCATCTATGCAAAACCAGATTTTAGTGATGAAGACGGGCTGAAAGTTGGTGACTTAGAAGCTCAATTTGGTGAAATGAATGGATGGACTGCAGAAAGTGATGCGGCAGAACTTTTGAGTAATCTTGGTATCAAAGAAGATTTGCATTATAAACTCATGAATGAGCTGAATCCTTCAGAAAAAGTACGAGTATTACTAGCTCAAGCTCTTTTTGGAAATCCAGACATACTTATGATGGATGAGCCTACCAACGGTCTTGATATTGAAACAATTGCTTGGCTCGAAAACTTTTTAGCAGATTTTGAAAACATAGCTATAGTAGTATCACACGATAGACACTTCTTAGACATGGTGTGTACACACATGATAGACATCGACTATAGCAAAGTAAATATTTATACAGGTAACTATACTTTCTGGTTTGAAACAAGTCAAATGCTCAATAGACAAAAGGCTCAGAAAAACAAGAAAATGGAAGATAAGAAAGCAGAGCTTTTGGAGTTCATTGCACGATTTAGCGCCAATGCTTCTAAGAGTAAACAAGCTACTAGTAGAAAGAAAGCTCTAGAAAAACTTGACTTTGAAACCATACAAGCATCTAGTAGAAAATACCCCGGCATAATTTTCAAACAAGAACGTGAAGCTGGAAACCAAGTACTAGAAGTAGATAAACTTTGTAGTAAAAATGCAGAAGGTGAGGTACTTTTCAAAGACATTACTTTCCAAGTAAATAAAGACGATAAAATTGCTATCATCAGTAAAGATCCATTGGCTATTAATGCATTTTTTGAAATAGTAAGCAATAACAAAACTGCTGATGCAGGTACTTTTGAATGGGGAATCACCATCAAAACCGCTTATATTCCATACGATAACTCTGCATATTTTGATGGACTTGAAATGAACCTAATCGATTGGCTTCGTCAATACTCTACTGGAGATAAAGATGAACAATTTATACGTGGATTTTTAGGCAAAATGCTTTTTAGTGGCGATGAGGTATTGAAAATGTGTAATGTACTAAGTGGAGGCGAGAAAGTGAGATGTATGCTTTCAAGAATGATGCTTCAAGAAGCCAATCTTTTATTGCTTGATGACCCTACGAATCACTTAGACTTAGAAAGTATCACAGCACTCAATAATTCTTTGAAAGATTTTGCTGGCACTATTTTATTCTCTTCTCATGATCACGAGTTTTTGCAAACTTCTGCAAATAGAATCATAGAGCTTACTCCTAATGGTTGCTTAGATAAACTAATGACTTATGATGAATATCTTGCTGATGAAAAAGTAAAAACTCAAAGAGCTGAGATGTACGGTCTTTTAAGCAGTAGCAAGTAATAAGATACTAGATTTTAGACGCTAGATATTAGACTATTTATATTTTTAATCATTACAAATCAAATAATTTGCTAATTTGCTAATTGGATTATTTGCTAATTAATAAAAAAGGTGCCTCTACTCAACGAAAATAAGACGGAAGACGAAAAAGAACTGATGATGCTTTGGCTCAAGGTGCGTGAAGTAGTGAAACAACAGTTTGGTAAACGCCCGGATATCAACGCCATACTGGTGCTCATCGGCATCAATGAACTTGGTGTAATAAAAGAAAAATACGAGAAAGAAGAAAAACAAGACCTCATGCACATTGCTATTTGTGCGTTGTTTGAAGATGAAGGATTTTTTAAATTTGTTGGATTAGATAAAGACGGCTGGCCTCACTACGAAACACTCACCAATATACCTAAAGGCAAACTTCGTGAACAAGAAGCCTTACTCAAGAAAAAAATTATTCAATATTTTCAAGTAATGAACTTGATATAATCTACAACGCTATCTTCTCGACTCTTTTCAAGTGTCTTCCACCATCAAAATCATTTTTCAAAAAAGCAAATACGATTTCTTTAGCTTCTTCAATAGATATATATCTTGCTGGTATGCAGATAATATTAGCATCGTTGTGATGACGAGCCATTTCTGCTAACTCTCTATTCCATGCTATAGCTGCACGAATATCTTTATGTTTGTTGGCAGTCATCGCTACTCCATTGGCGCTTCCACAAATCAGTACACCAAAATCTGCTTCTTTATTTTCTACGTCATTAGCTACAGGATGCGCATAGTCTGGATAATCACATGATTCTGCACTATTCGTTCCTTTGTCAAAAATAGTATGATTGAGTTCTTTTAAAAATGAAATAAGTGCTGTTTTATATTCAAATCCTGCGTGATCTGAGCCTATTGATATTTTCATAATTATAAATTTTTTGTGTGAGAAATTTAATAAAAGCTAAAGTACAATTCTATTGTGCATTTTGCAATTTTTGTTTTTCAACACGTGCGGAAACATAAATACTCATTTCATACAACACCCATAAAGGCAGACATATCATAGCCAAGCTAAAAACATCTGTCTGTGGAGTAATAACAGCTCCTAATATAACTATTGAAACATATGCGTGTCTTCTGTATTGTCGCATGATATCTGGAGTCATCAATCCAAGTTTTGATAAAAAGAAAACTATCACAGGTAGCTCAAATATCAAACCACAACAAAATACAAGCGTAGATACACCTGAGATATAATTATCTAATGAAAATAAATTTTTGATAGAGGATGAAATCGTATAAGTCTGTGCAAATGCTAGCCAAAAAGGAGTCATCACATAATATCCAAATGCCACTCCAATAGCAAATAGAACACTCACAAAAAATAAGACTGGTCTAGTTTTATTGAGCTCACTCTCTTGAAGTGCTGGCTTTATAAATCGCCATATTTCCCAAAATATATAAGGGAAAGACATAATAAATCCTCCAATAAACGAAGTGGTAAACTGTGTCATCAACTGACCAGACAGATCGGTATTCAACAATTCTATATCATCAAAATGAAAGCATATTTGATCGATATGCAACTTCTCACCTACCATACAAAAAAATTCGTATGTGATAAAAGTAGATTTAGCAGGAGCAAAAACTACGTTTTCAAAAAACCAATTATAAAAAACAAATACCACAATAGAACCAATACTGATAGCGATAAGCGAACGTATGATATGCCAACGAAGTTCTTCGATATGATCGAAAAAACCCATTTCTTTATCCTCAGCTGATGTTTTATTTAGTAAATTGTTTATCATATATTTCTATCTGCAAATATCCGAATAAACTGATAGTTTTATAATTGTTTTTATAGATATTTTTTTAATTCTAATAAAGAACTAATTGTAATTACATTCTCAACAGATTTATTTTCGGGATCATAATAGATAGCATCCATACCATACTGTAGAGCACCATGAATATCTGCCTCTAGATTATCGCCTATCATGATACTATTTTCTTTTTGGGCATGAGCCTTAGAAAGTGCATGTTCAAATATTTTAGCATGTGGCTTTTGGTAACCTACAGCCTCTGACAACACTACCTCTGATATATATTCTCCCAAACCAGAATTTTTTATTTTTATATTTTGTATTTCTTTAAATCCGTTTGAGATAATATGAATCTGATATTTTTTCTCTTTAAGATAATCTAGTATTTCGAAAGCATTTGGCATGAGCACTTTGTGGTATGGATTTCTTGTCACATAGTATTCATCTATTTCCTTGGCTAAAAAACTATTTTCAATACCAAATAACAATAAGGCATCTCTAAATCTTCCTTCACGCAGTTGTTCTTTAGTTACTTTATTTTGTCTATAATATTTCCAATATCGGTCATTTACTATCTTATAGTGAGATATGAATTCTTCAATATCTTCCACGCCTTTTTTATGCAACTCAAAATGATGATATAGTTCATTCAAAGTATTATTTGAATTGGTGTCAAAATCCCATAAAGTATGGTCTAAATCAAAGAATATATGTTTTTTTAAGTTCAAAGTTTAAAGTTTAAAGTAAAAAGTTTAAAGTTCAAAGTTTTTTCTATTGTCTAGAATCTAGCATCTATAATCTAGCGTCTATTTTATCTCCTGACACAACTCCACCAGCACTCCATTTGCTGATTTTGGGTGAAAGAAAAAAACCATTTTATTATCTGCGCCTTTTTTAGGTTCTTTAGATATTGGTTGAAATCCTTCAGAAATCATACGTACTACTTCGGCATTTATATCTTCTACAGCATATGCTATATGATGCATACCTTCTCCTTTCTTTTCTATATATTTTGCAATAGTACCATCTTCATTAGTAGAGGCTACGAGCTCTATCTTGCTCTCCCCTATTTTAAAAAATGAAGTAATGACATTTTCGCTAGCAACTTCCTCTCTTTTGTATGATTTAGTATTGAGTAATTTTTCATATCGAGCCTCAGCTTCATCTATATTTGCTACGGCTATTCCTATATGTTCTATTTTTTGCATTGTATCTATATTTCTAGCACAAAGAACGTAAAGTTTTTTGAAACTATAATTATAATAAGTTTGTTTAAATTTGTACTAAATAAAACGAATCATGCTTTTTGTATCAGATATAGCTAAACAACGAATTGAAGAAGTTTTCAAAAAAGAAAATTATAGCGAAGATTACTTTGTAAGAGTCTCCGTAAAAGGTGGTGGATGCTCTGGATTGAGCTATGACCTTAAATTTGACAACAAAATGGAAGCAGATGACCAAACCTTTGAAGACAAAGGCATCAAACTAGTGACAGATTTGCGTAGTTTTTTATATGTTGTCAATACTACATTAGATTTTTCAGAAGGGCTCAATGGCAAAGGTTTTTATTTTGAAAACCCGAATGCTAGTAGAACTTGTGCTTGTGGTGAAAGTTTTTCGTTATAGTAAATTATTTCTTTGACCCTCGTTCAATTTGTATTTTATTGATAAGCTCTTGAGCTGGCCAATAATTCACTCCTTCTTTTTTACCTAAATCCAATGCATATTGTGCCACAGCAAATGCTTCTGCTTGATTTTTATTTTTGTATAGCAAACTTGCCAAGGCAATATTATTGTAAAATTTATCTTCTTTATTGACACTTTTTCTGCATATAGAAATAGCCTTGGTCAAAAGTTTTGGATTCTCAATATTGCTAATATAGTTGCCCATTATTTCTGTAAAAACATTAGGTGCTAGATTTTTAGTTTTCTTTAAGTAAGTCATCGCTACTTTATCATAGTTGACCATATCTTTTACTCCACTATAAAAAAATAAACTTTGTTTTGTTATCACTTCATCACCTCTTGACATTTTATTAGCTTTCACTAAATTGATTGCATCAGCAAAAAGTGATTTGTCATTTTTTTGAGTTGCTTCTTTTATAGTGCGAGCAACAATACTTTCTTGTTTTCTTTCATAGCTTTCAGCGCCATATTTATCTATGAAGAAACTTTTGAAATCTTTGAAATACTTTATAGAAGGCGAATTTGTAGAATTAGTCAATTCAAAAATCATTTTAGCATTCACATCATTCAATAAATTTTCACTTTTTTGTAAAGCCAAATATTCTTTCCAATAACTATCAAAAGATTCGCCATTCTTTGCAAGATTGGTAACTAAACCTCTCAGAACATCTTCGTTTTTCTCTCCACTATTGTATTTGTTTTTATATTCATTGAGCAAAGAGGTACTTCCACCCATCGCTTTTTTTGCTTCAGCCAATAAACTTTCTGGAGGTCTATAACCCATAGTTTTTTGCACTACTTTGCCATCGCCATCTATAAAAAACAGACTTGGATAGGCGCTTACGCCATATCTTCCACAGATAGTAGGTCCTTCTCCTTTTTCGCAATCCATTTTAAAAGAAATAAAATTTTCATTGAAGTATGTACCCACTTCAGCATTTGGAAAAGTATTATTTTGGAGCATTTTGCAAGGACCACACCAAGTGGTATAACAGTCCATAAACAATAATTTATTTTCTGCTTTAGCTTTTTTTAGTGCTTCATCGAAAGTACCATGTTCAAAGCTAATTCCTTGAGCAAAAAATACGGAAACAGTTGATGAAATGATGAATAATAACAATAGTTTTTTCATTTGTATAAAGTTTAGTTTTCTGGTTTATCCCAAATTTTGTAAAGCTCTAAATTAATATTTTCTCCATAAAACATCTTAGCACTTTCTTTAAAATTTTCAGTGATATCTGAGATATAAAAAATATTCTCATTCTCTCTTTTATCGTTAAGCAAATTTTCTTTTTCTAAAATCCCTTTTAGTTTCAATGCAACGATATCTGTAGAATCAAATAATTTAACTTTATGGTCATAAAATGTATTTATTTCATCTTTGATGAGCACATAATGCGTACAGCCTAAAATAAGAGCATCTATTCCTTCAAGTATAGGCTCATTTAAATATTTTTCTATAACAGCATGGCTGATATTATCATTGTAGAATCCTTCTTCTATCATCTTTGCAAGAAGAGGTGTAGCCATAGATGCTTGTGCTAAATCGGGTCTTCTTCGAGCAAGTTTTTCTTGATATACACCTGCTTCTACAGTTGTTTTTGTAGCTATCAAACCTATTTTATGAATATCATTATCGTTTACTACTGCTTCTACTATAGGATCTATAACATTGATGATTGGTGTGATTCCTTTATTTACATCTCGCAAATATTCATAAGCAGCTGCTGATGCCGTATTGCAAGCTATTACAATTGCTTTGCATTTTTTTACATTCAATAAAAAATCAGTAATCTGAAGCGCATATGATTTTATCAAGTCTTTTGATTTATCACCATAAGGCATATTGGCGGTATCTCCAAAATAAATCAATTCTTCATCAGGCAAATGCTTAGAAATAGCATTGGCGACCGTAAGGCCGCCAATTCCTGAATCAAATATTCCGATAGCTTGATTTGCTTGATGTTTCACAAGTCAATAATTTTATAATTAAATACCTAATTGTTTTTTAACTAAAGCCGTAACGTCATCACCTTCTGGCTTATAAAGCATAGCACCGCTTGCATCATCAAATATATATGAAAAACCATTTGCTTTTGCAACAGTTTTAATCGCATTTAATGCTTTTTCTTGAATTGGTGCTATTAATTGAGATTGATATTTATCTAAATCTTCTTCAGCACTTTGTTGAAATTCTCTAATATTAGTTTCCATAGTAGCCAATTCTTTTTCTGTAGCTTCTTGTATCAATTTAGACATTTCACCTGCAGCCATTTTCTTTTGATAGTTATCTGCTTTTGACTGATATTCTTGATACATTTTTTGTACTTGTAATTGGTACTCCTCTGATTTTTTTGCCATCATAGTATCCATTTTTTTTGTTTCTGGCATAGCTAATAAAAGTTCTTGACTATTTACATAACCAAATTTTTGAGCTTTCAATTCTGTACCAAACACTACAGCAGACAAGATGCTGATTGCTAAAATTAGTTTCTTCATTTTCTTTTTTTGTTTAATTAATATTCTTTTTGTTTTATAAATTATTTTATACCTAATCCTTGAAGTATTTCATCACTTTTATCATAAAGTGGATTTACATAAAGCATATAAGGTCCATTTGCTTTGTCAAAGATAAAATCATATTTCTTTTCTGTCGCTAATTTTTGTATTTCGTTATAAACTTGGTCTTGAATAGGTTTGATAAGTTCTTGTCTTTTTTTGAAAAGCTCGCCACTTGGACCAAACTTATCTTTTTGTAATTGCTTGATTTCCTTTTCTTTATTCTCGATTGCAGTCATTCTTTGTTGTTTCAAGGTTTCAGTAAGCAATACTTGCTCGCTTTGAAAAGCATTATACATTTTGCTCACTTCTTGCATTTTAGTTTCTACATCTTTTTGCCATGTTGCCGACATTTCATCCAGTGATTTTTGAGCTCTTTGGTATGCAGGCATTGCTTTGAGGATATAATCCATATCTACATAAGCTATTTTTTGTGCATTTGATTGTAAAGCTATTCCTAGAATGAGCGCTACAGCTACTATTAGTTTTTTCATTTGTTTTATTTCTTTATTGTTTTACAATTAATTTATTATTCTGGCTCAAACCCTAGTATTACTCTAAAACGTCCATATTTACTAAATATGTTTGTACCATTATTAGGAGTATTATCAAAGCCTATGCCATAGTCAAATCCTAGCAATCCAAACATCGGTAAGAATATCCTCACACCCGCACCCACAGAGCGTTTTAGATTAAGTGGGTTATATCTTCTGATATCGCTATAAGCATTACCTCCTTCGGCAAATAACAATGCAAATATAGTAGCAGAAGGATTGAGTGAGAATGGATATCTAAGCTCCATACTAAATTTATTGTATATAGGAGCTCCATTATCACCTGTAAATACATCATAACCTCTCAATGAAATTATATCTACGGGAGTCAATCGGAAAGTAGAGATACCATCTCCCCCAACTTGGAATCTTTCGAATGGTGTTAAGCCAAGTTTTTGATTATACGTGAACATAAATCCAAATTTAGCAGTAGCTCTGAAAACTAATTTTTGATTTTTTGAAAGTGGCGCATACCAATCTATTTTCAGTTTCCATTTATTGTATTCTAGCCATTTATATCTTTGGTTGGCAGGTAAGTCATTGTTTTCATAATCTAGTTTTCTAGATTTAAACATAAGAGAATATGGAAGTGTAAACTGTACTGAAGCTTCTAAGTTAGCTCCTCTTCTAGGATATATCGGTTGGTCAATTGAGTTTCTAGATAGAGCTAAATTGATATTTAAGTTGTGAGAATATCCATCTGAGAATAAGAAACTATTGGTAGTCCAGTTTTTCAGTCCGTATAATTGATAATTGATAGACGGTACAAAAGTGAAATAATCATCTGGCCATTTGAGACGGGTACCATATGCAATAGTAGCACTTGTAGTTCGAATCCAACCATCTACTTTTCTAGATGTAGGGTCTACATTATTAAAGTGTGTTCTAGAAAATGAAAGTGATAGCGAGTTTGGTTTTTTACCTCCTAACCACGGCTCTGTAAAAGAGAAGTTATAAGATTGATAAACTTTACCATTTGACTGTACTCTGAGTGAAAGCTTTTGTCCATCACCTGTAGGAAGTGGCGCCCATGCTTCTTTTTTGAAGATATTTTTAATAGAGAAATTGGTGAAAGAAACCCCAGCTGTACCTACGATACCATTGCCTCTACCACCCCAACCAGCACTTAATTCTAACTGATCACTAGGTTTTTCTACCACTTTAAACTCGATATCTACTGTTCCATTTTCAGGATTAGGTATTGGTACTATTTCTATTTGTTCTGGATCAAAATAACCTAACTGAGAAATTTCTCTTTGTGAACGAATCAAATCTGCACGACTAAATTTATCTCCAGGAATAATACGAAGTTCTCTTCTAATAACATGTTCATTGGTTTTAGTATTGCCACTAATTGTTATTTTATTGATTGTAGCTTGTGCCCCTTCAAACATTCTCATTTCTAGGTCTACAGAATCATTTTCTACTAACACCTCTGTTGGGTTTACTTGGAAGAATAAATATCCATCATCCATATAAAGTGAACTCACGTCATTTCCAGATTGACTCATTTGAAGTTTTTGGTCTAGCAATGCTTGGTCATAAATAGTCCCTTTTTTGATATTGAGAGTATAATTGAGGGTAGAGTCATTATACTTTTGATTGCCTTTCCAGAAAATATTTCTTAAGTAATATTGTCTTCCTTCTTCTATATAAATATCTATATTCATATTAGCTGCATCTTTTAAATACACGCTATCTTTCACAATTCTAGCATCTCTATAACCAAGATTATTGTACATCGTGATTAATTTCTCTTTATCTTTTTCGTAGTCGTTTTTATCAAATTTAGAAGTTTTCAAAAAATTGAGATTGGCATATCTATCTATATATTCAAAAATATAAGTAGGAGAAATATTAGCGAGCATTCGAGCAAAACTGTATTTTCTTGGGTCTTTTCTATTGGCTTTTGCACGGAGCATTTCGCCTATATCAAATTTTAGTTTTTCACGCGTATCTTTCATTTGACGCATGAGTTTACTTTGACTTACACTTTCATTTCCATGAAAATTTACCGCATTTATTTTTACTTTTTCACCTTTATTTACATTGATAACAATTTTTCTACTATTTACTCTAAATGTAGAATCGGTTTCTTCTACCATATCTACAGTAGCACCTAAAAATCCTTTATCATAGAAATAATCTTTTACAATTTTAGCGGATGTGAATTTTAGATTTTCTGTGATTATTTGCCCAGATGTTAGATTGAGTTTTTTTCTTAGCTCTTCTACATCTGTACCTTTAATACCTTTGAAAATATATCTAGAAAGCCTAGGACGTTCTTCTAATTTAATAATTAAGAAAGCAGTATTACCAACAGTTCTATCAAGTATGATATCAACTTTTGCAAAAAGTTTTTGATCCCAAAGATTTTTGATAGCTGTAGATATATCTTCGCTTGGTATATTTATTTTCATACCTGGTCTCAATCCAGAGATAGATTTCAAAACGCTTTTGTCTAAGTACTGCGTACCTTGTACGTCTATCGTACCTATTTCATATTCTTTGGGTGAAAGGTAATCTATCGTACTAGGCTCCTGTGCCCATATCTTTGTGCTTATACAAAGTATTGATACTAATATTAGTAAGTATTTCTTGTTATTTTTTCTCATAATTACTTTGCATCTCCAGTTGAAACTTGCTCGCTGGTTTTGCCAAATCTTCTTTCTCTATTTTGGTAATTGATAATTGCTTCGTATACATCTTCTTTTCTAAACTCCGGCCAATATTTTTCTGTAAAATAAAACTCTGTATAGGCTAGTTGCCAAAGCAAAAAATTGCTAATTCTGTGTTCACCACTAGTTCTGATGAGGAGCTCTGGGTCAGGCATATCGTGCGTAAAAAGATGACTACTAAACAACTCCTCTGATATATCTTCTGTATTGAGCTCTCCATTAGCTACTTGTGTAGCTAGTTTTTTAGTAGTTTGAATAATCTCGTCTCTTCCGCTATAACTTAGTGCTAGCACTAATTCCATACGAGTATTATTTTTAGTGATTTCAATACTCTCCATCAATTCATTATAGCATCTAGATGGCAATGTATTGAGGTTTCCTATGGCTTTGAGGCGTATATTATTCTCCATCAAAGTTTTAGTTTCTTTACGAATTGTCATCACAAGTAGCTCCATAAGTGCCACTACTTCTAGTTTTGGTCTATTCCAATTTTCTGTAGAAAATGCATAAAGAGTCATATGTTTTACACCTAGTTCAGCACAACATTCAGAAACTTGACGCACACTTTCTACACCATTGCTATGTCCAAAGATACGGTTCTTGCCTTTTTCCTTTGCCCAACGACCATTTCCATCCATGATGATGGCTATATGGCTTGGCAATCTGTTTAAGTCTATCTTATCTTTTAAGGACATAAATTTATCAAAATCTTATAAAGAGGGCAAAAATAGGAAATCTATCGGCATTTTACACTATAAGTCAAAGAATTAAGTTTTGTTAACGAATAAAATTTGTTAATCTTGAATGGGTATAATGCTTAATTTATGAATAGATTTATGAATTCTTCCTTAGTTTTACACTATTATGATAATACTAAAAAACTATATAAATGGAGCTTTGGCAGCTCCTACAAATAATAAATACATAGATGGCTACGAGCCTGCAACAGGCAAAGTATATACACAAATACCTGATAGCGTAGATGCCGATGTGCAACTAGCAGTAGATGCTGCAACAAAAGCATTTCCTATATGGAGCAACCTGAGTAATCTGGAACGCTCTAAATACCTAAGAAAAATATCTGAACTGATAGAAAAAAAACTGCCCGAACTGGCAAAAGCAGAGAGCGTAGACAATGGCAAACCTCTGAAACTTGCATCTAGCGTAGATATACCTAGAGCTGTAGATAATTTTCATTTTTTTGCAACGGCGATAGAGCATTTTGCAAGTGAGAGTCACTTTATGGAACAGACAGCTATCAACTATACCCTTCGCAGACCAATAGGCGTAGTAGGCTGTATCTCTCCTTGGAATTTACCTTTGTATTTATTTACTTGGAAAATAGCTCCTGCATTAGCTACCGGAAACTGTGTAGTGGCTAAGCCAAGTGAAATCACCCCTATGACCGCCTACTTACTATCAGAAATATGCATAGAAGCAGGCTTGCCTGCAGGGGTATTGAATATACTACATGGCACAGGTCCAAACGTAGGTAGTGCTATAGTATCTCATCCAAAAATAAAAGCCATATCATTTACTGGTGGCACTAGTACAGGTAAAAACATAGCAAGTATTGCTGCACCAATGTTTAAAAAACTATCACTAGAGCTAGGTGGAAAAAATCCGAATATCATATTTGAAGATTGTGATTTTGATGCTATGCTCAAAACTACTGTGCATAGTTCATTTGCAAATCAAGGTCAGATATGTTTGTGTGGTTCTAGAATATTTGTACAAAAAAGTATTTACGAAAAATTTAAAAATGCATTTGTAGAAAAAGTAAGTCAACTAAAAATAGGCGACCCACTCACAGATGTGAACATAGGTGCAGTAGTAAGTAAAGCACATCAAGAAAAAATACTTTCATACATACAACTTGCTAAAGAAGAAGGAGGGAATATTTTATTTGGAGGAAATAAATTTATACCAAATGATGAGCGATGTAGAGAGGGTTATTTTGTAGAGCCGACCATCATAGAAAATCTTGATTATAGATGCAGAACGAATCAGGAAGAGATATTTGGACCTGTAGTGACTATCACTCCATTTGATACAGAAGAAGAAGTATTGACTATGGCAAATAGCACTGAATATGGATTGGCATCGAGCATCTGGACAAATAATTTGCAAAAAGCACATCGAGTGGCTGAAAGAATAGAGAGTGGTATAGTATGGGTCAACTGCTGGCTACTACGTGATTTACGCACCCCGTTTGGCGGAGTAAAATCTAGTGGAGTAGGTAGAGAAGGTGGCTGGGAAGCCTTGCGTTTTTTTACAGAACCAAAAAATGTATGCATCAAATATTGATAGGCAATATTAAAATATATTTTGATTTAACAATATAGTTGTTACTTTTATATATATGTTTAAAAGAGCTTACGAATATTTATTCCCTAAAGAGAAGCAAGACATCCGAGCTTTTAGAATCATCATACTAGCTGCAGTAGTTAATTTTTTAATATTCAGCACATTTGAACATCATATAAGAGGAAATGATTCTCATGTACTTAGAAACATAAATATATGTGAGTCATTCATATTTCTTGTAATTTTTATCATTTCTTTTTTCGTAAAAAATAATCAGAAAAATATAAATACTCTTGCGTTTACTGGAGCATATGTAATCAATTTTGTAAATATAATACTAACTTATCTTTCTTCATTTGAAGATAGATTTGCTTATCAATACTTAGTATATTACTTAGTGATTAGTTTATACTTCATAAGCTATAGAAGATTTCTATCATTTCAATTAATCAATTTTACTGTCTTTATTTTACTTTTGATTGTATCAACACATGCTAATAGTTCTGATTATAGCGATTATTATATTACCGCACTTACAGTTTACATATTAATATTTATTATATCTTCTATTAACAATAGCAGAAGAAAAGAAAATGAAGAACGAGATGCCAAGTATAAATTACTAGCAGAAAACTCTTCAGATATAGTAAGTATTCAGGATTACAAAGGAACTATATTATATGTAAGTCCTTCTATAAAAGAACAAGCCGGATATGAACAAACTGATTTGATTGGTAAAAATGTATTGAAAATAATCAATAAAATAAGTTACTCTGAAATAGAGAGGTATAATAATGATTTGCAAAATAAAACTATAGAAAAGAATGCATATTTATTCTATTTATTAAATAAAGACAATTCATATGATTGGTATGAATTTAAAATAAAACTTGTAGATGAAAAGCAAGTATTGCTCAATTCAAGAAAAGTAACAAGACGTATAGAAAATCAAAATCTGCTCAATGATAGAACCAACGAACTTGAAGCAAGAAATCAAGATTTGATGACTTTTTCATTCATTGCTGCACATGATATGAAAGAGCCACTGAGGATGATAATCATATATCAAAAAATGCTACAGAAAAAAATAGCTGACAGTAACGAACATATCAAAGAATATATAGATACTACACTCAAAGCTGCGGAAAACATGCACGAGTTAGTATCAAATTTATTTTCGTATACAAAGCTACACGACCATAAACTCAAATATGAAAATGTAGCTATCAGTGTACTAGTAAATAATATTAAAAATAAACTGCAACTATATCTAGAAGAACGTAATAGTTTAATTTTGATTGATGACGATATTGAGATTACTGCAGATAAACAAATGCTTGAGTTGGTGCTACAAAATATTATTCTAAATGGACTAAAATATAATAAATCTGAAACTCCGACTATTAAAATCAGTATAGAAAACAGCGAGAAAAACACAATAATATCTGTAGTAGATAATGGTATAGGTATAGATGAAAAATATTTAGATAAAATATTTGTAGCATTTGCGAGACTCAATAAAACTGAATATTCAGGAACAGGACTTGGACTTACTATCTCTCAAAAAATCATCAATAAATTGAATGGTGAAATAAAAATTGAAAGTAAAATAGATACTGGATCTAAGTTTTCAATTGTATTAAACAAATAGAATAACTATCACAATTTAACTATTTTCCGAGTAATAGCTAAATACTAATTTCATAATATTGCTTCATAATAAAAAAAAATATGGCTGGATTAACAGATTGGAGATTGACTAGTACTCAAAGTACTGCGGTATATGTTGGACCAGGAGTAGTAGGTGGTGGTGGTAGATTCAATTTTGAGTTGACAGATGGTCGTGGGTCTAACTATTCGGCATCATACAATGGTATAGGTGGTGGCGCAGGAGCAGGTCTTAGAGGTATACCAGCTGGAAGAATTATTTCTTTTATTATGGATTTTTTTATGCCCACTGTAAGAAGTATGATTAATGCTGTAGGAAGTCAAGATTTATATTTAAGTAATTTATATTCAATTGGTGCAGAACCTTTAAATTGGACTAATTTAAATGATTATCTTACAATTTTCGCACTAGGCGGAGAAATTGGGGCAGGACTGAGTGGTAGTTTACTTATATGGTCAGATACTACAAACATTAGAAATACGCATCATATAAGCTCTCAGACTGCAAGACTAGGTGAAATGACTCCTACAACAGAGGTAAGAATAAATGCTATTGCACTAGCCATAGGTTTTGGAGTTGGGTTAGTAGGCATATCTGGGACAGCTACTATGTGCTCGTGTCGAAGATTTACTACATCATAAATGTATTTTCACACTTAAACTTATTCTTTAGTAGTTTTGTTATCAAATGCAAAACGAACTAATATGATTGCTGTAATTTCTCCCGCAAAGACTCTTGATTTTGAAACTAAGTCAATAGCTAAAAAATATACAATACCTACACAGCTAGATAAATCTGAAATAATCATTGACAAACTTGCTAAACTAAGTTCAAAGAAAGTAGCTACATTAATGGATTTGAGCGAAAAACTGGCTACTCTAAATGTAGAAAGATATCATAGTTGGCATAAAGAATTTGATATAAAAAATGCTAAGCAGTCTATTCTTGCATTCAAAGGAGATGTCTATTTAGGATTGGAAGCAGAAACATTTAAAGAAAAAGATTTTGCTTTTGCTCAAGAACATTTACTCATACTATCTGGACTGCATGGCTGCTTAAAACCTCTTGACCTGATACAACCCTATCGTTTAGAAATGGGCACTTCCATTTCCATAGGAAAGAGTAAATCACTATACCAATTTTGGGATAATACTGTGAAAAACCACATAGAAGAATCTTTATCTTCACATAAAGAGAAAACTTTAATTAATCTTGCTTCTGAAGAATACTTTAAAGTAGTAAAAGCTAAAGAACTAAAATTCCCTACAATCCATTGTGAGTTTAAAGATAAGAAAGGTAGCGAGTACAAAATGATTGGTTTCTTTGCAAAGAAAGCTCGAGGATACATGTCACAATTTATGATCAAAAACAAAATAGAAAAAAGTAACGATTTAAAAAACTTTGATATGCATGGATATATATTTAATCCAAAATTGTCAACTGAAAACAAATGGATTTTTACAAGAGATAAAAGCGAATAAATATGGAAAGAATATCAAAAAATGCGCATTGGGAAAATGTATATAATACTAAAAAATTTGAAGAAGTAAGTTGGTATATAGATACGCCAACTTATTTTGTAAAATTAATAAGTGACTTATCTATACCCAAAGATGCCAATATAATAGATATAGGATGTGGCGAAAGTAAACTTCTTGAAAACCTACATCAAAAAGGATATCACCATTTATCTGGATTAGATATTTCTCAAAAATCTATTGAAAAAAACAAAATTACTTTTAGTCATTTAACACCAAATATAAATTGGATAGTAGCAGATATAAGCACTTTCGAGCCTTCAGAAAAATATTATCTTTGGCATGATAGAGCGGTATTTCATTTTCTTACAGAAGACAATGAAATAAATCATTATAAAGAAATAGTATCGAATAATATTACACATCATGGTTATTTTATTCTTTCTACATTTTCAAAAAATGGACCACTAAAATGTAGCGGCCTGGAAATAAAGCAATACAACCATGAAGACATAGAAAAAACATTTGGTGAAAACTTTGATATACTACATCAAGAATATATAGAACATCAAACACCTTTTGATACTATACAAAATTTTCAAGTATCTGTGCTTAAAAGAAAGTAGATTAGCGTTTCAAATTTTATAGTATGAATTTCATTACTGGTATATCAGGATTTTTAGGTTCCTATCTTGCAAAGCAACTCATAGATAATGGTGAGCAAGTGATAGGTATAAAAAGAAGTCATACTCGTATGGACTTACTAGAAAATTATGTAGATAAAATCATATGGTACGATGCCGATATCCTAGATATTCCTTCTCTTGAAATAGCTATGAAAGAAGCTACTAAAGTATATCATTGTGCTGCTAAAATAGGCTTTGAGGAAAACACAAGAGCCTCTATGTACAAAGTCAATGCTGAAGGCACAGCCAATATAGTAAACGTAGCATTATCATACAAAATAAAAAAAATGATACATGTGAGTAGTGTAGCCGCACTACCTGTGCCAAAAGAAAATGAGCTAATAGATGAAAATAGTGAATGGAGTAATAATCCCTACCCTTCTCATTATGGTAAAAGTAAATTTATGGCAGAGCGTGAAGCATACAGAGCAATGGCAGAAGGCATTGAAACTATCATTGTAAATCCTAGTACCATAATAGGTGCTGGACACTGGACAGAAGGTAGTGGAAATTTTTTTGAAAATGTAAACAATGGATTTCCTTTTTATACGGATGGCTCTGTAGGTTTTATTGATGTAAGAGATGTAGTAACCTGCATGATTAAACTCATGAATAGTGATATAAAGAATGATAAATTTATACTCAGTACAGAAAATATAAATTTCAAAAAATTCTTTTCTACCATTGCTATATCACTAAATAAAAAAGTGCCCACTATGAAAGTAAGTAAAACACTTGGATACATAGCTATAGTGGTAGATAAACTACAAGTTATTTTTAGTCGAAGAGAACGAATGGTAACAAAAGAAACTTTAATATTAGGAAATCTAAAAACTGCATATAGTAATGAGAAAATTAAAAAAACTATCGTACATGAATTTATTCCTATTGAAAAAAGTATAGAAGAAACCTCTAAACTTTTTTTAGCTTCAAAAGTTGCAAATAAAAGCTATAACACTTTTTCATAAATAGAATAATTAGTATCTTGTAATTGAATTTTTAAAACTACCAAATTGATGATTCAGTTAAAATCTAAACTCCCTCAAGTAGGCACAACTATTTTTTCTGTAATGAGTGCCTTAGCTAACGAACACAATGCTATCAATCTATCTCAGGGATTTCCCAACTATAGCTGTAGTGAGCGATTGAAAAATCTAGTAAATGAATATATACAAAAAGACATGAATCAATATGCACCCATGCCTGGTGTGTATGAAC
This sequence comes from Chitinophaga pinensis, assembly GCA_945860705.1. Classification (GTDB taxonomy): domain Bacteria; phylum Bacteroidota; class Bacteroidia; order Chitinophagales; family CAMDFR01; genus CAMDFR01. The sequence goes on along the minus strand of CAMART010000005.1, from coordinate 4,252 downwards.
TAAGAAAAGCCTTAGCAGATAAGGCTAAAAAACTGTATAATATAGAATTAAATCCAAACGATGAAATCACTATCACTGCAGGAGGAACACAAGCTATTTTTTCTGCTATCAATACTACTATACGAGAAGGTGATGAAGTGATTATTTTTGAGCCAGCGTATGACTGTTATGCACCTGCAATACTTTTAGCTGGTGGTATCCCAAAATATATAGAATTAGAATTTCCCGAGTATGAAATCAATTGGACGCATGTGGCAAGAGTGATTAATTCTAAAACAAAAATGATTATCATCAACAACCCAAATAATCCAGCTACAAAGATTTTGAAGAAGCAGGATTTAGAAATGCTTGATAAACTGACACAAGGAACAGACATACTCATATTGAGTGATGAAGTATACGAACATTTAGTATTTGACAAAAAAACTCATGTAAGTATTTTGATGCATAAAAACCTAAGAGAAAGAAGTTTTGTTTGTTTTTCGTTTGGGAAAAGTTACCATGTCACTGGCTGGAAAATTGGATATACTATTGCACCTCCAAAACTCACAAACGAATTTAGAAAAGCACATCAATTCACTGTATTTGCTGTAAATACTCCCATACAATATGCTATAGCGCAATATATGAATGAGTCAGATGACTACAATACACTATCAAAATTTTATCAAGAGAAAAGAGATTATTTTATCAAAGGAATAAAAAATTCAAGATTTGAAATTTTGCCTTGTGAAGGTTCGTATTTTCAATTATTAAGCTATAAAAATATCAGTGATGAGAAAGATTTAGATTTTGCAAAACGATTAACTATAGAAAAAAAGATTGCATCGATTCCGCTTTCTGCTTTCTACAATAAAAATACTGATAATAAAGTATTGCGTTTTTGTTTTGCCAAAACAGATGACTTACTGGATAAAGGGATAGAGATAATAAATGAAATCTAGATGCTAGATACAAAAATTTGAATTATTGAATTTTGAATAATTTATTACCTGACTGCCGTCAGGCAGGCATTAAACTAATAAAATTAAACATAACTTCTATCAAGCAGGTATGTTACTTTGAACTTTTAACTTGAAACTTTTAACTGGATTTATAGGATGAAAAAAATATTAAAAATAGCGAGTATACAGACAAATCTTCATTGGGAAGACAAATTAAAAAATGTAAATATGTTTACTCAATATTTTGAGCAAATAGAAAAAGACACTGATATTGTTGTATTGCCAGAAATGTTCACAACAGGATTTAGTATGAAGCCTGAAAAATTTGCCGAACGCATGAGTGGAGACACAATGATGTGGCTTTCTGTGATGGCACAAAAATATAATCTTGTGATTTGTGGAAGTCTAATATTAAAAGAACAAAATCAATTTTACAATAGATTTGTATGGGTACAAGCAGATGGCGAAATAAAACATTATGATAAAAAACATTTGTTTTCCTTAGGCAAAGAGCATGAGCACTATACTGCAGGCGAAAATAATATAACTATAGAATATAAAGGCTGGAAAATTCGCCCCGCAATTTGTTATGATTTGCGTTTCCCTATTTGGCTTAGAAATAAAGTAGTAGAAAATATATACGACTACGACATACTCATCATACCTGCCAACTGGCCAGAACGTAGAAATACAGCATGGAAAACCTTGCTTCAAGCTAGAGCTATAGAAAATCAAGCCTACATAATAGGCGTAAATAGAATAGGCACAGATGGCAATGATATCTATCATAGTGGCGATAGCATGAGTTGTGATGCACTAGGCGAAATACTCTATCAAACAGCCCATGAAGAAAAAATAAATTATGCTTTATATGACTATGAAAAACTCTACGATATCAGGAAGAACTTGCCTTTTTTGGGGGATGAGTAATTATATAATAGAACTAAAATATCTAATATCTTGTTATGAATATATCCTAACTTCGCACAATATTAATAAATCTAAAAACTAAAAAAATATGGCATTCGAATTACCAAAATTACCTTATGAGTATACTGCTCTAGAGCCTCATGTAGATGCTCGCACTATGGAAATCCACCATTCAAAACATCACAATGCATATGTGACTAACCTCAATGCAGCTATCGCTGGTACTGAATGGGAAGGCAAAAGCATAGATGAACTGATGAAAAATATCTCTAAACTATCACCAGCTGTGAGAAACAATGGAGGTGGTCATTTCAATCACTCTTTGTTTTGGACTATCATGTCGCCAAATGGAGGTGGCAACCCTACAGGTGCTGTTGCTGATGCTATCAATACAGCTTTTGGCTCATACGATAAATTCAAAGAAGAATTTGCAAAAGCAGCAACTACTAGATTTGGTTCTGGTTGGGCCTGGCTTTGTGTGAAAGCAGATAAGTCTATTTGTGTTTGCTCATCTCCAAACCAAGACAATCCTACTATGGATATAGCTGAGTGCCCTGGCACTCCAGTTTTGGGTATCGATGTATGGGAACATGCATATTATCTCCACTATCAAAATAGAAGACCGGACTATATCAATGCATTTTTCAATGTAATCAACTGGGATGAAGTAAACAGAAGATTTGCTGAAGCAATAAAATAATTATATTTACAAATAAATAATACAAAAGCAGTTACTTAATTTTGGTAACTGCTTTTTTTATATAATAGCTAAAAAATCAAATGAATAAAAACAACATCATTACTGGAATCTTGATTATACTTTCAATCTTTATTGCTTTTTATCAATACAAAAAATACAATATTGCTCCAAAAATCACTTTCCCCAATCTCTCACTTACAGATTTAGACAATAATCCTATAGACTGGAATCAAATACAAAAACCTGTATTTATCAATTTTTTTGGCACTTGGTGTATCGATTGTAAAAAAGAAATGCCAGAATTAGCAATACTTTACGGCGCATTTCAACGTGAAGGAATAGAGATGATTTTGATTTCTGATGAACCAGTAGAAATCTTAAAAAACTATAAAAATAATACTGCATTACCAATGAAAATTTACCATATAAATACCTCTTTACAAGAAATAGGCATCCACACATTTCCTACTTCATACCTTATCAATAAAGAGCAAGAGGTAGTATACAAGGCTACGAATGTGCAAGATTGGACTGGAGAAAAACTAAAAAAAGAACTGATAGAGGCAGTAAAACCCTAAAAGCAGCATAAATGCTGCTCGTTAAACTATTTGTATTTCAATAAATTACATTATTGAAAAAAATAGTAATATACCGTTCGTACATCTATAACAGCCCAATAAATTGTTCTGTACAGCTGTAACGACGGCATATAGCACTCTAGATTTTGGTCTAAACCAAAATAAGATTGATATTACGGGGTTAATCCAACTAAATCATCAGTTCTTAGCCTTTGGCTAATTCTAATAATTAATTTGGCTTAAATAATATTCGTACTTTTGCAAAATACTTTTTTATCAAATATAAAACTTATTGTAATATGCTTATTCAAAAAATTCACGCTAGACAAATTTTAGATTCGAGAGGAAACCCAACTGTAGAAGTAGATGTAATCACTACTAATGGCGAACTTGGTAGAGCGGCTGTACCATCTGGTGCATCTACTGGCAAGCATGAAGCAGTAGAATTGCGTGATGGTAAAAAAGATATTTATATGGGCAAAAGCGTACAAAAAGCTATTGACAATGTAAATAAAATCATAGCTAAAGAATTGACAGGTATCAGTGTATTTGAGCAAAACTTGATAGACCTTGCTATGATAGAACTTGATAAAACAAAAAACAAATCAAAATTAGGTGCAAATGCAATACTTGCAGTGTCTATGGCAGTAGCCAAAGCTGCAGCTTTAGAAAGTGGTCAACCGCTTTACAGATATGTAGGTGGTGTAAACGCTAATACACTTCCAGTTCCATTAATGAATATCTTGAATGGTGGTTCGCATGCAGACAACAGCATCGATTTTCAAGAATTCATGATAGTACCTACAGGTGCAGATACGTTTAGTGACGCATTGCGTATGGGAGCTGAGGTATTTCATCATTTAAAAAAAGTATTGCATAGCAAAGGTTTTAGCACCAATGTAGGCGACGAAGGTGGATTTGCCCCAAATATCAAATCAAACGAAGAAGCTATAGAAATAGTACTAAAAGCTATAGAAAGCGCAGGATACAAACCAGGCGAAGATATTTATATAGCTATGGATGCAGCAGTTACAGAGTTTTATGATGAAAAGAAAAAACTATATCATTTTCACAAAAGTGATGGCAAAAAACTAACTAGT
>CAMART010000004.1 GCA_945860705.1 Chitinophaga pinensis | reverse complement strand
TTGCTATCTATAGCATAAGTCCAGCCATCTTCTACGTTTTTTTCTTCTACATATTCTCGCTCTCTTACTTGCTCTGGGCTTATGTTTATGTCTTGAAGATTGATGACTATTCTATAGTCTTCTTCTTTTTTATCTGTAGAGGAAGCTATATCGTATTTTACCCATTGCGTATTATATTGAGCTGCATTTATTTCTAATATTGCTTTTTCAAAATCTCTAGGCATCAATAAATTGCTATTGTTCTTATATGCAATTAATACGTGATTTTGACCTTTGTTATATGCTATCTGTTGTTTGTTGTCAGCATCTTTATAGTTGCTCATGTATGATTTTAGTTGATTAAACTCATCATACGCTTTTCTATAATCTACTTTAGTATTTCTATCCATCAATTGTAGCGCATGTGCATATAAGTATTCCGCTGCTTTTCTTTTACTTTCTATCATTTCAGCATCAACATCTATCATTTTTATTTCAGCATTTCTATATTCTTTTTTTATGAATATAGGCAATAATGGTCTTACTAAATTCTGACGTTTGTTTATAGCTGCATAGTGCTCATATACTTCCATCCAGCAATCTGGATTCCCTTCTTTTTTAAGGTAGTTTATTCGGCTTATATCTTTATCAAAAGCTTCTTTGTAGGCTCTTTCGAGCACCAATGCTTCTCTCCAGTTTTTTGGATTGCTTTTGAGTCGTGCTACTGCCACACCTATAGCAGTATCATTGTCTCCAGAGTTATAGTAATACTTAGAAAACGAACAACTATTGAGTAAAACACTAAAAAAAACAAGTAGTATAAAAGCAAAGTTTTTCATAATATATATCTTTTTGATAATTTTATTAATATCAAAAGTATGCCAAAAATATAAACGAGCTATTTTTTTAACTGATTTAGATTGAAAAATGAATAAAAACTTTTTATTAGATAATAAGATTTTTATAAAAAAATATACACATCAGAACTATTGTAAATTAAGCATTTGTATATATTTCAGATAATATCAACAAATAAACATCTTTTTTTTTAATATTTATTTAGTTTTTCTTTAACAAATTTTTACATTTGCACTGCAATTTTTACAATATTATGACAAAACTCATACGAAGTCAATTCCCATTGGGGTTACAAGCTACTAAAACACTTTCAGTAGCAATATTCATAGCGATTTTCACTTTCTCTTTTATAACAACTAACGCACAAGGCGATCCAAAAGCTGGAAAAGGCCTATATAAATCTAACTGTGCTAGCTGTCATAAATTGAATGAAAAAATGACTGGACCAGCACTTACTGGTGTGGTTGAAAGATGGGAGTCTGGCGCAAAACACAACGGTATAGATGGAAAAGTGTGGTTGAACAGATGGATCAAAAACTGGCAAGACCCTGTAGGAGCTGGAAATCCATATGCTATGAAGATGAAAGATTACGATCCTTCTGCGATGAATCAATTTCCTACTTTGACGGATGCACAAATTGATGATATCTTAGCTTATATTCAAAATCCACCAGTAGATGCAAGTGCTCCAGTAGTAAAAACTGATGATAAAAAAACTGAAGAACCAATGTTCCCAACATGGTTTTTGTTTGTTATATTAGGAGTATTAGTTGCTATCATAGTTGCTTTGAGCGCAGTAAGTCGCAATCTTCAAAATATGGTATCTGAGAAAATGGGTGAAGCAGTAGAAACTCATGTGCCTTTCTACAATAACTCAAAATGGAGAATAGTAGGTGGATTAGTAGCTACAGTTATTCTTTTCTTAGTACTTGTAAATAATGCTACAGCTCTTGGTCGTCAACAAGGCTACCAACCGGAGCAACCAATCAAGTTTTCGCACAAACTACACGCTGGTACTCACAAAATAGAATGTCAATATTGTCATACATCAGCTGATAAGTCTAAGCATTCTAATATACCTTCTATTAGTACATGTATGAATTGTCATAAAGTAATCAATAAAGGGCCTAAATATGGTACTTCTGAGATTGCAAAAATCTATAAGTACGCAGATTACAATCCGGATACTAAAACTTATGGAAATAATCCTAAACCAACTGAATGGATAAGAATTCATAATCTACCTGACCACGTATACTTCAATCACTCACAACACGTAAAAGTAGGAGGTTTAAAATGTCAGTCTTGTCATGGATCTATCGAAGAGATGGAAGAAGTTTACCAATATGCTCCTTTGTCTATGGGATGGTGTATAAACTGCCACAGAAATACAGAAGTAAACTTTGATGGTAATAAATACTATTCTATTTACCAAAAATATAGTAAAGCTAAAGCAGAAGGTAAAATGAAAGGAGTTACTGTAGAAAACATTGGAGGAACAGAGTGTCAAAAATGTCACTACTAGTATTTAGAAAAAAGAAAATAAATAAATAAAAATTAAATAGATTCATCTCTCATTTATATTAATATGAAAGAAACAAAATATTGGAAAGGGTTACCAGGTACTGAAGACCTAATATCAAATCAAGCAGATAGCAGTGAATTTGGTGAAAGCACTCCACAATTGGATGGAATCACAGAAAGTATTTCTACTACAGCACAAACTGGTCGTAGAGATTTCTTAAAAATGTTAGGTTTCAGTGTTACTGCAGCTACTGTTGCAGCTAGTTGTAAAATGCCTGTAAAAAAATCAATACCTTATATATTTAAACCAGAAGAAATTACGCCAGGTATGGCTAATTATTATTCTTCTGCTTATGTAAATGGAGGTGATTTTGTAAGTGTATTAGTGAAAACTAGAGAGGGAAGACCAATATTAGCAGAAGGTAACAACTTGTCTACTATCTCTCAAGGAGGTATGCATGCACAAGCAGTTGCTTCTGTACTTAATCTATATAGCTTAGGTAGAACTCAAAAACCTATGATAGATGGGAAAGCATCTACTTGGAAAGATGTAGATACTAAAGTTACCAGTGAATTATCATCTATAAGTGCGTCAGGAGGTAAAATAGTTTTATTGACAGGAACTATTATTAGTCCTACAACTAAAAAAGCTATTGCAGATTTTAAAGCAAAATATCCTACAGCAGAACATATTCAATACGATGCTATTTCATATAGTGGTTTATTAGATGCCAACCAAAAAACATTTGGATTAAGAGCAATACCAAATTATAGATTTGATGCTGCTAATCTAATAGTTAGTATAGGTGCAGATTTCTTAGGTACATGGATATCTCCAGTAGAATATGCAGCAGACTATGCAAAAAATAGAAAAGTAAGTCCTGAAGTGACTACAATGAATAGACACATACAGATTGAGTCTATGGTTTCACTTAGTGGAAGCAATGCAGATAAAAGAGTGCCAGTAAAACCAAGTGATGAAGTAAATTCAGTAATCAATTTATATAATGCTATTGCTTCAAAAGCAGGATTAGCATCAGTAAGTGCATCTGGTTATTCTAATAAAGATATAGATGCAGTAGCAGACGAACTTTGGAATGCAAAAGGTAAATCTCTTGTAGTTTGTGGTTCTAATAATACAGATGTTCAATGTCTAGTAAATGGAATCAATAGTATGCTCGGCAACTATGGTGCTACTATACTTTGGGATAGACCATCTTACCAAAAACAAGGTGATGATACAGCAGTAGCTAATTTAGTGAATTCTATTTCTAGCGTAAAAGCTATCATTATGGCAGAGTGTAACCCTGTTTATACTTTAGCAGATGGAGCAAAATTTGGTGATGCACTCAGTAAAACTTTAAGTATATATCTAGGAGAAAGAAGAAATGAAACTTCAGAAAAATCAAAAATAGTTGCAGCAACAAATCACTATTTAGAATCATGGGGTGATGCTGAACCAAAAGCAGGTGTTATCGCAACTCAACAACCTACTATTAGTCCACTATTTGATACTCGTCAATATCAAGAGTCTCTTTTAGTATGGGCTGGTAATACTACTCCATATGTAGATTATATGCAAGCAAATTGGGCAACTAATATTATGCCTACTCAATCTAAATATAGTACTTCTCTTTTACTTTGGGATAATACAATACATGATGGTGAAATAGTATGTAATAATACTGCACCAACTTTGACTCCAAACTTTGCAGATATGGCTACTAGTGCTACAAATGCAAAAAATAGTGTTGCAAAAAGAGGCGCAATAGAATTAAAATTATATGAAAAAGTAGGTATTGGTACTGGTTTAAATACAGATAATCCATGGTTGCTTGAGCTTCCAGATCCAATCACTAAATGTACTTGGGAAAATTATTTAGTAACTGGTGCTAGCGATGAAAAATATTTCCATAATCCAGATCATAAAGAATTTAAAATAGCAAATGTAACTGTAGGCGGAGTTTCATTTAAACTTCCAATCTATTGTTTACCAGGAGTTCCTGCAGGTGTTTTTGCAGTATCTCACGGTTTTGGTAGAACAGTTACTGCTAATGCAGAGTTTCAGCATGGTGTGAACGTTTACAATTTATTAAAAGAAAATACCTTAGATGTAAAAATAGAACTAACATCTGAAGTAGCTCCTCTTGGTTGTACTCAAATTCATCATTTATTGACTCACAAAGGTCTTGGAGGATACAAAACAAGACATATCATCAAAGAAACAACTTTAGATGAATACAAAAAAGATAATGCTTCTGAAAATGTAATAGGCGAACACAAACGTAAAGATTGGATAAAAGATGAGTTAGTTACACTTTATCCAGGTCATACATATCCAGGTCACCACTGGAAAATGGTTATCGATTTGAACTCTTGTATCGGTTGTGCAGCATGTGTAGTAGCATGTACAGCAGAGAATAACGTATCTGTAGTAGGTAGAGATCAAGTAATCAAAGCTCGTGAGATGCATTGGTTAAGAATAGATAAATACTATACTGGTGATGATAACAATCCGCAAGTAACATTCCAACCTATGATGTGTCAACATTGCGATAACGCACCATGTGAAAACGTGTGTCCAGTTGCTGCAACTAACCACTCAACAGAAGGAATCAATCAAATGGCTTATAACAGATGTATTGGTACTAGATATTGTGCAAACAACTGTCCATACAAAGTAAGAAGATTCAACTGGTATGATTATGCAGATGCAGATTCATTTGATAAAAAATACTATACTGAGAATATTGAAAATATTGCTGAATTCCCACAAGTAGGTATGAATGAGCCATTGACTAGAATGATTCTAAATCCTGATGTAACTGTAAGAAGTAGAGGGGTGATAGAAAAATGTAGTATGTGTGCTCAACGTCTACAAGCAGGTAAACTAGAAGCTAAAAAAGCAGGTGAGCCTTTAAAAGACGGAGCTATCAGAACAGCGTGTCAAAATGCTTGTCCTACAAATGCAATTCAGTTTGGAGATTACAACAATAAAGAAAGTTTAGTTTCTAATTTGATAGATAAAGATGAGAGAGTATTTGGTGTGATAGAAGAAATTCATACACTTCCAAATGTAATGTATATGACTAAAGTAAGAAATAAAGCAAAAATTGATGAATTCTCTTTCCCAGAAAATTTATTATTTAGCTAAGAAAAAATTTAATAGTAAACATAAAATAAATATATATGAATCCTTACGAATCACCAATTAGGGAAGCGTTAATCAACGGAGAAGATACTACATATGGTAAAATCACCGATGATATCGTAAGAAATACCGAAGGAACTCCACCAAAATCATGGATGATAGCATTTGCATTGGCATCTATTACAGCATTGTTTGGCGTATTTTGTTTAGGCTATACAGTGTGGAAAGGTATCGGAGTTTGGGGTCTTAATAAAACAGTAGATTGGGCATGGGATATCACTAACTTCGTTTGGTGGATTGGTATCGGTCACGCAGGTACACTTATCTCGGCAGTATTATTACTTTTCCGTCAAAAATGGAGAACAGGTATCAACAGAGCAGCAGAGGCTATGACTATATTTGCCGTTGTGTGTGCGGGTTTATTCCCAGTATTTCACATGGGTAGAGTTTGGATGGCTTTCTTTATATTCCCGTATCCAAATACTAGAGGTCCATTATGGGTGAACTTTAACTCACCTCTACTTTGGGACGTATTTGCAATCTCAACCTATTTTACAGTATCAGTTTTATTCTGGTATTCTGGTCTTATGCCAGATTTTGCTACCATCAGAGATAGAGCAAAAACAGCTAGAAGAAAAATGATTTACAATGTATTAAGTTTTGGTTGGATAGGTTCCGCAAAACAATGGCAAAGATTCGAATCTTTATCATTAGTATTAGCAGGTCTATCTACTCCACTAGTACTTTCGGTTCACACTATTGTATCATTTGACTTTGCTACTTCAGTTGTACCAGGATGGCATACTACTATTTTCCCTCCATACTTCGTAGCTGGAGCTATCTTCTCAGGATTTGCGATGGTTCAAACATTGATGCTTATTACTCGTAAATTATTTAGCTTACAAAACTATATCACTGTTGCTCACTTGGAGTCTATGAATAAAGTAATAGTACTTACAGGTTCTATAGTAGGTGTGGCTTATATTACAGAGTTAGTGATTGCATGGTACTCAGGTTATCTTTATGAGCAATATGCATTTTATAATAGAGCATTAGGTCCATACAAATGGGCGTATATCTCAATGATGACTTGTAACGTTATATCTCCACAAGTATTTTGGTTCAAAAAAATAAGAAGAAGCGTATTTTATTCATTCCTACTTTCTATTTTCGTAAACATCGGTATGTGGTTCGAGCGTTTTGTTATCATCGTTACCTCATTACATAGAGATTTTTTACCTTCATCATGGAATTATTTTACACCAACATGGGTAGATGCAGGTTTATATATCGGTACAATAGGTATTTTCTTTACATTATTCTTATTATTTGCACGTACATTCCCAGTGATAGCTATAGCAGAGGTGAAATCTATATTTAGTACATCAGCTGTAAGTGCAAAAAAGAAAATGGCAGATCCACAAGATTTTAGTGATGTACACAGTCATTCACATGATCATGGACACGGTGCGCATGCAGTAGTTCACCACGATAAAAATTTTAACGAACAATAATTATTTAAGTATAAAATAATATGTCAGCAACATCAACAGAGAGTAACAAATTCATCATAGGTATATATGACCATGAAGAAAAATTGTTGAAAGCAATCAAACACATTCGTTCCAAAGGAATAGAAATACATGATGCACTTTCACCATTTCCAGTTCATGGTATAGATCCAGTGTTAGGTTTGAAAGATACTCGATTACACACAGCAGGTTTCTTTTTTGGTATGACAGGTACACTTACTGCATTGTCAGTAATTACTTTTATATCAAAATTTAATTACCCATTGATTGTAGGTGGTAAGCCATTTTGGGCATTGCCAGCATATATTCCAGTTACATTTGAGCTTACAGTTCTATTTGCTTCTGTAGGTATGGTTACTACTTATTTAATTAGAAATAAGCTTTGGCCAGGTCATGTTCCTAGAATATTTGACAAAAGAACTACAGATGATAAGTTTGCATTGACTTTTGCAATTGATCATAGATCTTCAGCAGATATAGAGCAAATAAAATCAGCATTAGGAGAAACTGGTGCTTCAGAAATTAATACAAAAGAATTTAAAGATACTGACGAACCATTAAATTAATATTTCTATCAGATTAATATGAAAAATAAATTAATAATATATTCACTTTTAGCTTTAGGAGTTTTGACTCTTATATTTTTATTAATTCCTAGAAGCAAAAGAAGTGCTGGATGGGATTGGATGCCAGATATGAGGTATTCAAAAGCATACGAAACTTATCAAAGTAATGATTTTTTCTATGGTATAGATGATACTATGTCAGCTAGATTACCTGTATCGGGTACTATACCTAGAGGGTATATTCCAAACGATCCTACAATTAAAACGAATGAAAGTCTATTACGCTCATTTTTATTGAAAAATGAACATAATGGATACAATCAGGATTCTGCATACATAAAAAAACAAGCAGAAGTTGCAGGTCTTTTACAAAATCCTTATAAAGCAGGAGAAGTTTTAGATAGAGGTAAAGAAATATATGCGGTAAATTGTCAAGTTTGTCATGGTGAAAAAGGTGAAGGAAATGGACAAATAGTAGAACTTCCGGGGGGTGCTGATGGCCCTTATGGAGCTAGACCACCAGCTTACACCACTAGATTACCTCAAATGACAGATGGTGCTATGTTCTTTTCTATATCTTATGGAAAAGGAAGTATGGGAGGATATTGCTCTCAAATTTCACCAAGTGATAGATGGAAAGTAATTTGCTATATCAAAGATTTAGCTGGTATTAAAGAAGGGGGGGCTCCAGCATCAACTCCAGCTGATTCCACTAAAGTAGCAATGAAATAATATTAAAAAATAATTATACAAGTTAAAAGATAAATAAATGACTTCAGAGAATTTCAAATTATCAGATAGAGCAAGAAATACCTTTATTGGTATGATTATTCTTGGTATTGTTGGTGTATTACTTACTTTATGGTTGCATCCACAGAATCATCACAGTAGACTTTGGACAAATCTATTACTAAATACTTATCTGTTTACAGGTATAAGTTTAATAGGTCTTTTCTTTGTTGCAGCTCACCAACAAGGTTGGGGAGGATGGGTTACTATGATCAAAAGAGTACCTGAGGCGATAGCTTCATTTATAGTAGTAATGGCAGTTTTTGGATTGATAATTATTCTAGGAGCTGATTTAGATATTCACAATCTTTATGCTCATTGGATGAATCACTCAGATGCTATCGTAGCAGGTAAAAAACCACTATTAAATAAAACCACTTGGACAATAATAAATGTAGCATTTTATGCTGGTTGGGTACTGTTGATATATTTTTATAGAAAAGCATCTACAGATGAAGATAAGGCTTTAACATTTGGTGCTCATTATGTAAAAATGAGAACTATTGCAGCTATTTTTCTAGTGTTTTTTGGAGTTTCACAATCTATTTTTTCTTGGACTATGGTTATGAGTATAGATCCACATTGGTATTCAACATTATTTGGATGGTACAACTTTGCAAGCTATGCTTGTGCTGGCGTGGCTTTCATGATTATCATTGTTATTTATTTGAAAAGTAGAGGCTATATGCAAATGGTAAATGAAAGTCATTTGCATGATTTAGGTAAATTTATGTTTGGATTCTCTGTATTCTGGACTTATTTATGGTTTTCTCAATTTATGTTACAGTGGTATGCTAATATACCAGAAGATACTATATTTTGGGTTAAACGTTGGAATGATGGATGGTATAAATTTTGGTTTTATGCTGTTCTAATCATAAACTTTGCTGTACCATTTTTGTTCTTATTAGGTAGAGGAGCTAAAAGAAGAAATGGTAGAATGTTAGTTATGGCAGTTATAGTAATTTTCGGACACTATATGGACTTTTACAACTTAATCATGTTTGAGCCAAACATGGTAAGTGAGCATCATGAAGAGCACGGTAAAAAAGAAAGTGCTGGTCATCATTCTTCAATTGATAATAAATCAACAGTTCTATATGCAGAAGCTACACACGGTACAGCAGATTCAAAAGTAGAAACTACCGTAACAAAAACAACAGAAGAAGCTGTTACAACTATGGAAGCTACTCACAATGAAGCATCGCATACAGAAGCTAATACTAGTGGGGAACATGGAGCAAAACATGCAGTAAATGCAGAAGAACATAGTACTAAAGGTGAAAAAGCTCACCATGAGGAAGCTCCTAAGCATTATTCAGGATTAGGATTACCAGAATTATTTATTTTCTTAGGATTTGTAGGTATGTTTTTACTTACAGTATTTACAACTCTTAGCAAATATTCATTAATCCCTAAAAATGATGCATACCTTAAAGAAAGTATGAATCATCACATTTAGTAATATAAAATATCAATATAAAATATGGCAACATTATTAGGAATTATTATCGTCATTTGTATTCTACTAGTAGTTTTTTACGTAGCTAGAACAGTAGAACTTACAAAAGAAATAAAAGGTGAGCTAGAAGATACCAGTAAAAGTAGTAATGTTCAAGGCTACTTAATGTTGAGCTTTTTAGTATTCTTCTTTATAGGAATAGCTTGGAGTTCATACTATTTTTTACCTAGAATGCTTCCTGCACCAGCATCATTACATGGTGTGGAGATACAAAAATTATTTAATATCACTTTATTATTTACTGGTATAGTATTTATTTTTACTCATATATTTTTGTTTTGGTTTGCATTTAAATATAGAGAACAAAAAGGTAGAAAAGCGTATTTCTTCTCTCATAGTAATATGCTTGAGCTTATATGGACTGCAATACCTGCAGTAGTTATGATGATATTAGTTGCAAAAGGAATGATTACTTGGTTAAATATTTTCCCAAGTACGAAAGACATGGCAAAAGATAAATTAGTGATTGAAGTTACTGCACAACAGTTTAAATGGAATTTAAGATATCCAGGTGTAGATGGTAATTTTGGTGAAAGAAAAATAGATCAAGAGCATATTGGAATCGCTTCAAAAGAAGAATGGTGGAAAAATGAGTTTGGTATCAATTGGGAAGATCCAGCAAGTCACGATGATTTCTTTTCTGATACATTATATTTAGTAAAAAATAAACCTACACTTTGTAAACTTGGTGCATTGGATGTTTTACATAGTTTTTATTTGCCTCATTTTAGTGTAAAAATGGATTGTGTACCTGGAGTTCCTACTACATTTTATTTTACTCCTACTCAAACTACATTAGAAAAAAGACAAGAATTATCTAAAATTCCTGAATGGCAAAAAATTAATGAAGCTACAGGTTCACCTAGATTTGCAACGTTTAATTATGAATTAGCTTGTGCTGAGTTGTGTGGTAAGTCACACTATGCAATGCAAAAATATGTAATGGTTGTAGAGCAAGCAGAATATGACAAATGGGTAAAATCACATGTACCTGCATATGAAGCTGTTAAAAAAGCTAAAGAAGAAGCAGGTGGAGCAAAATCTGAAACTAAAGAGAAAGGTGCTGAAAGTACTTCTGCAGAAATGAAAGATATAAAATTATCATCTGGATTTGCTATGAATGTAAGCAGTACTGGTGTAGAAAATAAATTGGTATCATTTATAGAAGATAAAACTAAAATGGTAGATAAAACTACTTGGTTTTCTTTTGATAGATTATTATTCGAAACTGGTAAATCAACATTAAAACCTGAAAGTGAAGTTCAATTAAAAAATATTGTTGAAATAATGAAAGCATTTCCAAATGTAGAAATCAAATTAGGAGGATATACTGATAATGTAGGTGATGTAGCAAAAAATGTAAAATTATCTGCAGATAGAGCTAATAATGTAATGGCTGAATTAGTTAAAATGGGTGTTGCAGCAAGTAGAATAAAAGCAGAAGGATTTGGTCCTGAGTTTCCTGTAGCTTCTAATGATACAGAAGAAGGAAGAACGCAGAATAGAAGAATTGATGTAAGAGTTACAAAAAAATAATAAAAATCATATTGGTATTTTCCAATAATAATTAATAAAAATAATTATGGCAATAGAAGAAGCAAGAAACCTACATGTTTCAGACGATCACCACCACGATGGACATGACGATCATCATCACGAACCAGAAACATTTTTGACTAAATATATTTTTAGTCAAGACCATAAAATGATTGCAAAACAATTCCTTTTTACAGGTATGTTTTGGGCAATAGTAGGGGCACTACTTTCAGTATTATTTAGAATGCAGTTAGGTTGGCCTGACACAAGTTTCCCGTTTTTAGAGACAATTTTAGGAAAATGGGCAGAAGGAGGAAAGTTAAGTGCTGATTTTTACTATGCACTTATTACTATGCACGGAACTATACTTGTATTCTTTGTATTGACGGCAGGTTTATCAGGAACATTTAGTAATTTATTGATTCCTTATCAATTAGGAGCAAGAGATATGGCTTCTGGCTTTATCAATATGCTTTCATATTGGTTCTTTTTTGCATCAGGTTTAGTAATGTTTGGATCATTATTTGTTCATACGGGTCCTGCATCAGGTGGTTGGACAGCATACCCACCAATCAATGGAGTAAGAGATTTAGCAGTAAATCAAGGATCTGGCTTAGGCTTGGATTTATGGATTTTAAGTATGGCTTTATTTATTGTTTCTGTTTTGTTAGGTGGTCTAAACTACGTAGCAACTATCTTAAACTTAAGAACAAAAGGTATGACTATGTGGAGAATGCCACTTACAATTTGGGCATTTTTATTTACTGCAGTTTTAGGTATTTTATCTTTCCCAGCTCTATTAGCTGCAGTGGTATTGATGCAGTTTGACAGATTATTTGGTACTAGTTTCTATTTATCAGATTTAGTTATCGGAGGTAAATTAATCGATCATCATGGTGGTTCGCCGATTTTATACCAACACTTATTCTGGTTCTTAGGACACCCAGAAGTATATATCATCATACTACCAGCAATGGGTCTAGTGAGTGAAGTGATGAGTGTACATTCACGTAAACCAATATTTGGATATAGAGCAATGGTTATATCTATCATGGCTATTACAGTATTGGCGTTTTTAGTTTGGGCTCACCATATGTTCCTTTCTGGAATGAATCCATTTGCAGGTTCTATATTCGTATTATTTACACTTATCATCGCAGTACCTAGTGCCGTGAAAGTGTTTAACTGGATAACTACATTATGGAGAGGAAATTTAAGATTACATAATCCAGCGATGTTATTTTCTATTGGCTTTGTTTCATTATTTATCTCTGGAGGTCTAACAGGTATATTTTTAGGTAACTCAGCTATTGATATCCCATTACATGATACTTACTTTGTAGTTGCTCACTTCCATATCGTTATGGGTGTTGCTGCATTCTTTGGATTATTTGCAGGTGTTTACCATTGGTTTCCTAAAATGTTTGGTAGACATTTAAATGATACATTAGGTCAAATACATTTCTATGGTACATTAATAGGTGCTTATGCAATATTTTTCCCTATGCACTTTATGACAGGTATTCCTAGAAGATATGCTCGTTTTGATAATTTTGAATTTGCAAATAATTTTGCTGATTTGAATAAATTTATCAGTATTGCGGCAATAGTTGTTTTTATACTTCAATTGATGTTCTGTGTAAATATTATTTATAGTGTCTTTAGAGGTAGAAAAATGAAATCATTAAATCCATATGATGCAACAACATTAGAATGGACTACTCCAATAGAGCATTTTCACGGAAACTGGGCAGGAGAAATACCTACAGTTCATAGATGGCCATATGATATGTCTGTAAACGGAAGAGAATTTATTCCACAAGACGAACCATTGTCAGAAGGTGAAGTAGCACATTAATAAAAATATATAAATAAAATAAAATTGAAATCTATCACCACAAATATTAGTAGTTTATTGCTTGAAAAAGCAAGAGATTATAATATGCTATTCAAAATTGGTTTGACCAATTTTGTGGTGTTCTCATCTGTGATAGGTTATATGGTAGGTGCAGATAAAATCACTTTATTACCTGTGATAATGATTGCTCTTGGTGGTTATTTAATAACAGGTGCTGCAAATGCAATAAACCAAATCATAGAGAAAGATATTGATAAATTAATGGAACGTACAGCAAATCGTCCATTGCCAACACAAAGGATGAGTGTTTTAGAGGCATCATTAACTGCAGGTATTACAGCTATTTCTGGAATATTATTGATTACTCTTTACTTCAATACTACAGCTGGTTTGTTAGCTGCTTTATCGTTAATTAGTTATGCATTTTTATATACTCCATTAAAAAGAATCAGCAGTATTGCTGTATTTGTAGGTGCAATACCTGGCGCATTACCTCCAATTATCGGTTATGTAGCTGCAACTACACATTTAAATCAATTTGCTTTATTGTTATTTTTAATTCAATTTATTTGGCAATTTCCACATTTCTGGGCTATTGCTTGGATGAAATATGATGACTATAATAAAGCTGGAATCATGCTTTTGCCTAGCAAAGGTGGTAAAAACAAAAACACAGCATTGATGTGTGTTATATATGTGATTGCATTGATAATTGCAGGATTTTTACCTTTTGCTTTCTCTCAAATTGGTTTGATTGGAACAATTATTCTTAGCATTACTGGTATTATTTTTTTAATACCAGCTGTGAAATTGTATTTTACTCAAGAAGATAAAGATGCCAAACAACTTATGTTTGCATCACTAATATACCTCCCTGTAAGCTTATTTGTAATTTTATTTGACAAAATTTAAAAATGAAATCATGGCAATAAGTTTAAATAATAAAATAGAACAACCATTACAAGGATCTGTAGGATTACATCCTAAAAAATTCATGATGCTTATAGGCATGGTATCGATGACTATGATGTTTGTGGCTTTGACTAGTGCATTACTTGTCAAAAAAGGGGACACAGTTAAATGGGAAAGTTTTTCAATACCGAGTATATTCCTATATAGTACTATTGCTATCATATTGAGTAGTGCAACCATACAGTGGTCATTAAATTTTTATAAAAAAGGTCAAGATCAGTATAAATTTTTATTGTTTGCAACATTTTTACTAGGGGTTATTTTTACAGCTTTACAATACTATGGTTGGATACAAATAAAAGAACTAGGGTTTCCATTAAGCGGTAATGTATCAGGCTCATTTGTTTATATCATTACTGGGTTTCATTTAGCTCACTTAATAGCTGGTATGTCAGCGCTTTTTATTACTCTCATCATGAGTATCATAAAAAGAAATCCTATTGAAGAATTAAAAAGAATAGCAGATATAAACAAAAAAGTAAATTATGAAATATTAGTAATGTTTTGGCACTTCTTAGGAGTGCTATGGATTTACTTATATTCATTTTTATATATAGTATATAATACATAAAAATATAAATATAAATATAAACTCAATAACTATGGCAACAGCTACAGCACATAATGAAGATTCAAAAGCACTCTGGAATGGAGGTGTATCTCCCTTCAAAGTAAGCTATGGAAAAATCATGATTTGGTACTTCCTAATCAATGATACATTTACATTCGCATCATTTCTATTAGCATATGGAGCAGTAAGGTATACAAATCTTGATATATGGCCAAAATCTAGTGAAGTGTTTAGTTCTGTGCCAATACATGGTTTAGATCACTACAACCTACCATTAGTATTTGTTTCTATCATGACATTTATATTGATATTCTCTTCATGGACGATGGTTCGTGCCGTACAAGAAGGACATCAAATGAATAAAAACGGTGTTATCAAATGGTTGATTCCAACTATTATTGGTGGATTAGCATTTTTAGGATGTCAATATTTGGAGTGGTCTCACTTAATAGCTGAAGGAATGACCTTGACTAATTGCCCTTTTGGTGCAAATGGCGATGGAAGACCAGTTAGTTTTGGTGCTCTATTCTTCTTAATCACAGGTTTTCACGGATTACATGTACTTTTTGGAGTAATTCTAAATGTTTGGATTTGTTATGAAACTGCCAATGGTACATTCCAAAGAAGAGGACATTACGAGATGGTAGAAAAAGTGGGATTATTTTGGCACTTTGTAGATTTAGTATGGGTATATGTATTTTTATGCTTCTACCTTCTATAAGAAAAAAGTATTAAGATTTAAGTATCAAGAATTAAGTATATTTAGTTTGTAACTAATAAACTTTAAATTATAAAAAAATAAAAAATAAAAAATTATGTCATCACACGAAGAACATGGACACATACTACCAGAAGCTGAATACAAAAAAGGGGTAAGTGAAGTAGGTAAAATGATTATTTTTCTAGGAGTACTAACAGTAGTAGAAGTACTATTTGCTCTATGGTGGGATATGAGTATGCATTGGCCAAAAAGACCACTAAATGTTATACTTATACTTATGAGTGTTGTTAAGGCAGTAGCTATTATGGCTGTATTTATGCACGTAAAACATGAAAAGAAAGCCTTTATTATGACTATTGGTATTCCATTTTTATTTCTTATATGGGCTGTTATAGCATTCTTATGGGAAGGTAACTGTTGGAGACACTATCAAGAATTAATGAACTTTTTTTAATAAAAATAAATATTATTAAAGATGCCCACGCTTGCGTGGGCATCTTTATTTGAACTATTCTATTCATTTTACATTTATACAATTATAAATATCATATATAATTATGAGCGGAGAAAATAAAAATAATAAAGCTGTATTGTCTATTGTAGGTATTGCATTAGCTGTTATGTTGCCATTGGTAGCAGTGATGGTTTTCAAATACAAAGAAAAAGACAGAGTGACTGTAAAATTCCCAAGATTTTATTTTCCTATAGGATTAGATACAGTAGCAGAAAATACTGGAAAGATAAGAATAGATACAATTTATAGAACTATAAAGCCATATACTTTCACAACTCAAGATGGACAAATTTTTAAAAGTGAAAGTTTAAAAGGAAGTTTATATGTAGCTGAGTTTTTCTTTGCATCATGCCCTGGTATTTGCCCTAAGATGAATGAGAATATGAAAAAAATTCAAAAAGAATTTTTGAATGATGATAATGTAAAAATGATTTCATTTACAATAGACCCAGAAAGAGATAGTATACCAGCCCTAAAAGAATATGCTACTAGTATGGGTGCTATTCCTGGTAAATGGACTTTTCTTAGAGGGGATAAGCAAGCAACCTTTGATTTGGGTAGAAATGAGTTTGGACTCACTACACAACAAGGTGATGCAGGTGCAGGTGATTTTGAGCATAGTGATAAGTTTGTCCTTGTAGATGGTGAAGGGCATGTAAGAGGTTACTACAATGGTACTGATTCGCTCTCTATGAATAATCTTATGGGCGATATTATATTAATATTGAGTAGACAGAAAAGGTAAATATTTACAAAAATAACATTTAAAGATATTCATCTCTTTTACTTTTTATCTAGAATTTGTCTAAATTAAGTATCTTTGCAATCCAGTTTTATGGAGAACTTTATATCGCTATTTTGTATTAACAATAGATAAAGATTTCTCTTTAAGCATGAAATAATTATAATGACAGATAGTAATCAAATATTAGACGATCACACCAATAGTGAATATAAATGGGGCTTTGTAAGTGACCTAGAGCAAGAGTTTGCAAAAAAAGGCTTGAATGAAGATATTGTAAAATTTATTTCAGCTAAAAAAAATGAACCACAATGGCTTTTGGATTGGCGATTGGAGGCTTATAGAATTTGGCTTACTATGAAAGAACCACAGTGGCATAATGTGAGTTTTCCAAAAATCAATTTTCAAGATATCATATACTACGCTTCTCAAAAGAAAAAACCAAACTTAAATAGTTTGGATGAACTAGACCCTGAGATAAAAAAAACATATGATAAACTAGGTATACCTATCAAAGAACAAGAACTACTTGCAGGTGTAGCAGTTGATTATGTGATGGATAGCGAAAGTGTATTTACTACATTCAAAAAACAGTTAGCAGAAAAAGGAATTATTTTTTGTGCTATATCAGAAGCGGTACATGAGTATCCAGAGTTGGTAAAACAATATTTAGGTTCGGTAGTACCAGTGCGAGATAATTATTATGCGGCTTTGAACTCAGCAGTTTTTAGTGATGGTAGTTTTGTTTTTATACCAAAAGGAGTTCGATGTCCTATGGAGCTTTCTACTTATTTTAGAATCAATGCAGAAAATACAGGTCAGTTTGAAAGAACTTTAATCATAGCAGAAGATGATAGTTATGTAAGTTATCTTGAAGGGTGTACTGCACCAAAGCGTGACGAAAATCAATTGCATGCAGCAGTAGTAGAATTAGTAACTCTTGATAGAGCTGAAATAAAATATTCTACTGTACAAAACTGGTATCCGGGCGATAAAGAAGGTAAAGGAGGTATATTCAATTTTGTAACAAAAAGAGGAATCTGTAAAGGTGTAAGTTCGAAAATAAGTTGGACTCAAGTAGAAACAGGTAGTGCCGTGACATGGAAATATCCAAGTTGTATACTTAAAGGAGATAATTCTATTGGAGAGTTTTATTCAGTAGCAGTTACTAATAATCATCAACAAGCAGATACGGGCACTAAAATGATACATGTAGGTAAAAACACTAGAAGTAGAATCGTATCAAAAGGAATCAGTGCAGGAAAAAGTCATAACTCTTATAGAGGATTAGTACAGATACAAAAAACAGCAGACAACGCCTATAATTATTCGCAATGCGATAGTATGCTTATGACAAGCGAATCTGGCGCGCATACATTTCCATATATAGAAGTAAAAAATGATACAGCTAAAGTTGAGCATGAAGCTACAACATCTAAGATAGGAGAGGATATGCTGTTTTATTGCAATCAGCGAGGCTTGAGTGATGAAGAAGCGGTGAATATAATAGTGAATGGATTTTGCAAGGAAGTATTTAAAGAATTGCCGATGGAGTTTGCAGTAGAGGCACAAAAACTTTTGCAGATAAGCTTGGAAAATTCTGTAGGATAAATAAGTTCAAAGTTTAAGGTTGTGAGTTCAAAGTTTAAAGTTAATAGTTCAAAGTTGTAAATTGAATAAAGCTAGATACTTATATAATATAATTAATTGACAAAGTGAAAATAGAAAAGTTTGAAGATATAGTTGCTTGGCAAAAAGCTAGAGAGCTTACAAAAGACATTTATGAACTTACATCAATTGGTAAATTTGAAAAAGACTTTAGCTTAAAAGATCAAATCAGAAGATGTAGTATATCTATAGCTTCTAATATAGCTGAAGGATTTGAAAGAGGAGGGAATAAAGAATTTATTCATTTTTTATATATTGCAAAAGGTTCATGTGCTGAGTTAAGAGCTCAACTTTATATAGCATCAGACTTACTATATATTAATGATGTAGAATTTAATAATGCATACAACAAAGCAATAGAAATAAATAAATTATTATATGGATTTATTTCTTATTTGAAGAACAGTAATTTAAAAGGTGATAAATTTAAGTAATATAAGAATTACGAATTTATATACAAGCAAAAAACTTTGAACATGAAACTATCAACTTTGAACTTTGTAAATGAAACTTTGAACACAAAACTTTGAACTTGTAACAGGTAAAAAAAAATATGATAAATATAAAAAACTTACACGCACGAATAGGAGAGAGAGAGATTCTAAAAGGATTTAATCTTGAAGTAAAAAAAGGAGAGATACATGCTATCATGGGACCAAATGGTACTGGTAAAAGTACATTGGCATCAGTTATAGCAGGTAAAAATCAATATGAAGTGACAGAAGGTAGTATCGAATTTGATGGACAGGATTTGCTAGAAATGGAAGCAGACGAAAGAGCTAGAGCAGGTGTGTTTTTGGCTTTTCAATATCCAATAGAAATACCTGGAGTTTCTACTACTAACTTTATGAAAGCTGCTATCAATGAAAAAAGGAAATCACAAGGCTTGGAACCTATGCCTGCAAAAGAATTTCTGGAGCGTATGAAAGAAAAAATGGCTTTAGTAGAAATAGATAAAGCATTTATGAGTCGCTCGCTGAATGAAGGATTTAGTGGTGGTGAGAAAAAAAGAAATGAAATTTTTCAAATGGCGATGCTCGAACCAAAACTTGCAATACTTGATGAAACGGATAGTGGACTAGATATAGATGCATTGCGTATTGTTTCTAATGGAGTAAACAAACTTAGAAATAGTGAAAATGCATTTATTGTAATCACACACTATCAAAGATTGCTCGACTATATAGTGCCAGACTTTGTGCATGTAATGTATGATGGTAGAATCGTGAAAACTGGCGGTAAAGAACTAGCACTAGAGTTGGAAGAAAAAGGTTATGATTGGGTAAAAGAATTAGTATAACAAAAGAGTAATGACAGATACACAAAACAGTTCATCTATTATAGAAACTCATTTAGCTAAATTAAATGAATCAAATGATAGTGTCAATAAACATAAAGCGGATGCTATAACTAGTTTTATGAAGATGGGTTTCCCTACTACAAGACATGAAGAATGGAAGTACACTCCTACATTGTTTTTTAGCAAAAGCGAACTAGACTACAGAAATAGTTATGTAGTAAAAAATAGCGAAGTACTTGAGCCAAGTGTTTTTGAATCAATAAATAAAATTGTATTTATCAATGGAAGTATTTCATTACATCATTCAGTTTTTACAGATGATATAGAAGTACATCATATAGATGCATCAGCTTCACATACATTATTTCAGGCTCATTTCAATACATTAGCCAATAATACTAAAGAGCCTTATGTAGCATTCAATACTTCGTTTTATATGCAAGGTGTTTTTGTTGTAGTGAAAAAAAATAGTGTACTTGAGCAACCCATTTTAATAGAATATCACGATACAAGTGAAGCTGTTGATTATCTTCAACAGATAAGAAATTTGATAGTTTTTGAATCTGGAGCTCATGCTAGTATCATAGTCAAACACTATACAAAAGATGCTGTAAAATCTTTAAGCAATGAAGTAAATGAGTTGATATTATATCCAAATTCGCATGCAAAAATATATTTGATACAAGACAACCTACATGAGATTCAGAATCTGAATACTTGGGAAATAGCACAAGAACGTGATGCTAATTGTGATGTATTTACTTACTCAGATAGTGGAGCACTAGTTAGGAATAATTTGCATATTGCTATGAATGCACCAGGGCTTACTTGTGATACAAAAGCTATTTATTTAGCCTCTAAAAAAAGTATCATAGATAATCATTTGAAGATAGAACATAAGTTGCCACACTGCAGTAGTTTTCAGTTGTATAGAGGTGTGATGAATGATGAAGGTACTGGAGTTTTTAATGGTAAAATACATGTACATGTAGATGCTCAAAAAACAGATGCATATCAATCCAATAAAAATTTACTGCTTTCAAAAAATGCGAACATTTATACCAAACCACAATTAGAAATATTTGCAGATGATGTAAAGTGTAGTCATGGTGCTGCTATAGGTAATATTGATGAAAATGCGTTATTTTATTTGATAGCTAGAGGTATCAGTAAAGCTACAGCTAAGTCTATGCTTACTGTTGCATTTGCTAATGAAGTAATAGAAAAGCTGGACAATGAAGCTGTGAAGACTTATGTTGAGAAAGCGATAGAGAGAGCGTTGGATGCAGACATTAGATACTAGACGCTAGATATTAGATTAAAGAGCCAAGATATAAGAAACAAGAAATAGGAGCTAAGAGCCAAGAAACAAGAAACAAGAAACAAGAGCAAAAGTATTAGATGTATGAACCAAGAACTAATAAAATAAATATTTTACGAAATTAATTCTCCTTTTGAGAGAGCCTGTTCCGCTTTAGCTGAAGGTAAGGGGTATGTATAGAGATAAGGCAAATAACTTGAAACTTTAAACATTGAACTTTAAACATTGAACATTAAACTTTGAACTAATAATATTGAACATTGAACTTGATAATATAAGGAAAGATTTTCCGATACTAAACGAAAAGGTAAATAACAAACCTCTCGTTTATTTAGACAATGCAGCTACTACTCAAAAGCCACAAGTAGTGATAGATGCAATCTCAAATTATTATACACATACCAATAGCAATATACATAGAAGCGCTCATACTCTTGCAAGCAATGCTACAGAACTATACGAAAACTCTAGAGATACGATTCAGAAATTTCTAAATGCAAAATATAGACATGAAATAAATTTTACTAGAGGAACTACTGAAGGAATCAATTTAGTGATGTATAGTTGGGCAATGCATAACATACATGAAGGTGATGAAATAATTATTTCTGCACTAGAACATCATAGCAATTTAGTGCCTTGGCAACAACTCTGCACTCAGAAAAAAGCGAAGCTATTAATAATACCTATCAATGAACATGGAGAATTGATGATGGATATTTATTACAAGCAACTTAGTGTAAAAACTAAACTGGTTTGTTGTGTGCACACCTCTAATTCGCTAGGTACTATCAATCCTGTAAAAGATATCATAGAAAAAGCGCACTTGTTTGGTGCTAAAGTATTGATAGATGGAGCGCAGGCTGTGGCACATGCTTTTATAGATGTACAAGCACTCGATGCGGATTTTTTTGTATTTTCTGGTCATAAATTATTTGGACCAACAGGCATCGGAGTTTTGTATGCTAAAGAATCTATACTAAATGAAATGAATCCATTTCACTATGGTGGTGAGATGATAAAAACGGTAAGTTATGAAACTACAACCTTCAATGATTTGCCCTACAAATTTGAAGCAGGTACACCTAATATAGCTGGTGTGATAGGCTTGGGAGTAGCCATAAAATATGTAGAATCTGTAGGATTTGATTTTATACAAAAGCAAGAAACAGCATTGCTACAATATGCTACCGAAAAAATACAACAAATAAACGGACTACGAATCATAGGTACTGCAAATAATAAAGCATCGGTGATTTCTTTTGTGATAGAAAACATTCATACGTATGATGTAGGTGTGCTACTTGATAAAATGGGCATAGCTATACGCACAGGTCATCATTGTTGTATGCCACTGATGGAAAGTCTTTCGCTAGAAGGCGGTACATGCAGAGCTTCATTTTCTTTTTATAATACTAAAGAAGAAGTAGATACTTTGATAAGTGGATTGGAGCGAGTGGTGAGGATGATATAATATAGTCAGTTTTCAGCAAGGGATTTTTTGCAAGGGGTTTAAACCCCTTGGTTACAAAGCCACACCTGCTTCTACTAGCCCTGATAGAAGCGTTCCGAATGTTCGGAATCCTCTGCTACAAAGTAAGCAGAGATACAAGCGCATAGCAGGAAATAGCTCTAATAAATAATTAGTTTTTACAAAATAAATTCATTCAAATATTCTCCCTAAAAACTAGTATTTTTGTTTTATAACATCAATTAATGAAACATATTTTACTACTATTTTCTATAGCTATATATTCGTTTAGTTTTAGTCAATCTCACTATTGTGCTACTACAGAAAATCTGAAAGAACAACTCCAAAGCAATCCTCGTTTAAAAACACATCTTGAAGATATAGAAAGACAAATACAAGAAAAAATAAATGAAGGTAGTAGAGCTAGTATTCTCACTATTCCAGTCGTATTTCATGTATTGCACAATGGCGATGCGTATGGTACTGGAGAGAATATCACTGATGAACAAATACTCTCGCAACTCGATGCACTCAATAGAGATTTTAATAATAGAAATGTAGATACGAATAGAATACCAGCGGTTTTCAAACCATTGCTAGGTAATATGCAAGTAGAATTTTGTTTAGCTAGATTTGATGAATCTGGAAATGTGTTTAGTGGTATAGTGCGTCATAATCTAGGCATAGCACAGTGGGATAGAACTATGCTTGAGACTAATGGAAAGCCAAATACCATTTGGAATCCAAATCAATATTATAATATTTGGACGGCACGATTTACAGGAGATTTGAATGGAGTATTGGGCTATGCACAGTTTCCAGGTATGAGTCCTAGTACAGATGGAGTGGTACTCAGGTATGATTGCGTAGGCACAACAGGTGTTATCAATACTGGTAATGAAATGGGTAGAGTGGCTACACATGAAACAGGTCACTGGATGGGACTATATCATATTTGGGGCGATGATGGTGGCGAACCAAACGAATGTGCAGGTAGTGACTCTGTGGGTGATACCCCTAATCAACGAATAGAATATTATGGTAGACCTACACATCCACAAGTGAGTTGTTCGGCACAAAATCTTTTTATGAATTATATGGATTATGTAGATGATTCTGCAAAGGTGATGTTCTCACAAGGTCAAGTAGATAGAGCTCGGGCAGCTTTGCTTTCTCAAAGAGGTCAATTACTTGCTGCATCAAGTGTATGCAATTTGAATCTTGATGCGGCATATGAAGATATGGTATCGCCATCTGATACTAATTGTGCTAATAATTTATTGCCTGTTATCCGATTTAAAAATAATGGTTCGCAAAATATTACTTATCTAGAGATAATATATAATATAGATGGAGGTACGAATAAATCTGCAAAATGGTATGGAAATCTTGCACCAAGAAAAATAGGTTCGTTTACTTTGCCTATAGAAAATGTGGCTACTGGAGCACATACGTTTAGTATATTTTTATTTAATGCCAACGGTGGTGGTGATGATGATTATGCATTGAATGATAATGCTACTAAAAATTTTTATGTGACAGGCACAGCATCAATAGGACAGAATACACCTATTTCAGAAGGTTTTGAATCTTCTATTTTGCCTACCGGTTGGAGTGTTGAAAATCCAAATGGTGATAGAACTTGGTCAATAAATACATCAATAGGTGGATATAGCACTAGCGGACAATCTATGAGTATAGATAATTTTGATAATGGGAGCAATCCAACTAATAGAAAAGATAATTTGCTTACAGCATCTTATAATTTAAAAAATACTAATTTCCCATATTTGAATTTCGATGTAGCCTATGCTAATAGAACAAGTACAAGAAATGATACACTCACGGTATTTGCTACACTTGATTGTGGTCATACATGGATACAGCTTTGGCGTAAAGGAGGAAGTACACTTGCTACACAAAGTGAAACAAATATTTTATTTACACCTACAAGTACACAATGGAAAACAGAAAAGATAGATTTGAATCCATACATCAATGCAGAGAATATTCAGTTTAAATTTGAGAATAAGTCTGGTTGGGGTAATGTACTTTATCTAGATAATATCAATATAAAAACATATGGAGTAGGAATAGATGAAGAAGTTATACTGTCAAATAATATCATGGTATATCCAAATCCTGCAAATGATTTTGTAAGTATACAGTCAAATGATGAATGTATTTATCCATGTAAATATATATTGAAAAATAATTTAGGACAATTAGTAGAGATAGGTTTTGTAGAAAATAGTCAAGATAAAATAAATATTCAATCTATACAGTCGGGATTATATTATCTAGAAATAAAAACACAACATCTTCATTCTATTACTAAAAAACTATTCATAACAAAATAATTATTCAATGAAAAAAATTAAACAAAAAATATTTATTGTATTAACTATTATCTTAGTATCATCTAATATTATAAAAGCACAATTGGTCAATCCTTGTAGAACTGTAGATGTGATAGAGCAAGAAGAGAGTTTGCATCCTGGATATAAAGCTAGAGTAAATGCAATGTTTGAGCAATCGAAAAGAATAGTAGAGGAAATGAAATCATCAAGAGCTGTAAATAGTGATACACTCTACAGAATACCAGTAGTAGTTCATATTGTACATACTGCACCCAACGAAAATCTTCCTGATTCATTAGTTTTTTCTCAAATAGAAGTATTAAATAATGACTATAATAGATGGAATAGTGATAGCACTCAAACGAGAGCTGTATTTAAACCAATTGCAGGAAGTTTAAATTTTCAATTTTATTTAGCAACTACAGATCCTACTGGAAATCCTACAACAGGTATAATAAGAAAGACAGGTACACCAGCGATTCCTTTTGTAGGTTTTAACGCTTTTCAAGACAATGTGAAAAATCCTGATGAAGGAGATGCGCCATGGAACACAGATAAATACTTGAATATTTGGGTGTGTAATTTGAATACTATTCCTTTAGGTGTTTTGGGTTATGCATATCCACCAACTGGAGCAGCAAACTGGGATGCGGCTAGCTATACAGATTCTGCAAAACAAGGAGTAGTGATAGACTATACTGCATTTGGTAGAAACAACCCATATGTGATAGATCCAGGTGTAGCGCCAGGTAGAACATGTGTGCATGAAGTGGGACATTATTTAGGACTCAGACATATATGGGCAGATGAAGACTTATGCGCAGAAGATGATGGTATAGACGATACTCCAAAAGCAGGAGCGGCAAGTAATTTTGATTGTGATACCACTAAAAATACTTGTGTAGATGTAGGAGTTGATTACCCTGATATGATAGAAAACTTTATGGACTATAGTGATGAGCACTGTCAAAATATGTTTACTCAAGAGCAAGCTGCAATCATGCTGGTAAACCTTATTACATTAAGACCAGATTTAGCTGAGAAAGCACCATTGTATGGAGTAGGTTTTTCTCAAAATAATTTTGAAAATAATATTTCTGTTTACCCAAATCCTGCTGTAGATTTTATAAATATAGATTTTAAATCTATTAGAAATAATCAAGTGAAAATAGAGCTGATAGATAATGCTGGTAAATCTGTTCTAAATAAAATACTAGATGTAAATAATGATATTCATGCTATTGATATTTCTCAACTTACTTCTGGATTTTATTATTTACAAATATCAAATGGCAGATATATATTGAGAAAGAAAGTGGTGAAGTAAATAATCAATGAATTTCTTTGAGAACTTTGTGTCTTCTTTGAGAACTTTGAGTAAAAATAAAATTTACATAATCAAATATTTATTCTTTTGACAATTATTCTAAAAATTCATTTCCAATTGATTAAAGCTATTTTCTAGTTGCAGCAATTTTTTCTTTGCAGATAGACCACCAGCATAGCCTACCAAATCACCATCAGAGCCGATGATACGATGACATGGAATAATAATAGAAATTGCATTTGCTCCATTCGCACTAGCTACTGCACGAATCGCTTTTTCATTATTTAGTTTTTGTGAAAGTGCTAGATACGAAGATGTTTTTCCGAAAGGAATATTTAGTAATTCATTCCATACTTGTTTTTGAAAATCACTGCCTATAAGTAAAAGAGGAATATCAAATGTCGTTCTTTTATTTTGGAAATACTCATCTAATTGTTGTATACATAATTGATGTAAGTCTGTTTTGTTCTCTAGATAATCAGTGCTACATCCATCTTGAATTCGCTTATCAATACTTGAGCGCATCTTTCTATACTTCCAATCTGCCAATACTAATTTCCCTTCAAAATCACCCAATATGATTTCGCCTAGTGGAGAATTGTATGTATGTGTGAAGATGGATTGCATTTAGATTATGATTGTTTTATATTAGTGATACTTTATTAGATATTTATAAAGATATAAATTTATAATTGGTTTTAAGTATAAAGTCACACTCTTGTCATTTATCTGTCATCAAATTGTAAAATAATAATCTATGTATTGTATTATGACAATTGTACAAATACATTTGCTTTTATAAAATCAAAAGCTATGAAAACGAAACTTTTTACACTACTTTTTTTAACTATTCTTTTCATAAATCTTACTGCACAAAATACTTGTGGAAGTATGCAGTATTTAGAAAAAATATTAAGTGAGCATCCCGAATTGATTTCAGAAAAAAATAAATTTGAAGATAGAATGAATATTACTTCACTAAGAGAGAATATTGAAGTAAGTAATAAGACAGATGGTATAATAAGAATACCAATAGTAGTGCATATAGTATATAATACTCCAGTGCAAAATATATCAGATGCGCAAGTGATGTCTCAAATAGATGCACTTAATAGAGATTTTAATAATAGAAATCCAGATTCCTTGCCATCATCATATCAACTATATAACATTGTTGGAAACCCTACTTTTGAGTTTTGTTTGGCTGTAGTAGACGATAACCTAAATCCTACAACAGGCATTACTAGAAATTACACATCACAAACTTTATTTGATTTGGATGCTGGCACATCTGAAAATGTGAAGTTGTCTAGTTTTGGAGGAGTAGATGCATGGGATCCAGCTAAGTATTTAAATATTTGGGTATGCAATTTAGCAGGTCCAGTATTGGGCTATGCACGTTTCCCTTTTTCTATAGCTGATGATCCTTTTGCAGATGGATTGGTTATTGGATATACAAGTTTTGGTGGGATAGGTACATCTACAGACCTATGGCACGCACAACAGTACATGAGATTGGTCACTGGTTAGGTTTGCGTCATATTTGGGGAGATGCTATATGTGGAGATGATAGAATAGCAGATACACCTCCACAATTAGATAAAAATTTTGGGTGCCCTAGTTTTCCTCACAGACCCAATAATACTTGCGGTAGTGATGCCAATGGAGAAATGTATATGAACTATATGGACTATGTAGATGACGGATGTATGACTAGTTTTAGTAAAGGTCAAGTGAAAGTGATGCAAGAGGTAATGAATACAGAACGTTTTGAACTTTCTAGAAGTGACAAATGCGATGCTTCTGTAGGAATAAATACTCCAGAGAATTCAAAAAAATATTTTCATATCATCAATAATATTAATGAAGGAAACTATAATATAAATCTATCACCTGAAATTTATAATACTCCTATGCTTGTATATATTACGGATATTAGGGGAAAAGTAGTTTATAATAAAAACGAATCATATAGCACAGCTATCAATATAGATATAAGCAATGAAAGCGAAGGAATGTATTTTATTCATTTAAAACATAAAAATTTCGAAGCCACTTCAAAAGTCATGAAAACAAATTGATGTAGTTTTTGATTAAAAAAAGGCTGTCTAGATATTCTAGTACAGCCTTTTGTGTTTTATGTGTGTATAGAAATTTATTTAATTTATCACTATTTTCTTTTGTGTAAATTCTTTTGATTTATTTTCAATGCGAAGTATATACATGCCTTTTGTAAGCTTACTTATATCTATGGTTTTTTCTTTTGTTGCAAAAATTATTTTTCCGTTTATATCAACCAATGTTGAATTTATATCTTCAATAGTTTCAATATAGATAAAATCTGAAGCAGGATTTGGATATACTTTTACTAAAGCATCATTGAAATTATTGAATATACTATTAGGAGATACTTCGCCACATGTATCTAGTTGACTCACGTCTCGCAATGCAGAGAAAAATCCATCTGTTTTGCCAGCGTTTGGTACATTGATTAGTCCGTAAGTTGCAGGAAGTTTAAAATTGCCACCTATATAAATAGCTTGGTTGGGAGCTACTGCTACAGCATTGCATCTATCATTACTGTCGCTACTACCACCAGTGACAGCCCACATCCAATCACCATCTACAGATATTCTAGCTAAAAATGAATTGATACTTCCTGTACTATCAGTTTCGATATCGCCACCAAAATTAGATTTCTCACCTATATCACCTACTACATATACTTTGCAATGTCTATTAGCAAATACATCATTCCCTCTTTCGCTTCCTACTTTACTTCCTGCTCTTTTGCCCCATATACAAGTACCGTTATTAGCATCAAATTTTGCTACAAATACATCTCGCTTGTCATAATTTTTTATATATACTGAACCGAAATTAAAAGAATCTCTATGTTCACCAGTGATATACACATGACCCAAACTATCTGCAGCTACACCATTGCACCAATCATCTTTTTCACTACCACCACTGATTGCCCATCTGAAATTACCACTTGTATCATAGCTCATCAAAAAGATATCAGTTCCTCCATTTGAAGTAAGTGTATCATTACCAAATTGTCTAGTGCCATCAAACCCACCAGCTATATATAGATTTCCTTCTCCATCCATAGCTATAGCATTATCTCTTTCTACATATTTAAAATGATCTGGATCCCATGGTAAGTTTCCAAAAGAACGACCCCAACGCCAAACTCCTCCACTATCTATTTTTGCCACCCAATAGTTGTATACTTGTGAGCCAAGATTAGTAGGAGCAATAAAAGTAGCTGTACCAGAGCCATTGAGAACTATACCCGCATCATCTGCCATAAAACCAGCTATGTAACTATTACCTACGGCATCAGTTACCATATCTAGTCCTTGGTCATCACCAAATCCACCTGCCATATTTGTCCAAATCCAATTGCCGTTTTTATCAAGCTTAGCCACGAATGTCTGGTCACAGCAAGAACTACCCGTCGGGTCATTTACGTAAAATGGTCCCATTTGAATACTAAACCAACAAGTACCTGTGATGTATACATTTCCATCATTATCTAAGTCCATTCCCAATACTCGATCATCAAACCAACCACCAGCAGATTTCGCCCACTGACATATTCCATTAGAGTCATACTTTGCTACAAATGCTTCTTTGCTTGAGCCTCCTGTGGTTGTTCTAGTGAGTAACACTCCATTACCAAGATTTACATCTTCAGAGAAATATCCGGATACTACTACATTACTTGATGCATCACTTCTTACGTTGATGACTTTATCAGAGCCAGATGTACCAATAGTATTTACCCAATTCCATGACTGAGCATTTATATTTATGGAAATAAAAAATATAAAAAAAATAATTTGTAAAATTTTGTTCATGCTATTATTATGTTTTGTATACAATATTAATTAAATATTATCTATTTGTCAACTAAATAAAAAAACCTCCAAGTGATTACTTGGAGGTAGGAAATATTTTCTGAAAAAAATCTTAATTCAATAACTCATAGATGCCTGCAATTCCTTGCCCGCCACCGATGCATGCACTCACCATTCCGTATTTTTTATTTCTTCTACGTAGTTCATTAAATAGTTGAACACTTAGTTTAGTGCCACTACAACCTAGTGGATGACCAAGCGCTATAGCGCCACCGTTTACATTTACTATTTCAGGATTGATATCTGATAGTGTTTTTAAAACACCAAGTGATTGTGCAGCAAAAGCTTCATTGAGTTCAATTAAATCAATGTCATTCATTTTAAGACCTGCTAATTGCAATGCACGAGGAATTGCTGCTACTGGACCTATACCCATTAATCTAGGATCTACACCTACTGTAGCTGAAGTGATAACTCGTGCAATAGGAGTAAGGTTCAGTTCTTTTACCATTCTTTCGCTCATCACTATACAAAAAGATGCACCATCACTGGTTTGTGAAGAGTTACCAGCTGTTACAGAACCATTCAATTTAAAAACAGGTTTTAGTTTTGCTAAACCTTCCAAGCTAGTGTCTTTTCTAGGCCCTTCATCTGTATCTACAATATATTTTTTAGTTTTCTTTTTGCCATTTTCATAGTACACTTGCTCTACTTCTATAGGCACTATCTCATCTTTAAATTTCCCATCAGCTATAGCTTTCAATGCTTTTTGATGCGAATTAAACGAAAATAAATCTTGCTCTTCGCGTGTGATGCCATATTTTTCAGCTACTAGTTCTGCTGTCAATCCCATACCGATGTAATAGTCTGGATGTGCATTTGCGATTTCATAGTTAGGTACTGTTTTAAAACCAATTGTAGGAACCAAACTCATACTTTCTGTTCCTCCTGCAATAATACAATCAGCCATTCCAGCTTTTATTTTTGCTGATGCCATAGCGAGTGTTTCTACACCACTACCACAGTATCTATTCACTGTCACTCCACCTACAGATTGAGGCAAGTTAGAACGAAGTCCTACCCAACGAGCCATTTGTAAACCTTGTTCTGCTTCAGGTACTGCATTGCCTACTATTAAATCGTCTATTCTTGTAGGGTCCAATTCTGGTGTAGTAGTTAGAAGATGATTGATTACCATAGCTCCCAAATCTACAGGGCTCATAAATCTGAAACCACCTTTACCTGCTTTACCTACTGCTGTCCTAAATCCTTTTACGATGTATGCTTCCATTTTTTTTAGTATTAAGTATCAAGATATAAGTATCAAGATACATGGTTATATTATTTTTTAATTTATTTATCTAATATCTAGTGTCTAATATCTAGCGTCTAATATCTAATGTCTATTATCTAGTTTCTAAGCGGTTTTCCTGTAGTCAATATACTTTGTAGTCTTTCTAATGTTTTCTTTTCGCCACATAAACTTAAGAACGCTTCTCTTTCTAAATCCAATAAATATTGTTCACTTACTTTAGTTTTCTCACTTAAATCTCCACCACACATTACATAAGCTAGTTTTCTAGCAACTTTCACATCGTGTTCTGTAGCATATCCACCTATATTGAATGAAGTAGCACCAGAATATAATGCACCCAATCCAGTTCTACCTAATACTTCTATATCTGTTCTTTGCATAGGTTGTACATATCCTAAATCAGACAGTTCAAGTGCTTTTTTCTTTGCTTCCATGATACGCATATCTGCGTTTACACATACACTATCTTTCTTTTTATCGAGCACTCCAATTCCAAAACCTTCATATGCAGATGTAGCAACTTTTGCAGTAGCTATTGTAGTGAATTTTTCAAAAATAGTAGGCAATTGTGGATCGCCATTATAGTATGCATCTGAAGCTCTTAGTGCCATTTCTTTGGTGCCACCACCACCAGGTATCACACCCACACCTACTTCTACAAGTCCTATATATGTTTCTGCTGCAAGTATAGCTGCGTCACTATGCATGGTCATTTCGCATGCACCACCAAGTGTCAATGAATGCGGAGCTATCACAACAGGTATGGATGAATAGCGTACACGCATCATCGTATTTTGGAATGCTGCTATTGCAAAATTTAATTCATCCCATTCTTCATCGATAGCAAGCATAAATATCATACCGATATTTGCACCTGCTGAAAATGCTTGAGTTCCTTCGTTAGCAATTACTAAACCTTTCCAATCTTTTTCTGCTATCTCTATTGCTTTATTTACGCCCTCTATCACTTCACCACCTATAGAATTCATTTTTGTGTTCCACTCTAGATTCAAAATGCCATCACCTAAATCGTGAAGTGTACATGCACTGCTTTTCCATACTGGAGCATTGGCACGTAGGTTATCAAGTTTTATAAATTTATCTTGACCAGGTATTTGTTTGTAAGATTTACTGAGCATATCGTAATAGAACTTTACTCCTTTTTCTATTTTGTAAAAAGAAGTATTTCCACCAGCTAGCATTTCATCTATCCATGGAGCAGGAGCAAAACCTGCTTCTTTCATAGCTTTTACAGTTCTTTCTACACCTAGTACATCCCAGTTTTCAAATGGACCTATTTCCCATCCAAAACCAGCACACATAGCATCATCTAGACGATATACTTCATCAGATATTTCTGGTACACGGTTAGAAACATATTTATATAAATGATATCCAAGTTTCTTTAAAAACTCGGCACCTTTATCACTTTGTTTATTGAGCGCCACCAATCTTTCTTTAAGATTTTCGATTGGTTTTGTAGCTGCTATACAAGCAAATTTTGGTTTTTCACTTGCTTTATATTCAAAAGATTTTACATCAAGTGCTAAAATTTGTTTGCCTGCTGCACTTTTTTCTTTTTTGTAAAACCCTTGTCCACTCTTATCTCCAAACCATTTATTCTCTACCAATTTATTTACATAATCAGGTATTTGAAATAAATCACGCGCTTCATCATCACCACAATTGTCATATACACCCTTAGCTACTTTTACAAGAGTATCTATACCTACCACATCGCAAGTACGGAATGTTGCAGATTTTGGTTTGCCTATCAATGGTCCAGTAAGTGCATCTATTTCCTCTACAGTCATATCCATTTCTTTCATCAAATGAAATATAGCCATGATGCTGAATACTCCAACTCTATTGGCAATAAATGCTGGCGTATCTTTGCAAAGTACCATCGTTTTGCCTAAAAAACGTGCACCATAGTGCATAAAGAATTCTACTACACTTGGGTCGGTATATTGTGTAGGAATTACTTCTAGAAGTTTTAAATATCTTGGTGGATTAAAAAAGTGTGTACCACAAAAATATTTTTTGAAATCTTCACTTCTGCCTTCTGTCATTTGATGAATAGGAATACCAGATGTATTAGATGTAATCAATGTACCAGGCTTTCTATATTTTTCTACTTTTTCAAAAACTTGTTTTTTGATATCGATATTTTCTACCACTGCTTCAAGTATCCAGTCACAGTCTTTAATCCATTCCATATTGTCATCAAAGTTTCCAGTTTTTATTCTAGAAGCAAAAGCTTTATCATAAATAGGAGAGGGATTTGATTTCAATGTGCTATCTAGTGCTGCATTTACGATTCTATTTCGTGCTGCAGGAATTGTTTTTTCTTCTTCTTTTAAATCAAATGGCACTATATCTAGTAAGTAGGTTTGTAGTCCTATATTGGCAAAATGACAAGCCAGACGAGAACCCATAACTCCAGAACCCAGTACGGCTACTTTTTTTATTTTTCTATTTGATGCGTTCATCATTATATATAAATTAAATGTTGTATAATTTGAGATTCAAATATAAGTATATTTATTTCAATTTACCAAACAAACGTTTGGTAAAATTTTTCAAAAATTTACCTACCTAAATATTTTTATAAATATACAGAAATATCTTGTTGTTGGGTCATGTTATTTAATGTGAAAAATTATATATTTACTCTTTATTATGGATAAATATTTAAAAGAATTAGAGAGCTATATAGAGCTAAATTCTAAAAACAAAAGTAAAGAGTATGCTTCTGTTCAAAAGTTTCATTATACAGTTCCTTCACTCAGAGCATTTATCAAACAAAAAGTATTTTCGTTTCAAGAGCACGATGCAGAACTCCAATTAGCTATTTGGGATTTTATATGGAATAATACTTCTTATTTTGAATCTATGAGTTTATCTATATATCCATTTCAGCATAAATCACTAAGTAAAAATGAATTTGAGAAAATCATCAATTGGGTAGATAAGTGTAGCTGTTGGGAGCATAGTGATGATCTATCAAAAATATATGCTCAAGTATTAGAAGAAAATCCTAATTGGATTTTGCCTTACTATAAAAAATGGAATAAGTCTGAAAATCTCTGGAAGCGAAGACAATCAATTGTAGGACTTCTAGAGTATGCTAGTAAGCGCAAAAAAGTATTGCCATTTGAAGAGCTGATTTCTTTTATACAGCCATTATTAAAAGACGATGCATATTATGTACAAAAAGGAATAGGCTGGACGCTCAGAGAAATTTATAATATCTATCCAAAAGAAACTTTAGATTTTATTGAAAAAAATACATTAGATATTTCTTCTATAGCTTATAGTGCTGCTACTGAAAAAATTAATAAAGAAACTAAGCAAAAACTAAATGTTTTGCGAAAAGAATCTAGAAAAAAGTAGGTGACTATTGTTGTTATAGAATTATAGAATATCGTTTATCACAAATTTCTTATCATTAAACATAAATGATTCTCCTATATTTTTACTTTTCATATGTTTGATTATTGGGGCATTTTCAGATATACCTACATAAGTTTTGTCATGTAACTTGAATTTAGGTATAGCTATTCCTATTACATAGTTTAGTTTATTCAACTGCACTATTGCACCTTTCTCTATAGAATTAGATTCATCAAAATTCATGTCTTTTAAATTCTCTAAATCAGTTTTTGCATTTTTATATCTACTACTTAATGAATTTCTAATATCATTAAACTCATCTTGATGTGATAGATCCTCAATATCTAATGTGTTGTCTTCATCTAAATCAGCACCAGTATTATAGTCGTTTAAAGTTTTTTCGAGATTTAAGATTAAGTCATTTTGAATGCTAATCATTTTTTCTTTTAATTCTATTTTATTCATGCTATATAAATTTTATGATACAAAAATACAAAATAAAAGATAAAATAGTATTTTAATCTTTAAATATATTTAGTTACTTAAATAATATCTTTGACAATCTATTAATTTATCTGAATGTCAACATTATTTACACCTTTCAAAATAGGACCTCTTTTACTTAAAAATAGAAGCATACGAGCAGCTGCATTTGAAGGGATGTGTGCAGGACATCAACTCAGTAATGAATTACTCGATTATCATTTATCTGTAGCTAGGGGTGGAGTAGCGATGACTACTATAGCATATGCAGCTGTAGAAAAATCAGGTTTGTCTTTCCCTCACCAATTATTAATCAATGATTCGTTAAAACCCAGTTTGAAATTATTTGCAGATAAGATACATCAAGAAGATACTGCTCTTTCTATTCAAATAGGACATTGTGG
Organism: Chitinophaga pinensis; assembly: GCA_945860705.1. Classification (GTDB taxonomy): domain Bacteria; phylum Bacteroidota; class Bacteroidia; order Chitinophagales; family CAMDFR01; genus CAMDFR01. The sequence goes on along the minus strand of CAMART010000004.1, from coordinate 103,702 downwards.
TAATATGTCTAAATATTCACTCATAGGTCGAAGACCTTGGAGCGCTACTTCTCATATTAATTTATATGCTCCATGTTTTGCTAAAGCGATGACGCAAAAAGATATGCGACAAATATCGTTAAGCTTTGCAAAAGCAACGCAAATAGCTATAGATTGTGGATTGGATGCAATTGAAATTCATGCAGGTCATGGATATTTGATAAGTCAATTTTTATCTCCATATATAAATACACGCAGAGACGAATTTGGTGGTAGTATAGAAAATAGAATGAAATTTATGACTATGGTTATGGAAGAAGTGTTAGGGGTAGCAAAAGACAAAATTGCTGTCATTGTAAAAATGAATATGGATGACGGATTTAAAGAGGGTATGCATAAAGAAGAAGCATTGATAGTTGCTAAAAAACTGGAAACAATAGGCGTGCATGCATTAGTATTAAGCGGTGGTTATGTAAGTAAAGCACCTATGTATGTGATGCGTGGAGATATGCCACTAAAAACTTTAGCATCAAAAATGGATAATAAAATGATGGGTATATTTACACGAGTTTTCGGCAATAAGTTAATACCAAGTTTAGATTTTAAAGAAAATTATTTCTTGGATGATGCAACATATTTTAGAAAAAATGTATCACTACCATTAATTTATGTGGGAGGAATATTGTCTAAAAAAAATATAGATGAAGCACTTGATGCAGGAATGGATTTTGTAGCTATAGCGAGAGCATTAATAAGCAATCCAAGTTTTATAAATGATATAAAAAGTGATGAAACAAAGCAGGCAATATGTGATACCTGTAATCATTGTATAGCAGTGATGTATAATGGACCTTTTGAATGTAATAAACACCAACTAATTCATCATGAATCATAAAATAGCATTAGTCACAGGTGCATCATCTGGTATTGGTTTGGCTATATGTCATGAGCTAGCACAATTGAAATATAATTTACTTTTGGTCAGTAATGATGAGATAGGATTGAATAATGCTAAAATAGTATTAGATACTAAATACAGATTAAATTGTATAGTATATTGTGAAGATTTGAGTAGACAAGATGCTGCTAAAAATATATTCGATTTTTGTACAAAAAATAATTTAGATATAGAAGTGCTCATAAATAATGCAGGTATTTTAGTTTTTTCTGAAATAGCTTTTGCAAAAGACACAGACGTATCAAAAATTTTACAACTTCATATCAATACACCTACATTTTTATGCAATTATTTTTCAAAAGAAATGGTGAAAAATAAAAAAGGATATATATTGAATGTTTCGTCTATCTCAGCAGTTATGCCTTATCCATTCATTTCTTTGTATGGTCCTTCAAAAACTTATATGAGATATTTTACTAGAGCATTAAGAACAGAATTGAATCCGCACAATGTATTTGTTACTTGTCTTATGCCTGGTGCAACTGCTACTGCATTATACGATCCAGCAAAAGTAAACATACAATTAGCAAAAAAATTAAGGGTGATGCATACACCAGAATACGTTGCCAGTTGTGCAATGAATTCATTATTTAAAAATCAAGCACTTTGTATTTCTGGTATCATGAATAAATTAATTATATTCATTTTTCCTTTTATTCCCAATTTTATAATCTCTCTTTTATATAACTATACGAGTATATTTAAGAAAGGGGAAGTTTCATTATCATAATAAAATTACTCCAACCTAGCAATGATTCTTTTATGCGTATTAGTGATATAGGTTTTATCATTAAAAATACGAGCAAGCATGATACTGCCTTCTACTTCTGCTACACTTCTTTCAGCTAGCTCATTGGCTATTTTTTCACCATATTTTTCTTTATAGATATGTTTTACTGCGTTGAAGAAATCTTGAAAAAATTCACGAATTATTGGATTAAATTCAGGGACTACCAATGCACTTTCCACACCTATATTGCCATATAGTTTACCTGTTTTTTTATCGAAAAATACAAGCTCACTCGCATCGCATAGTTTTTTTAGTTTCTGTTTTGCGCTTATTTTATCATTATATGCATGTATAAATACTTCTTCTTTAAAATATAAATGCACAAAAGAAATCACTCTAAACATCAAGTCTTCTTTGCTTTTGAAATAATGATATAGACTGCCTTTGAGTATGCCACAGCTTTTTGCTATGTCTTCCATACTAGTATTATGAAAACTTTGTTGTCTAAAAAGTTTTAGTGAATTTATAATAATGGCTTGTTCGCCTTTCTTGGGTTTTTCGATATTCATTGATTCAACTAATAATTACCAAACAAAGTTAGGCAAAAAAAAACACCAAACAAACGTTTGGTATTTTTTTTAATATTTTAAGATGATTTTTAGCTACCTCTTCCTGCTGCTTTAGAACGTGTAGCTGCATTGTTAGAGCCTGTTGTTTGAGATTTTACAGTGCCTCCTTTGCCTCCAGTCATATTAAATTTGCTTGCTGCAGGTCCACCTTTTTTCTTATCCTTATCTTTCTTGTTGTTTTGATTGGTTAATGACATTTTTCTTTATTTAAATAGTGAATAATCTTTTTACTTATAAATTTATAATGCTAATTTACAATGCAAAATCGTAAATTCAAAATTTATTATGCATCTTTTTTGTTCATGATATTTGTTTGGTGTCTGATGCTCTCTTTATTTATTTGTTGTATGAGTTTTAAAATAAAAGCCTCAGATAAGCCGTTTTGAGTGCCTATTTTCAGCATTCTATCTACTATTTGCGACCATCTTTTTGGCTGATAAATGGTGATATTGTTTTTCGCTTTATAGCTCCCAATTTCCTCACTTATACTCATTCGCTCGGCTAGTAGTTCTATGATATAGTTGTCTATTCTATCTATTTTGCTGCGCATTTCTACTAGAGATAAGTCTGTTTCTTCGTCTACTATTTTATTTTCTCTTAATACAATATTTTCAAGTAGTTCTTTGAGTTGAAGTGGAGTTATTTGTTGGTTGGCATCGCTCCAAGCTTGATCAGGATTGATATGGCTCTCTATCATCAATCCATCAAAATTTAAATCCATAGCTTTTTGAGCTACTTTGAGCAAGGTATCTCTTCTACCACATATATGAGATGGATCACAAATCATAGCCAAATCTGGAAATCTTCTTTTAAGTTCTATAGGTATTTCCCAGTTTGGTTTATTTCTATATTCCGATTTTGTATAAGATGAAAATCCTCTATGAATAGCAGTAAGATTTTTTATGCCTGCTTTGTTCAATCGTTCAAAAGCTCCAATCCATAAATCTATATCGGGATTGACTGGATTTTTTATCAATATAGGAATATCTACTCCTTTCAAAGCATCTGCTATTTCTTGCACCCCAAAAGGATTTACTGTAGTACGAGCACCTATCCATAACATATCTATTCCAGCATCTAGTGCTTCTTCCACATGGCTTTTATTAGCTACTTCTACAGTACATGGTTTATCATGTTTTGTACATGCATCTTTCAGCCAACTTAATCCTACCTTACCTATACCTTCAAATGCTCCAGGTCTAGTTCTAGGTTTCCATATTCCAGCTCTTATGACATGTATATTTGGATTGTGAAGTATGAGTGCGTCTATTGTTTGATGCACTTGTTCTTCGGTTTCTGCACTGCACGGACCACTTATTAAAAAGGGCTTTTGCTTATTCGCAGATATAGCATTTGCTTCTATAGCAAAGTTTTCTTTTGATACCAATTAAAATTGAATTGTTTTTAATATTGTGTCAAACTCGTATCAATCTCTCTAGCCCATGCTAAAATTCCACCTTTAAGATTGTATAAATTTTCTTTATGATGATTTTCTTCTAGCCATTGAATAATATTGGCACTTCTAGCACCGCTTCTACAATGTATTACTACTTTTTTATCTGCAGCTATTTTCTCTAGATTTGCAGGTATTTCACTCATAGGTATTAACAGTCCACCTATAGTACATATTTCCGCTTCATGAGGCTCTCTCACATCTATCAATTGAAAATCTTCTAGATTATCTATCATAGATTTCAATTCTTGTACACTTACTTCTTTCATCTGCTTAGTTTTTAGTTTATAGAATGCATTTACTCCTGATTAAGTTCCGTAAAATTACTAATAAAACACAAATTCATAATATTTAGTTTATAGAATACTTCTATCTTTGGCAAGGAAATTGAATTTAAAAAAATATGACAAAGAAATTAGCAGTATTTTTATTTGCATTATTAGTAGTTTTTCAAGTAAATGCATCTTCGCCAAAGAGAATGGCACCCACTTACAAAGTGATTTTTTATAATATAGAAAATCTTTTTGATACCATAGATGATCCATATACCAATGATGCAGAGTTTTTACCAAATGGCACTTATAAATATACTAGTAAAATATACCAAACACATCTAGATAGAACTTCAGAAGTATTGTCAAATATTTGTGAAAAAGACGCGCCATTATTTATTGGATTGTCAGAAATAGAAAATAAAGGAGTGCTTCAAGACCTTATTAAACAGCCTAGTATAGAAAAATTTAATTTAGGAATTGTTCATCAAAATTCTCCAGATGATCGAGGGATTGATGTCGGTTTGATATACAATAAAGATATTTGTAAAGTCATAAAAGAAGAATATTTGTATGTGTCTATAGACACAGTACCTGATTTCAGAACAAGACTGATCTTGCATGCTACTTTTGAAACCTATAATGGTACTATTCTTCATGTATATGTAAATCACTGGCCAAGTAGGAGAGAAGGAGAAAAGGAGAGCGAATATAAAAGGCTAAAAGCGGCAGCTACACTTAAAGCTAGTACAGATGATGTCATGAAAAAAGATGCCAATGCGAATATCATCATCATGGGAGATTTTAATGACTATCCTACCAATGCAAGTATCACTCAAGTGCTTGGAGCAGTAGATTATAAAAACATGGACAACTTCAAAAGTGATTTGTACAATATCAGCGAAGCTCCAGTGGGTCAGGTTGTGAAAGGTTCTCATTTTTATAAAGGTGAGTGGGGAAATCTAGATCAAATAATTCTGAGTAAAAATCTAATCAGATGGCTCGGTATAGGCGCAGTTGGTGGAGTACCATATACAATTTACTACAACGAGAAAATGCTTTATACAGATAAAAATGGCGTAGTTAGTACAAATAGAATATATGCAGGAACTCGTTTTGTAGGAGGCTACAGCGACCATCTTCCAGTTTATTTTAATATACGATTTTAAGTTTAAAGTCGAAAGTTTAAAGTTATAAGTTATTAGACTGCCTGACGGCAGTCAGGTTTATAGTATTTTTACTATCTAGCATCTTATTTCTTAATACTTGATACTTTTTCTATAGCTAATTAATATCTATCTTTGCATTTCATTAAAATATACATAAAATGGCAATTGTCAAACCATTTAAAGGATTCAGACCACAAAAAGGATTAGAGAAAAAAATAGCAGCCAAACCATATGATGTGCTTAATAGTGAAGAAGCTAGAGCAGAAAAAGGCGATAATGAATATTCGTTTTATAGAATCAATAAACCAGAAGTAGATTTAGATCCTAGCATCAATCTATACGACGAAAAAGTATATACTAAAGCAAAAGATAATTTAGATTTATTTATTAAAAATGGTTGGTTAGAGCAAGATGCTACTGAAAACTACTATATCTATAAACAAAGAATGGGCACACACGAACAATACGGATTAGTAGTATGTGCTGGTATAGAAGATTATTTCAATGATATCATCAAAAAGCATGAGTTTACTCGACCAGATAAAGAAAATGACCGTATCAAACATATGGATACGCTTAGTGCGCATGTAGGCCCAGTATTTACTTGCTATAATGATGTAGCTGAAATAAATGAAATAGTAAATAATGCTATCAAAAATGCTCCTGTATATGATTTTACGGCAGATGATGGTGTAGGTCATACTTTATGGGTAGTAGATGATGCTTCTACAGTGGCTAATATCACACAACTATTTAAAGAAAAAGTACCTTACACATATATTGCAGATGGACACCACAGAGCTGCATCTTCAGCTAAAGTAGGACAAAGAAGAAAAGAAGCAAATCCAAATCATACAGGTAACGAAGAGTATAATTATTTTCTTTCAGTATTATTTCCTGCATCACAGCTGTCTATCATTGATTATAATAGAGTAGTGAAAGATTTAAATGGATTATCCTTTGATGAGTTTATGACTAAAGCATCTGAAAAATTTGATATAGAAAAAGTAGGTAGCACTATTTATAAACCAAGCAAACTTCATGAGTTTAGTTTTTACTATGATGCTACTTGGTACAAAATGATTGCAAAACCAGGTACATACAATGATGCTGACCCTATAGGTGTGCTAGATATCACTGTACTTTCAGATAATTTATTGTCGCCAATACTTGGAGTACATGACCAAAGAACTGACAAAAGAATAGATTTTGTAGGCGGTATAAGAGGCTTAGGTGAACTAGAAAAAAGAGTAAATAGTGGAGAAATGAAAATAGCTTTTGCTATCTATCCAGTAACCATACAACAACTCATAAACATAGCAGATAGTGGCAATGTGATGCCTCCCAAAACTACTTGGTTTGAACCAAAACTAAGAAGCGGATTGGTGGTGCATACTTTTTAAAAAACAATTTATCCTATTATAAAAAAGCTATTACTTTTAAGTAGTAGCTTTTTTTATGTGCAATAACTTGCATTTCTCCTTTTTTCATTTTATATTGCGTAGTGAAGTTATTACATATCATTGTCACTCCGAGGCACGAGGAGTCTATGATGGAGTGCTACACTACCAAATCAATATAAACTAACTACATAAGGGAATTTATTTTTTACGAATACTAGATAAAGAAAATAGAGTAATAGGAAATGGAAAATTTGTTAAGGAATAGTCATGATATGGTTGGTGAAAAATACAACACCAACCACAGGGTAAAAGAAGCCCTACAATCTATGGCAAATAATGGAGGGCGTATCATCAAAGAACGAGCACAAAGTATACTCAATTATTTCTATGATGGAGCTTATCAAACAGAACCAGAATTTCCTACAGAAAACAATCAGCGTAGAGCCAATCCATATAAAGCCAATACAAAAGCTATAGAAACTAGTTATATAAAAGTATATCCAAATCCTGCAAGAGAACTAGTGACCATAGAATATCAATTGCCATGTATTAGTCAAGATGGTATTATTACAATTACAGATTTATTAGGCAAAATAGTACATAGTAGCAAAATAGTAGGAGAAAGAAACATACACAATATAGATACAAAAAACTGGAGCAACGGTAATTATTTGTATAGAGTAGTATGTGATGGAATAAAACTTGGAGAAGGTAAATTAAGTATAATCAAATAATGTATCGCATTATATTCATAATTTTTTATATCAATATGGGAATAGGACTTAAGTCCTATTCCCAATATTATTCAAAATCATTTTTATTTAATAATTTAAATACAGTACCAGATAATGTTACTTTTTATGATAATAAAATATTTACTATAGGGTATTATCCAGATACATCTTTACTTACAGGAATTGGTATAAAAAGTTATATATCAAAATTTAATAATGATGGAACATTAAGTAATTATAATACATTTAGACCAGTACAATATTTTACATTTACAAGTACTTTTTATTATGGGAAATCTTTATTGTTGGATGGTAATATAATTACTTGTGGATATACAGAAGATACTGGCACTTTTTTAAGAAACTATCTAGTTTGTTTTTATGATACGAGTCTAAGTATTAATAAATATTTTACAATACCTACTGGAATAACAAATGGCACATTAACTTCTATAGTAAAACAAGCTAATCATTATTATGCTACTGGTGGTAAAGGAAATGCTCGACAAGCTATACTACTCAAAATAGATACATTAGGTAATAAGATACGGGAGTTGAATTATAATATAGTATCAATAGCTTCTAATAATCTAGCACAAACAATTATTGCAGTAGATAGTGGAGATGTATTGATGGTGATAGGAGGTTATAAAGAATACCCAGATTGGGGAGAACATTACAAGCTCACCTACAAAACTACACTCATACGCACTGATAGTCTTGGAGCTCAAAAATGGCAATGGACAGATACAAGTAATAACGGACAAGCAGCCTATAGTTTTCAAAAGACTAGAGATGGAGGCTATATCAGTTGTGGCTCTTATGTAGGCACTAGAGTATTGATACGAGAAGTGCCATCTGGTGTACTATTAGAAGATTATGCTACTTTTCATCCATATATAGTCAAGTGGAATAGTGATTTTACCAAACAATGGGAAAAATGTTATGACAAAGCAGATTCTATGAATACTGGAGGTGAGTTTTTTGATATAAAAGAAACCAATGATGGCAATTTTATATCTTGCGGTTATGGAGGACAAACTATAGGGACAAGAGTAATAAATGGAGGATGGCTTCAAAAGACTGATAGAAATGGAGATGTTATTTGGCGTAAATTTTATAAACCTTATGGTCATGATTCATCTGCATATTTCTTTCGATTATATGATCTAGATATTGCATCAAATGGAGATATTATTGCTGTAGGTGAATACAATCCTACATTAGGATCTGGTCTTATCCCACAACAAGGTTGGCTCTTACGTGTAGATAGCAATGGCTGTATAGTAGATAGCAATTGGTGTGGATGGAGTAGTGTGGAGGTAGAGCCCACGCCACAGGCGTGGCAGGCTCAAAATGAGATTCGTGTTTATCCAAATCCTGCTAGTGATGTAATAAATGTAGAAGTATCAAGATTTAAGTATAAAGATATAAGTGAAATACAAATTGAGATATTTGATGCTATTGGGAATAATGTTATTGGACTTTGTCACTCCGAGGAACGAGGAGTCTATGACGGAGAGATGATTTACCAACTTAATATCAATGAACTAAGCAAGGGAATTTATTTTATACGAATACTAAACAAAGAAAATAAAGTAATAGGAAATGGAAAATTTATTAAGGAATAGATGATTTGTGGTTGGTGATAATGCCTTAGCGTGACAATAAACAATATAGAATAAACTGAAAATGCCTGTCTTACTTATGTGTGACAGGCATTTTTTATTTAAACATTTATTTATTATCCTTTTTCACCACCTTCACCACCACCACTATTCAAGTCTCTATCAAACATATAGATACCACTTTTGTCATTACCTATTAGTTTCAGTTTATCTAAAAGTGTACGAGCTAGTCTTTCTTCTTCCATTTGCTCTGCTACATACCACTGAAGCATATTGTGAGTAGCATAGTCTTTTTCTTTCAGACAGCTATCTACTAGGTTATTTATTTCAGATGATACATGTACTTCATGTTTCAGTACATTTGTAAACATATCTACTACAGATTTGTATTTATGTTCTACTTTACCTAGTGCTGGTACTTCTGCTTCACCTCCTCGTTCATTGATATACTTAAAAATTTTAAGCATATGCATGCGTTCTTCATCAGAATGTAAATACATAAAATTAGCAATACCTTCATAGCCTTCTTGTTCTGCCCAAGATGCCATAGCTAAGTATACGTTTGATGATTCGAATTCAAGTTGTACTTGTTTGTTGAGTGCCTTATTGAGTGCTTTTGATAACATAATGATTTTATTTTTTGATTTATAATATATGTAAAACTAACTAAGAATTGTTTTAGTTCAGATAACCATAAAAAAATTATGGTTTAATATGTACTACTTTATTGTCTTTTATGATTACTAAATCGCTATTTATTTTCTTTTTATATTCTAGAAGTCTTTGATAGATTAAATCTAACCCTGCAATAATTTTTTTCTGTTGTTCGCTTAAATTATTCATGACTATTATGATATGATTTTAATTTATTAAATTTATTTTGATTGACTATATTAATTAAATCTAAATTTTTTTTACTACAAATCAATTCTAATTTTCCTTCTGAATTATCAAATATAAGCAATTCGTCCACAATAGAAAAATAAATATTAAACAAGTTATTTATACCATTGTGATATCGTCTTATGATGATGTCTTCAGCTACATGATGTCCACCTTCTAAAACTCTTGATTTTAATCTTTCTATAGCTATTTCTGTATTTTGCAACCAAAATTATATATTAATATTGGATTATCCAGATAAGTAGCTATTGTCTCTGCGTATTTGCCTATAGTCATTGAATGGTTTTGTCTACAAAACAAGCATACTTATATGCTGGGTATAATGCATCATTAAAATGGTGTGGCAGACAAATGTACTCAAAAGATAAAAATTGATGCCACACCTTATTTTAATGAGTATAAGTATGTGTAGCTTTTGTGATAAAAGGATTCAAAGACTTGATTTTTTGCTTCTTTTTTATTAAGAAAAAAGAAGTCGCCGAAGGCAAAAATATTAATAGGTTATAGTGTTTTGCAATATATATTAGTAAAATGTGGTGTAAATAGATATTCCTTTATAATTTCATTCATAAAACTAACTAAGAATTGTTTTAGTTCAAAAATATGTTGATTCTAAATCTTGTTTATTTTATTTCTAAGTATTTTGAAATCTTCTGCTATGGAGTACTCTCGCGCATACTGAAGATTATACAAATCAATACTTTCATTGTCTAGATTATATAAGTTATTGTCAAGAACAGCATTTTTAAGCTTTGGAAGCTGATATCTTGAGGTGTATTGAGATGCAGTATAACCTATCCAGGTTTTTGTACCCAATAAAACAGAAATAATATTGGCGAAAGTAGTGATGATATTTTTACTCATAAAAAGCAATAATGGAGCAATTAGCAGTAAAATTAGTGCCATCACAAAATCAAAAATACGTTTATTTCTTTTTTGAGCAAATGATCCTATTTTTAGATTGGTATCTATAGCATACAAGTCACCTGAAGTGTTTTTTGAATTACTACCAATGATACTCTCCGAATTTTTTGGTACTATTTTGAAATTGACTTTATTAGATAGATTAGTTAACTGTTCTATAATAAATTTATTAGAGATGCTCTCATTGCAAAAAATCAGTTCATTTATTTTAAACGAATTACAAAGCGTTTTTATTTGAGAGATATTGCCTAAATAATTTTTATTTGTTTGATGCATTGGATTAATAAATCCTGAAAAGAAAAATTGCACCCCTGCTTGATTGAGCAAAGTCAATACACGCTTCGCCTCTGAGAGTTCTCCTACAATAGCTATTTTTTGTTCAGTATTATTTTCAAATACTACAGAGTGTTTACTGAGTTTAGAGAACAAATATCTATTAAGATAAAAACTCAGTGTAACCCATACAGCACTGATGAGAATAATTGCCCTTGAATATCGATACTCATTGGGCAATAAACCAAATATTGCTGTAAGTATCAAAGTACCTACTCCAAGTCCTTTTAAAATATTTATGGGTCTTATTGGTTTGTCGTATGCGCCAGAAAAAAGTCCACAAAGCATCCATACTATTATATAGAGCGGTATGAAAACATAAGTGAATAATGGATTGTAATAAGAATCATCTTGCATGATTTTATTTTCCCAAAGTTCTTTGATCAAAAACATGCCTACAAACGAAAAACAAAAATCGAATAAAGGTAACCAAATGTTTTTTAAGGCACTAAAAAGCATGGTTTGTATAGCTTTTAAAATAATAGCAATATAAATTATGCTAGTATAAATATTTGCTTGGCCACTTGTATAATGTTTTTTTGCAAAAAGAATCATCGCTTCGTAAAAAGTTTTTACATAATTGATGCTTCCTTTTTTAGTACTTTCTCCTTTATAATGAATGATAGTAGTATCTGCAAAATAATGATTTTTATATCCTGCTTTGATGATTCTATAACTCAAGTCTATATCTTCTCCATACATAAAAAAAGATTCATCTAGATAGCCACATTTATCTAATGTTTCTTTTCTCATAAACATATAAGCTCCACTCAATACTTCTACTTCATGATTTTTATTTTTATCTAAATATCCTAAATGATATTTCGCTAGATTTTCTGAAAGAGGGAATAGTGAAGAAAGTCCACTAATTTTAAAAAAAGAAACCCATGGTGTTGGTAATGCTCGTTTGCTTTCAGGTAAAAACTCTCCAGTTCCATCTACCATTTTCACGCCAAGTCCACCAATATTTTTATGGTTATCCATGTAAGCAATACATTTTTGAAATGTATCTTCGGCTACTACAGTATCTGGATTCAATAATAAAACATACTCGCCTTTTGATAAATGTATAGCTTGGTTGTTTGCTACAGAAAATCCAGTGTTTTTTTCATTAGCTATACAATGTACCCAAGGAAATTTTTCTTGCACCATTTGCACACTTTCATCATGAGAATGATTGTCTACTACAAATACTTCTGCATCTATATTTTTGATAGCATCATGCACTGAGAGCAGGCATTGCTCTAGAAAATATTTTACGTTATAGTTAACTATGATGATAGATAGCTTCACTTAGTCTCTGATTATTTTTATAGTATTATTTTCAAAACTAATAATTCTAGATGGATTTGCAGTACTTAAATCTTCTTGTCTGTATTTTACTATAAAATCAACACCTTCTTTTATACTCAATGACACTTCATTAAAAAGCATTGGAGTAGCTTCTCCTGATATATTTGCTGAAGTAGAAACGATTGGTTTTCCAAATTTCTCAATTAAATTATAAGTAAATTTTTCATTGGTGATTCTTATGGCTATGCTTCCATCATTTGAAAGGTTGGATGCAAGATGCTTATGTTTTTTATAAATAATAGTAGTAGGTCTATCAGAATACTTTTGAATCATTTCTTTGATTGTATTGGTGTTTTCATTTTCAATATAATCCAATAACATATCAATATCTTTTACCAAAACGATCATTGATTTTTGTTCATCACGTTGTTTGAGTGCATATATTTTTTTTATAGCTTCTTCATTGGTGGCATCACAGCCTATACCCCATACAGTATCTGAAGGGTATAAGATTATATTCCCTTTTTCAAGATTTGAAATAGATAAGTTTATATCATCAGTAAAATCACTCATATTAGTTTCGCTTATCAAGTCCCCAGAGTAGTTTGGTGCGGAGTGCGTTTATAAAAGTTTTATTATCTAGTCTTATAAGTTTGATAGTAAACGGAGCTTTCTTCAAAGATATTTTATACGTATTATCTATATTTTGAACGCGAGTATCAAGCGTTGCCAAAAATCGATTGCCTCTACCACTTACTTCAAATCTAAGTTCTACATCGTTAGGCACAACCATAGGACGTACATTCAAGTTGTGTGGTGCTACTGGAGTAATAATAAAACTTTGAGAATTTGGATATACAATAGGTCCCCCACAGCTTAATGAATAGCCTGTAGAACCCGTTGGAGTAGCCACTATCAAACCATCTGCCCAATAAGTGTTTAAGTGTTCATTATTGATAAATACATCAATATTTATCATAGAAGAAGTGTTTTTTCTTTGCAATGTAAATTCATTGAGTCCAAAGTTTTCAGTACCAAATAATGCTTTATCACAACACACTTCTACAAGTTCTCTTTCTACTACTGTATAGGATTTATTGAGTAGTGCTTTTATAGCATTTTCTATATCATCATTACTTGTGGCTGCAAGAAATCCCATTCTGCCAAAATTAATTCCAACAATAGGAATACCTGAATCTTTGATAAACGAAACGGAATCTAATATAGTACCATCACCACCTATAGATAGCAATACATCTACTTTTGTATGTAGGTTTTCATGAAGAGTAAAAGTATTTAAAGCAGTTTTTATATTTCTTTTTTGTGAAAGAAAATCGTTGAATCCTTCATATATAATAGCTTCAATTGAATTAGAATTTATTACATCTAATAGATGTTCAAAGTGTTTGATTTCTTTTTGAGCTATAGCTCTTCCATAAATGGCTACTTTCATATGCGCAATTAGTTGGATACTAAATTACAATAAATTCTTATAATTTCAAATTTACAGTTTGTCCACTTACTATTTCAAACTCTTTATCTATAGTTTGGTGCATGCTTTTAGATTTTTTAGCTCGGTATATGATTCTGTATTTGCCTGGTTGTAGATAGATGCTTTCGAGTTTCAATTCGTCTTTTAGTTCATATATTTTCTTTACTTTCCAACCGCTTTCAAATATAAAAAGCCCTCCCCAAGCGGGGTCTGTTTTGCTTATTTGTAATAATCCAGGTGCTGGTATATTGATTGTTTTTGTTTTGCCATGTGTGATGGTGGCATCTTTTATTATGGTTCTAGGTAGGGTGAGTATCTCTAATTGATATTTACCTGCAAGATATTTTTCAGAAGTATTAAAATTTTGAACATTCACTATTTGGTCATATTCTCCACCTTTTACAATGCATTTTATTTTGTCTTTCAAGCTAGGATTGATGATGCTTCCCGTAAGTTGAAAGTCTAAAAATCCTTGTGGAGTAGGGATTCGCACTATATTATTTTTTTGCGGAGTAAATTCTATATTATCTACTCTTACTGGAGGTATGGTATGAACTACTATATTATATTTTGGTATTGGGTCTATATCTATAGTGTCTGGCTTTCCATCTTTGCCCATTGTATGATAGTAGTTTTTCAGAAGATAGTTCGATGAGGCATCATAAAAACTCATATTTAAGTTCGTTTGTGTAGGCATGTTTTTATCATCCAATAATTCTACTTGAAGTGTTGCAGAAGCCAAAGCTCTGTATACTGCTCTTTCTATATGGTCTTTAAATTCATAATCTGTTTTTGAGTTAAACAATTTTCCTATACACTCATAACTCTCTCTTGCCTCTTCCGGTAGGTCTATGCCTACTATCAGTGGTTTTAGGGTGATGCCTTGTAATTGTAGTTGATAGGCGGCTTCACAGGGGTCTCTAAAACAAGACTCAGCTCCATCAGTAATAAGTATGATTACGTTTCGTGCTGGTGTTTGAGGAAAGTCATTGATAGCTTGTTCAAGCGAAAGTGCTATAGGAGTTATTCCTTTTGGTTGAATAGCCAATAGTTTTTTTCGTATAGCTGAACCATTATTTTTTGCAAATGGTACTTCTAGTTTGGTATCATCACAGTTTTTTTCTATCATGATATGTTGGTGACCATATACACGCAGAGCAGTTTCAATATTTCCTACTTTAGAGAGTGTATCAGATATATCTGCAAGTACACGCTGAGCAGTTTCCCATTTGCTGTCCTTACCCCACTTAGATTGCATACTACCACTAGCATCCAGTACAAATAAAATTCGAGTAAGTTCTTTTCCGTAAGTAGTATAAAAGTTTTGAGCAAATATATTATTACAATAAAATATACTTATTAAAAGTATGATAATAGAATAATTGAAAATTGGAAATTTATTTTTCTTCATCATCTCAAATTCACATTAGTGGTTTTTTCAGATTGAATATCAAAATATATTGTTTTGGTAAAATCGGTTTTAGGTGCGCTTTTTGGACGCATGACTACAGCGTATCTACCTGGCAATAATTCCAATTCATCTTTTTCTTTTACTTTATCAAATTCATAAAGCATTTTAAATTCTCCTAGTTTTATTTCATAAATGCTCGCTATACTAGCATCTACATTCATAAATAGTACTTTGCCAGATTTTGGAATGGTCATTTCTTTTTCTTTCTCTTCAGGTACATATACCAGTTTTTTGGTATAGCGCGGCAATGTAAGAAAATCAATATCAAAATCACCTCTTATATAGGCTTCATTATCATTCAAATCTTGAACATATAAAATCTCAGATGAATACGCTTCACGAATCACACATGGAATATTATCGATACTTTTTTTATTTTCCATCGCTAGTTTTAAGTAGCCTATTGGCATTTCTATTGGTATAATGTTATGTGTGCCTGCCACTAGTTCTATTTTATATTTTTTTACTGGTGGAATACTATGCACTTCTATGTCATAAGTGCCTGCAGGATTTATATAAAGCGTGTCTGGATTATTTTGTTCATTGAGCGTATGTATAAAATTATACTTGATAGCTCCACTATAGTGGTCATACAGCGTAAAAGCAATATTAGAAATAGTAGGTTGATTTTTTATGTCTAATAAATTTATTTGAAGTGTTGTGTTTTTTAATGCCTGATCGGTTACATTTTTCAGTAATCTATCAAATGAATTTTCGTCTTTTGCATCATAGTAATTTCCTACACAATTAAAATCTATTACTACATCTTTAGCTATATTTAATCCTATTATGAAAGGCTTGATAGCTATGCGCTTTTTGATAAGTTCTTTAGTAGCATCGCAAGGATTACCATCACACATTTCTTCACCATCTGTTACTAAAATTATTGCATTGAGAGCAGTGGTATCATAGCTAAAATCTTTTGCAGCTTCTAAAAGAGACAGTGCAATAGGAGTGTAGCCTTGAGGAGTTATTTTATCTAGTACTTGTTTTATTTTTTCAGCATTATTTTTTGCAAAAGGGATTTCTAATTTACTATCTGTACAATTGTGTACCGCTCGAGGGTACTGATGTCCGTAGATTCGAATGCCTACTTCTACTTCTGGACTTGCAGTTTGTAAACTATCTACTAGATGATAGATAAGTTCTTTAGATATTTCATATTTAGTTTTATCATTCCATTTTTCTTTCATACTGCCACTTGCATCGAGTAAGAAAAGTATACGAGTATGGCTAGGTTTGAAAGCTGAGTTGTTTTGAGCATAAACATAGTTTAGACTTAATAAAAATCCGGTAATAAAAATATATGTGTAAAGTTTTCTCAACGCTCTATGTTTCAATATATATAAACGATAATCTTGCCAAAATAGTATATGTAAAGATAGTTTGACTTAAATATTGTTAAAGCGAAGCTTTACACTTAGTAGATGTGAATAAAAAGCAATTTTGAATAAATGAATTTAGAATTTTGTATTATAGTTACTATTCCGATTGAAAATATTTTGTATTAAATTCAACATTCAACATTTAAAAATTATTTCTCTCTATTCGCAAAGGCATCAAGCATATTATAGACTTCTTCGCCATACTTTCTAGTGATGGGTTCTTTTAAAAATTTATAGACAGGCACTTGCAGTTTTTTACCTAGAGAACAAGCACTTTTGCATACGCTCCATTTTTCATAGTTGAGTGCTTCACTACCATTTTTTAGTTTTGAAACTCTTATTGGATATAAATGACAAGAAATTGGTTTTTTAAAAGTTGTTTTGCCTTCTAAATATGCTTTTTCTATGCCACAGTATGCTATGTCGCTCTCATCATAGTTGATGTATGCACACGGGCCACCTTCTATCAATGGAGTTTTATATTTTTCATCATCTTCGTCATACTCATAAAAACCACGTTCATTGATGATGGCTTTACCTTTGTCAGTCATGAAGCTTTCATAGTTTTTGTACTCTTTTTTGAGTATATTTAGTTCATCTTTTTCAAGTGGAGCACCACTATCGCCAGATACACAGCAAGCACCTTTGCAACTAGATAGATTGCATACAAATTCTTTTTCTATAATGTCTTCGCTTATCAATAAATTATCTATGATTATCATGCTATAAAAATAGACAAAAACTTTATAATACAACTATTCTTTATCTTTGCATAGTTAGAATATATATTATGGAAAAAAAATATGATATACTCATAGTTGGAGCTGGTATAGTGGGACTAGCTACTGCCTACAAATTATTAGAAAAAAATAAAGGACTCAAAATTGCAGTTCTAGATAAAGAAGATAGAATAGGTAAGCACCAAACGGGTAATAACAGTGGAGTAATACACTCGGGTATCTATTACAAACCTGAAGGACTTAGAGCAAAAAATAATAAAGAAGGTTATAAAATGCTTTTAGATTTTTGCCAGAAAGAAAATATCAAATATGAAATAACAGGCAAAATAATAGTAGCTACTGAAAAACATCAGATTCCTACCTTAGATATAATCATGGATAGAGGTATTCAAAATGGATTGGATGGACTCAAGCTAATGGATATTCAACAGCTCAGAGAAATAGAGCCACATGTCGGTGGAATTAAAGGAATTTGGGTGCCTCAATCTGGTATTGTCGATTTTCCAGGAGTGACAGAAGCATATGCAAAAAATATTAAAGAGTGGGGTGCAGATATTTTCTTAAACGAAAAAGTAATTAAAATAGAAAATAAAGGAAGTGATTGTCATATTATCACCAATAATAAAACCTATATTGCTTCATTGATGGTCAATTGTGCAGGTTTGTATAGTGATAAACTAGCACAACAAACACACGAAAAAGATTTAGGAATGCAAATATTACCTTTTAGAGGCGAGTATTTCAAAATAAGAAAAGAGCGTGAATATTTAGTGAAAAATTTAATTTATCCAGCGCCAGATCCAAGTTTTCCTTGGTTAGGAGTGCATTTTACTAGAATGATAAAAGGAGGTATAGAAGCAGGTCCCAATGCAGTATTGGCATTTAGAAGAGAAGGGTATAAAAAACTAGATGTTCATTTTGGCGAATTGTTTGAAACGCTTACTTATCCTGGTTTTAGGAAAATGGCTACAAAATTTTGGAGACAAGGTATGGACGAGTATCGTCGTTCTTTTTTCAAATCTGCATTTACTAGTGCGCTGCAAAAACTTTTACCAGAACTTACTGAAGAAGATTTAGTGGAAGGTGGAGCAGGTGTTCGAGCATTGGCTTGTGGCAGAGATGGAGCCCTTTTGGATGATTATGTTTTTCATGATGATAAAAATGTAATAAATGTTTGTAATGCGCCTTCACCAGCAGCTACATCATCATTGAGTATAGGGAATCACATTAGTGATATGATTTTAAAAAAAATGTAGAATGTCTGTAAGAACTAATTTTAGAGACCGTGTACGAAAGTATAGAAATGCAGATGACCTTGGCTTTAGCTCAAAGGCAGAAAGCACCAATAGAACGCTAAGTAAAGACGGAAAATTTAGAGTAGAGCGTATCGGTGGCGAGTTAAATATTTATCATTATTTGATCGATATGAAATGGAGTCATTTTATTTTATTAGTTATTGCGGGTTACTTTATTATGAGTTGCTTATTTGCACTTATTTATTGTTTTATTGGTATTGAGCATATAGCTGGAGGGGTTGCAGGTTCTTGGTTATTTGAGTTTTCACAATGTTATTATTTCAGTGCCCAAACATTAACAACTGTAGGATATGGAGCATTAGCTCCCAAAGGTGCCTCGGTCAATTTTATTTCAAGTATAGAAGCGGTAGTAGGTCTACTGAGTTTTTCTTTAGCTACAGGTTTATTTTATGGTAGATTTATAAAGTCACGCATGGGTTTTGTGTTTTCAAATGCTGCAGTTATAGTTCCTACCAAAACCAATAACAAACTCATGGTGCGTGTAGCATATAAGCAAGATAATATATTGCTAGATCTAGAGGTGAAATTGCTAGTAACATTTATTGTAAATGAGGATGGAGTCAATAAAAGAAAATACCATACACTCAAATTGGAATCAGATAAAGTAGTGACAATGCCTCTCAACTGGAATATAGTACATGAGGTTGATGAGTCTAGTCCTCTATATGAAATGAATGCACAAGATTTTAAAGATAGTAACTTAGAACTGATACTCATGATCAAAGGTTTTAGCGAAACATATGGACAAGAGCTACATAGTCGTTCATCTTGGATATGCGACGAAATTATTTGGAATAAAAAATTCTCATTGCCCTACACAGAAAGAAAAGAAAATAAAAAAACACTTTTTGATTTGAATAAAATGGATGCTATAGAGGAAGCTTAAAATATCCTTTCAATAGTTTCTAGCAATTCTTGTTTTTTAGCTTCGTCGGTGATACCTTCAGTGTCATGAAATGTTTTTGAAAAGCTAGGCAACGAGTAGGTAGCTATCACTTTACCACCATTGAAAGGAAATCTTTTTTCAGCAGTTTCTAGTACACCAATACCGCCTCTTGGTCCTGGAGAGGTAGCCATCAAAAACATATTTTTATCTCCCCATGTACTACGTTCTTTCATTACTGAAAGCCAATCAAAGATATTTTTAAATGCTGTTGTATAAGTTCCATTATGTTCTGCAAAAGAAATTATAATCGTATCTGCTCCGTCAATTTTTTGAGCTAATTCCTGAATTTTTGTAGGTATACCATCATTTTTTTGTCTCTCGGTGCTATAGATGACTACTTCATATGCATTGATATCTATTAGTTCGATATCATGATTTTGAATAAGTGAAGTGGTATAATGTATAAGTTTGTTATTGATTGATTCTGAACTATTACTAGCTGCAAATGCAAGGATTTTCATAAAATATTAACTGTTTTTTTGCAGAGAGGAAGGGATTCGAACCCTCGATACAGTTACCCGTACACACGCTTTCCAAGCGTGCTCCTTCAGCCACTCGGACACCTCTCTATTATTTTTTATTATTAAAATTTGAACTATAAGATACAAAGGTACAACAAAAGAATTATAAGTTTTGTTGACTGGTTTAGAATTTGTATAGTGTCTTTGCATTTTGTGTAGTGATCATAGCTACTTCTTCTACACTTTTATTTTTTATATCTGCAATGAAAGATGCTATTTCAAAAATATAAGCACTTTCGTTCCTTTTGCCTCTGTAAGGCACTGGTGGTAGATAAGGTGCATCTGTTTCTAAAATAATATGCTCTAGATTTATTTCTTTCACAATCTCAGCCATTCCAGCATTTTTATAGGTCACCACTCCACCGATACCCAGATAAAATCCCATTTCTATCGCTTTGTATGCTTCTGCTAAATCTCCTCCAAAACAATGTAGTACACCGCGTAAATTGTCCGTTTTTTCTTCTTTTAAAATTTTAAGTATATCGGCATACGCTTTTCTAGAATGTATGGATACAGGTAACTTTTTGTCTTTAGCCCATTGCAATTGTTCTCGAAAAGCCAGTATTTGAGCATCTTTATGAGTCAAGTCCCAATGGAAGTCAAGTCCTATTTCACCTACAGCTATATAATTTCCCGCATCTAATTCTTTCTTGATGATCATTAAATCATTTCCCCAGTTCTCATTTACAGAACATGGATGCAAGCCCATCATGGGTTTGAAATATTCGCTATCCTTAAGTACTAAATTTTTCAATGCATTTATTGATTCTACATCTATATTGGGCAATAATGCATGCATTACTCCCGCATTTTTTGATTTTTTTATTACATCAAAAATATCAGCATCAAAACTAGTATCGTATAAATGGGTATGCGTATCTATTAAAATCATAAGTTATTGTATAAAAAAATCCTGTTCAAAGGTATTGAACAGGATTCATTATTTTAGATTCTAGATAGATTATTTTTTCAAACCATCTCTGATTTCCATCAATAAAGCATCTGTAGAAGAAATAACCAGAGCTGGAGCTGGTTCTTCTTTTTTCATTTTATTCATAGCTTTTACAACTAAGAACATAATAAATGCTACAATTAAGAAATTGATAACTGCTCCTAAGAACGTACCATACATAATTGCAGTTTCAGGTGTAGTTACTTTACCTGCAGCATCTACTACTGCATCTTTAAGTACTAATTTCATTCCACTCATATCACCTACTTGGAATATCATTGCTACTAGCGGCATGAACATACCATTAATAAATGATGTAGAAACTCCTGCAAAAGCAGCACCCATTACAAAAGCTATAGCTGTATCAATTAAGCTACCTTTCATTGCAAATTCTTTAAATTCTTTTAACATGTTTTTTAATTTTTGGTTTTTGGTTTAAAAATGTGTTTTATCAAATTTGTTAAATATTTCTATAAATATCTAATATTTTAATGTTTTACTCAATTAACAATTACTATGCCAATAATATCATTTTTGCAGAATTATGATTGGAAAATTGATTATTTAAGTAATTGTTTCTTACTTCTTTATCTTGATTGCTGTAGGATAGAAGCATTAATTCATCAATTTGATTATTGAAATCTACGTTGTTTTCTATATCAACTTCGTGAATTGTTTTTTTGAGTACTTCATCTTTTGATTTATTTACTATACAGTGACCACCCAGATACAATGCATTGATGAGCTTCAATTTAAAGCCTGCATCTATCATAGAAGTTACAATGTTTATTTTAGCTTTTGATATGAGATTGTTTAAAACATCATTCGTTGGATTTGCAATTAATTCAATATTCGTTTTATTTTCTAGTAATTTTTGAAGTGCACTACTAGGCTCTTTACCCGCTATTTTGTAGTTGTAATTTTTATTCGTAAAAATATGCTGAATCAAATAAATAGCCATTTGTTCATTCTCGCTTACACAAAGATTGGCATGGTACAATATATAGTTATCAAATTCTAGATTAGAATTTACAAGTTCATTACCATGAAATGCTGGAATATATTCTGAATGATTATTTATTTTTATAAAATGCACTGTATCATTTTCAGAAATACAGAGTAGTTTATTTGCAGCACTCAATACAGATTCATATTTTTTTAATTTTTTACTCTCACTTTTAAAATAAAACTGTTTAAGCAAATTATTTGTGTTTTCAAATAGACTGTAATAATACACATGTTCTATATTATGACATCGTACCATTTTATATCTATTTTCCAATAAAGGATGATTTAAATAGAAACATGTATGTAGTCCTTCAAAAAGAATTGGATGCTTATCTAGTAGCAAATTTGCTAGTAGCTCCTTATTTTCTCTACTTTTTACTATAAATGGCTGGCTAGATAACAAATCTAAAATGCTGCGTGTTCTTTTGTAATAAAATACATTTTTACAATAATTTTCAAGTTCTTTTTGAGGCTGTCTTTCGCCATACTCAAAGCAATGAAGCGTAATAACTACGCCTAGTTCATGAAGTGCTTTTATCTTATAAAAAACATCTATCACTCCACCATAATCTGCTGGAAATGGTATATCGAAAGATACAATGTGTAGATGTTTCATTTTACAAATTTATACTAAAGCTAGAGAAAATATATTTGTTTGTCTATTGTGTATTAAATTTGCAATAATATAAATAGAATACTATGCAAGAAGTAGCAGCATACACACCCAAAAATAAAGTAAGAATAGTAACTGCAGCATCATTATTTGATGGACACGATGCTGCCATCAATGTGATGCGTCGTATCATACAAGCTAGTGGAGTAGAAGTGATACACCTAGGACATGATAGAAGTGTACAAGAGGTGGTAGATACTGCTATTCAAGAAGATGCTCAAGCTATAGCTATGACGAGCTATCAAGGTGGACACAATGAATATTTTAAATACATGCACGATTTGCTCAAAGAAAAAGGTGCTGGTCATATCAAAATATTTGCTGGTGGTGGTGGGGTGATTTTGCCGTCTGAGATCAAAGAATTAATGGATTATGGTATCACTCGTATTTATTCGCCAGATGATGGTAGAGAAATGGGTCTTCAAGGAATGATCAACGATTTGGTACAAAAAAGCGATTTTCCTACTGGCAGCAATATGAATGGTGAAGCTAAAAAAATAAGTTCAAAAAATAAGGTAGCTATTGCTAAATTGATATCGTGTGCAGAAAATAATGCAGCAGAATATAAAAAATATACGGATGAAATAAAAGCTATTGCTTCTAAAAGTACTACTCCTGTGCTTGGTATCACAGGCACTGGTGGAGCTGGTAAATCATCTTTAGTAGATGAATTGGTTAGAAGATTCTTAGTAGATTTTACTGATAAAAATATCGCTATCATCTCTGTAGATCCTTCTAAACGTAAGACTGGTGGCGCATTGCTAGGAGATAGAATACGAATGAACTCAATCAATAGTGATAGAGTGTATATGCGTTCTATGGCTACACGTCAGGCAAATCTAGCTTTGAGTGGACATGTGCAAGAAGCATTAGATATTCTTAAAGCGGCAGATTTTGATTTGATTATACTCGAAACTTCTGGTATTGGACAGAGCGATACAGAGATTACAGAGTTCAGTGATGCATCGCTTTATGTGATGACTCCAGAGTATGGTGCTGCTACTCAACTCGAAAAAATAGATATGCTTGATTTTGCAGATGTGATCGCACTCAATAAATTTGATAAGCGTGGTGCACAAGATGCACTTCGTGATGTACGTAAACAGTTTCAACGAAATCATAAACAATTTGATAAGCCTGTTGACGAAATGCCAGTTTTTGGTACAATTGCATCGCAGTTCAATGATCCAGGTATGAATAATTTGTATAAAGCGGTGATGGATGTTTTAAAACAAAAAAATAAGTTTCATTTAGACTCATCGTTCAAAGCTACAGATGAAATGAGTGAAAAAATATTTGTAATACCCCCACAAAGAACTAGATACCTAAGTGAAATAGCAGATAATAATAGAGGCTATGACAAATGGGTAAATGAACAATGTGCTATAGCTGATAAACTCTATGGATATTTTACAACTATAGAAAATATCAAAAACACAAACGTAGAAGATAAAGACAGACTCATCAAAAGAATACAAGAGTTGTACGAAGATTCCTTAGTCTTACTCGATCCTAGAAATAAAAAACTAATAGATGAATGGGATGCAAAAAAACAATTGTATAAAAATGAAGTTTACCAGTTTAAAGTAAGAGACAAGGTACTCTCTATAAAAAATTACAGCGAATCACTCTCTCATACTCAAGTACCAAAAGTAGCTTTACCTAAGTTTAAAGCTTGGGGCGAAATACTTCGTTGGACATTGCAAGAAAATGTACCTGGTGAGTTTCCATATACCTCAGGCATCTATCCATTCAAGCGTGAAGGCGAAGATCCCACACGTATGTTTGCAGGCGAAGGTGGGCCAGAAAGAACGAATAAACGTTTTCACTATGTGAGTTTGGGTATGCCAGCTAAAAGACTTTCTACAGCATTTGATAGTGTGACTCTGTATGGACGCGACCCAGAATATAGACCAGATATTTATGGGAAAATTGGTAATAGTGGTGTAAGTATTTGTTGCTTAGATGATGCAAAAAAATTATATTCAGGTTTTGATTTGGCAGATCCAAAAACTTCAGTAAGTATGACTATCAATGGTCCTGCGCCAATGTTGTTAGGTTTTTTTATGAATGCTGCTATAGACCAACAATGTGAAAAATACATCAAAGCAAATGGACTTGAAGCTGAAGTAAAAGCAAAAATCAAAGCTATTTTTGATGCAAAAGGCACTACTCAACCCATCTACAATGAAGAATTACCAGAAGGAAATGATGGACTAGGTTTGATGTTGCTTGGAGTAACAGGCGACCAAGTTTTGCCAAAAGATATATATGAAACTATCAAAGCATCCACACTTGCACAAGTGAGAGGTACGGTTCAAGCAGATATTCTTAAAGAAGATCAAGCTCAAAATACGTGTATTTTTTCTACTGAATTTGCTTTGCGTTTGATGGGAGATGTGCAACAATATTTTATAGAGAAAAAAATTAGAAATTTTTATTCGGTATCTATATCAGGATATCATATAGCTGAAGCTGGCGCAAATCCTATCACACAGCTGGCCTTTACCCTAGCAAATGGATTTACTTTTGTAGAATATTACTTGAGTAGAAATATGGATATCAATGAATTTGGTCCAAATTTATCCTTCTTTTTTAGTAATGGAATAGATCCTGAGTATGCTGTTATTGGTAGAGTAGCGCGTCGTATTTGGGCGAAGGCTTTAGCTAAAAAATATGGTGCCAACGAAAGAGCGCAGATGCTCAAATATCATATACAAACATCTGGTAGAAGTTTGCATGCACAAGAAATAGACTTCAATGATATACGTACTACATTGCAAGCATTGTATGCGATATATGACAATTGCAATTCGCTTCATACCAATGCATACGATGAAGCCATCACTACTCCTACAGAAGATAGTGTACGTAGAGCTATGGCTATACAACTTATCATCAATAGAGAATTGGGCTTAGCGAAAAATGAAAATACACTTCAAGGTTCATTCATCATAGAGGAATTGACAGACTTGGTAGAAGAGGCTGTATTGATGGAGTTTGATAAAATATCTGAAAGAGGTGGAGTACTTGGTGCTATGGAAACCATGTATCAAAGAGGTAAAATACAAGAAGAAAGTTTATATTACGAAACACTAAAACATACAGGCGAATATCCTATTATCGGTGTGAATACTTTCTTAAGTTCAAAAGGTTCACCAACAGTGATTCCTCAAGAAGTGATTCGTTCTACAGAAGAAGAAAAAATATTTCAAATAAACACAGTGCAGAGCTTACAAAAAAGAAATGAAGAAGTGATAGCAGAGCAACTTCGTACTATTCAAAAAGTAGCTATTCAAAACAAAAATATTTTTGAAGCATTGATGGAAGCTTGCAAAGTTTGTTCACTAGGTCAAATCACTGCTGCACTCTTTGAAGTAGGAGGTCAGTATAGAAGGAATATGTAAATGATATTGAATTCTTAGAATTCAATATTAGTTATTTTGCCCTAATTAGTATCAATACGAATTGATAAAATATACTATTTAATACCTATTCCCCATAAGCCTTCCAGCGTTTTTATAAAGTTTGGCACGGCACTTGTTTATACCTATTTATATTAGTTCATACAAATAAAAAAAAGGAGAAACAAATTATGAAACGTCTAATTTTACTAGTAGCTATTTTTGTACTTGCACTTAGCAATATGTCTGCTCAATATGAGCCTTCTATCCTCAATCTGAGAATGTATGATAAATCTACTTTTACTTTAAACATAGATGGTGTCAACTATAATACGCAAAACACAACACAAAGAATAGAAAATCTTGCACCTGGCAATCATATTTTATATGTATATACACAACAATGGATGTATGGAGGTGGATATTCAAATAGAATGGTGTATAGTGGTAACGTGAACATCCAACCTAGTACTGAAACATTTATTACTGTTAGTGGTGGTTCACTAAAAATAGATAATGTAGTAGCACTTACTAATAATAATGGATGGGATAATGTACCATATACAAATAATGATCCTTATTCTAATGGATACAGACCTACAAATAGACATTATTATGAGCATCAATATAATAATCATCCTGGTCACTGTGGCACTCCTCCAGCTCCACCAGTTTGCAATATTCCTAGAGCTATGAATGATATGGAGTTTTCAAATTTATTAAACACTATCAGAAATGCATCTTTTGAAAGTACTAAACTGAGTATAGTAAATACTGTAGCTCGTTCAAATAATTTTACAACTAATCAAGTAAAGGCTATTCTTCAACAATTTAGTTTTGAAAGTACAAAGCTGGATTTTGCAAAAACAGCTTATGCAAAAACAATAGATAAAAATAATTATTACTCCATCAATGATGTGTTCTCTTTTAGTTCGTCTACAATAGCTTTAAATGATTTTTTAGCTTCAAGATAAAATAGGTTTATTGGGTTTATTGGGTTTTGGCAAAAGGTGGGAATTTTCCCGCCTTTTGTTCTTATTAATAAAAATCTACTTAAAAAATACTGATAAATACGTACCTTTGCCACCTAAAATTTTAATAAAAATGAACGAAGTATATATCATATCAATGGCTCGTACACCAATAGGAAGTATGAGTGGTGTATTGAGTGGAGTAAGTGCTACAGAACTTGGTGCTCAAACTATTAAAAAAGCTCTAGAAAGAGCTGGTATCTCCGGTGAACAAATAGAAGAGGTAATCATGGGTAATGTGATACAAGCTAATAATGGACAAGCACCAGCTCGTCAAGCAGCTTTGGCAGCAGGTATAAATGTAAATGCAACTTGTACTACAATTAATAAAGTATGTGCTTCTGGTATGAAAGCAATCATATTGGGTGCTCAATCTATAATGCTTGGCGATAAAGATATCGTTGTAGCAGGTGGTATGGAAAGCATGACCAATGCACCATATATGATGGCTTCTGGAAGAAATGGTTATAGATATGGAAATGGCGAACTAGTAGATGCAATCGTAAAAGATGCATTGCAAGATCCTTATAGTAAATTGATGATGGGTGCAAGTGGTGATAAATGTGCTGCTAATTTTAATTTTAGTAGAGAAGACCAAGATGCATTTGCTATAGAATCATACAAAAGAGCTAATGATGCTTATGCTTCGAACGCATTTGCTGATGAGTTGTTTGATGTAGAAGTAAAAGGTAGAGGCGAGAGCACTTTTATAAAAGAAGATGAGGAGTACAAAAAATTGAGAGCAGATAAAGTAGCTACTTTAAAACCTGCTTTCAATAAAGACGGAACAGTAACAGCAGTAAATGCATCTAAAATTAATGATGGAGCAGCAGCTGTAGTTTTGATGAGTAAATCAAAAGCAGATTCATTAGGATTGAAGCCTATAGCAATCATCAGAGGATATGCTGATGCTGAACAAGCACCTGATGATTTCACTACTTCACCAGCAAAAGCAATGCCATTGGCAGCAAAAAAAGCAGGTCTTGAAATGAGTCAACTAGAATATTTTGAAATCAATGAAGCATTTGCAAATGTGACAATGGCAAATACGAAACTATTAGGTCTAGATGCAAATAAAGTAAATGTTTTTGGTGGTGCAGTAGCACTCGGTCATCCAGTAGGAGCTAGTGGTGCAAGAATTATTTGTACACTGATTTCTGTTTTGAAAAACAAAGGAGCTAAATATGGTGCTGCAGGTATCTGCAACGGAGGTGGAGGCGCTAGTGCTATTGTGATAGAAAAAGTATAATAAAGGCAATAGAAATTACGTTTATAAATAAAAGCTCGTTTTTAAAAAACGGGCTTTATTTTTGCAATAGAAAATAATATGAAAAAAGTAATATTTTATATCTTTATTTTGATAGTATGTGCTCATAAAATCAGTATTGCTCAGTTGAGTAATGATAGTAAAATATTGCTCAATGAAAAGCAAGATACTTTGATTCGCATCGGAAATACTATGCTTAACGATACAAATAGCATGAGAAGGATAGATGCGCTTCATAGATTTATTCCTACTTTGACTAGAGCACTTCGTATAGAAGGTTCGTTTTATTATCCTTTCGATTCTCTTGGATGTGTATCGGCTCTATATGCACCAGACTCTACTTTTAGAATTATCACTTGGCAAGTACATTTGGGAAAGGGTCTGTATAGATACTATGGCACTATACAAATGGAAGGTATGAAATTGAAAATGTTTCCACTTTTTGATGCAAGTGATACAATGAATTATCATATTCAAGATACTTTAAATCAAGAATGTTGGTTAGGAGCATTGTATTACAAAATCATAAAAAATTATGCATATGGCAGAAACTGTTATACGCTTTTAGGATATGATGCATATGATTTATTTAGTGATAGAAAAATAGCTGATGTGCTTTGGTTCAATCAAGGTTATCCCCGTTTTGGTTTGCCTATATTTAAATACAAATATAATGATGGACATACAGCTTTAGCGAGCAGAGTATTTGTAGATTATAAGTTTAATACAACTGTAAGTATGAACTATGATACAACTATGCAGATGATTATTTACGACCATACAGAACCAGAAGATTCAGCACAATTAGGTTTAGGCTTTTCTTATTTGCCAGATGGTACTAATGAAGGCTTTAAGTTTTCTGGAGGATTTTGGAATTGGATAGAGAAAGTATTTACCTTTGCAATCAACGAGAACAATAATCCACCTGTTCCTCAACCTATATTTGATAAAACAAAGGATGATAGATTTAAATAAAAATTAATTATGAAAATAGCCATAGATTTTGATGGAACAATAGTAGAACATGCTTATCCAAAAATTGGAAAAGAAATGCTTTTTGCTTTTCAAACAATAAAAATGCTCAAGGAAAAAGGCCATCAAGTTGTTCTTTGGACTTATCGTGAAGGACAAATGCTTGATGAAGCAGTAGAGTATTGCAAACAAAATGGCGTAGATTTTTATGCTATAAATAGAAATTATCCAGAAGAGGAAATAAAAGCAGGGGTCGGAAGAAAGATAGATGCAGATATGTTCATAGATGATAGAAATGTAGGTGGGTTCCCAGGTTGGAGTAATATTTGGCAACTGATACATCCTGAGGGAGGAGAACTCAATCATCAGTTAGCTGACCCTGAAGCACATTTTAATTATGCTAAGAAAAAAAGTTTCTGGCAAAAATTGTTTGGGAACTAAGTATTAGATCCAAGAGTATAGATTCAAGAACCAAGAGCCAAGTTTTAGATTCAAGAAATAAGTTTTTTAAAGATTAGACATATATATAAGGATGCATTTTTATAAACACAAAAAATTAAATCTTTTTACTTATACCATAGGAATCTAAGCACTATAATAAAAGAATAAAATCTTATTATTTTAAACTTAAATCTTAATACTTATTTTTTTACCTTAAATCTTAAACTGCTACTTTATAATCTCTCAATACGTCATTGAGTGAGGTTTTCAAATCGGTACTAGCTTTTCTTTTACCTATTATTAAAGCACAAGGTACTTGATATTCGCCAGCTGGAAATTTTTTAGTATATGATCCAGGAATTACCACACTTCTCTCCGGTACTTCACCTATATATTCTACAGGTTTTTCTCCACTTACATCAATAATTTTTGTGCTTTTTGTCAATACTACATTTGCACCAAGAACAGCTTCTTTTCGTACACGTACACCTTCTACCACTATACATCTACTACCTACAAAACAATTATCTTCTATGATTACTGGACTAGCTTGCACAGGCTCAAGTACTCCACCTATACCAACTCCACCACTCAAGTGTACATTTTTCCCTATCTGAGCGCATGAGCCTACTGTTGCCCAAGTATCTACCATTGTCCCTTCATCTAAATAGGCACCAATATTTACATAAGATGGCATTAAAATAACACCTTTTTGAATAAAACACCCATGACGTGCTATAGCATGTGGTACTACTCTTACACCTAGTTGAGCATAGTTTCTTTTTAAGGGAATTTTATCATGAAATTCAAAAGGACCTACTTCTATGGTTTCCATTTTACAAATTGGAAAATATAAAATCACGGCTTTTTTTACCCAATCATTTACTTGCCAAGTATCTCCAACAGGGAAAGCAGTGCGTAGTTCACCTTTATCTAGTAATGAAACTACATGATTAATTGCTTCTATACTTGCCTCATCTTTGAGTAGTTCTCTATTGTCCCAGATTTGTTCTATTTTATTTTGTAGTTCTTGCATTTTTTTTAGTATTTAGTATCAAGTAATGAGTATCAAGTAATAGTCTTAATTCTTACTACTTGATACTTATATCTATTTTTTCAACGGACTATCTTTTTCTTTAGCCATATGATTATATACCATAGTATCCATCCAAGAGTTAAATAACTTGTTCATCCAAACAGTCATTTTGCCTTGGGTTGTGAGTACTAAAGTTTTTTTCTTTTTAATAATTGCTTTTGCCATATGATCTGCCACTTCCTCTGCTGTCATCATATTGCCTTCATCTCTAGGGCTTTCACCTTGCATATTACCAGCTTCATTGAGTGCAGTATTTCTGATATTTGAAGCAGTGAAACCAGGACAGACTGTGAGAAAATGAATACCATCTTTCAAATGTTCAGTTCTCAATGTTTCCATAAAACCTTGCATGGCATGCTTGGATGCACTATAGCCTGTGCGTGCTGGAAGACCTCTATAACCTGCAATAGAGGAAATAGAAACGATACTCCCACCAGATTTTAGAATATGAGGTAGTGCATATTTAGTACAATATACCATCCCCCAAAAATTAATATCCATGAGTTGTTTTAATACATTCAGGTCTACATCTTTGAAGAGTGCACGCATAGAAATACCAGCATTATTTATAAGGATATCTATTTTACCATATTTGGATAGAGTTTCATCAATAAGTTTTTTGCAGTCGTCTTCTTTTGATACATCACAAGATACATAATGGCTATCGCCATTAATTTTATCACAAATCAGTTTTAGTTTGTCTATATTTCTAGCAGCTAAAACTACCTTGGCACCTTGACGAGCAAAATATATACTACTAGCTTCGCCTATTCCTGAAGAAGCACCCGTAATAATGATTACTTTATTTTGAAAAAAGCCCATAGAATATGATAAAATATTTATATATGAATGTGCAAAACTACATTATTTAGCTTATAATCTACAATAATGATAAATGAAATAGACTTATTGTTTTTTTTTCAGTTAGAGTTTATATATTTGTGTCCTAATAATCAAAAATAAATATCAATGAAAAAGTTTTTCCTTACTATATCTACCGTTTCATTTCTTGCTTTAAATATTGTTGTAGGTCAAATCTACATAGATACTGGCAGTGAAGAATTAGAAAATACTAATACTAACGTAAATACAACTACTACTGTAAAGACTACTAGTACAAATGTATCTACTAAAAATATATATGTTCCCGCAAATGGAACTGAAAATACAAAAAGTACCACTACTACTATTAATACAAAAAATATAGTAATTCAATCAGAACCTAGAGCATTTGCAACAAACGAAAATACTTCAAAAACCTACTCTGGTAATTTAAGTGCTGCAAATGATGAATTGCCATCTTTCGCAGAAGCAGGTAAATGTTATGCTAGATGTTTTATTCCTGATCAGTATGAATTCTACGAATCAGAAGTGGTAGATAGACCAGCTTCTTATAAATCTCAAATCATCCCTGCTACTTATGAAACAGTATTTGATACGGTAGTTGTTATGGCAGAAAAAACAAAAGTAGAAGTGGTGCCTGCAGTATATGAAACTAAATATGAAGAAATTATGGTTTCTCCTGCTACTACTAGATGGGAAAAAGGTACAGGCGATGCTAACTGTTTATCTAATGACCCTAAAGATTGTCAAGTAATTTGTTTAAAAGAAATACCTGCACAATTCAATAAGGTAGAAAGAAAAGTAGTGAAAACTCCTTCATTTACTAGACGAATTATTACTCCTGCTGAAATTAAAATAGTTCCAAGACAAGTAATGGTTAAACCAGCTGAAACTATTCAAATAGAAGTTCCAGCTTCATACAAAAAAGTAATGGAAAAAAGAATGACTAAATCTGGTGGATATACAGATTGGAGAGAAGTATTATGTGGAGCTAAATTAACTAGCGAAAGAATACGTCAAATCCAAAATGCTCTAATCTCTAGAGGATATTCTGTAGGTACAGCAGGTGCGGATAATGTTTTTGGTGAAGATACTAAAACTGCATTAAAAAAATTCCAAGCGGATAATAATTTACCACAAGGTAATTTAAATATGGAAACATTAAACGCTTTAGGAGTTAAATAATTAATAACATATAGAATGATTATAAATGCTCACGAATATTCGTGAGCATTTTTTATTTTTGTGAAATGATAAATTTATCTAAAATAATTTTTTGCTTTGTCTTGATAATATTTGTAGAATATAATCTAGATGCACAGGTATATTTAGATATGGATACTAATATTATATCTGATACGGTATCAAATACCAATCAAGAAAATAATACAACTACTAAATTAACAGAACAAAAAGATAATCTTCTTTTGTATATGGATTCATTATTGAAAAATCAAGTTGATACTGCCTTTGTCTATGATACTATATCTCATATACCTGAAGTAAATAAATATAGTTTTTATATAAATGTTGATACAAATCTTATTGCTCCTTCTAATGATATAGTCATATACAATAATGAGATTATAAATAGAAAAATAGAATCAAATGCTTTTTTGTTTCAAGATATAATCTATTCAGATTTTATAAAACTAGCAGATAGTACAAATAAAAAGTATTTTATACAATTTACAGCAGACTGGTGTGGACCATGCAAAATGATGGATAAACAGGTTTTTAGTAAATCGGATATATTAGCAGAAATAAGTTCAAATTATTTAGCTTACAAGATAGATATAGATGCATTTGATGGAGTGCAGATAACACAAGATTATGGTGTAAAAAGTATACCTGCTACTATTATCTTTGATAGTAAAGGAAATATACTAAAGAGAATAGAAGGATACCAAAGCGAGAATATGTTTTTAGATATATTAAAAAAGTATAGATGAATATATTAAAAATACAACCTTTTAATTAAAAAATACCACTATATTTATATAATTAAACTTAGATGAAAAAATCAATATTTTTATTATTAATATTTATACAATTTATTTTATTTTCATGCAGAAATAAAGAATCTGGATGGAATACAGATTTATTAACTCCAATTACATCTGCTGATTTATCCATAACTAATTTAGTTTCTGATTCATTAGTTACCACAAATGCTGATAATTCACTAAACTTAGTTTATAAAAAGAATATTTACGCATTTGATTTTTCAAAAACTTTATTAGAAATACCGGATACAGGAATTAGTAAATCATTTAGACTAGATTCTTTAAAATTGCCACAACAAGATTTTATAACTTCATTTACTTTAGGTCAATTATGTAAACAGCTAATTTCTACAGGTACTCCATCTAATGTATTTCTTGGTAATACAATTATTGCTCGTCATGGTGGTACATTAGTATATCCAAGTTTATCTGGTTTATCAGTACCTCCTACAGATTATGATGCTAGTTTGTATTTTAGTGAAATTGATTTGATTACTGGTTATATGGATGGTTGGATAAAAAATGGATTT
Source organism: Chitinophaga pinensis (assembly GCA_945860705.1). GTDB lineage: Bacteria > Bacteroidota > Bacteroidia > Chitinophagales > CAMDFR01 > CAMDFR01. Next base: position 69,200 of record CAMART010000004.1, on the reverse strand, counting down.
CCTGTCACTATTAAAAACATGAGATTTCAAGTTAAGAATAAAATTGGTGGAGATATAATAATAGATGATTTAATTGATTCTATTCCAGCATATGATTCAGTATATAGAATATATAATTTGGCTGGAAAACATGTTGAAGGGTCATTTACTTTTCAATTAATTAATTTTGATACACCTGGTAGTTATGGAATCGCTGCACCAGTAGATACTTCTGATGAATTTATATTAGATTTTAGAATATTTAGTTTTAGAGCATCTTCTGCAACAGCTATTTTCCCATCTATTGATGTATTAGCATCTACTGAAGATGTTACTCAAGAAATTCCTGGTGGAGCAAAACTTACCTATATAGAAGCGGAAGAGGGAAGTTTAAATGTATATATTTCCTCTTCTGTGCAAGAAGGTCTTACGCTCACTTATACTCTCGAAGGCGCATACGATAAAATGGGTAGACCTTTACGAGTTTCCTCATTTGTGCCCCCAGCTCCATCGTCTAGTATACCAAGTACTATAGTCAAATCTTTTAATTTGAGTGGCTATAGTATTGATCTTACTGGTAAGAATCATAATACATTTAATACCTATACCCAAACTATCAATGCTAGAGTAGATTCTTCTGGTATAGAACGTACTATTACTTCTAGTGATAGTCTGAGAATATCATATAGCATCGAGAATATTAAACCTAGGCTAATCAAAGGTTATGCTGGTAGAGATACATTAGATGTAGGTCCTGAAATTTCTGATTTCGATTTCTTTAAAAATATAATAGGTGGCAACATAGATTTAGAAGATGTAAAACTTTCTGTAAATCTAGAAAATGGTATAGGAGTAGAAGGTGATGTAGTGATACAAGATTTTACTGCAAGAAAAAATACATCTACTGTTTCTTTAGTTGCGCCATCAGTTGTCAATAATAGAATACGAGTTGCTAAAGCCAACGAGTTTCCATTCAGACCAGCCAATACAAATATTGCTTTGAGTAATGCGAATTCAAATATCAAAAATTTATTTGAGTTGCTTCCAAATCAACTGCAGTATGCAATGAAAGTATATGTAAATCCTAATAGCAACGACGGCACCTATCAAGATTTTGTGAATTCAAATTCTAAATTAAATGTAAATCTGAATATGGAATTGCCTCTTAGTTTGATGGCAAATAACCTAACCCTTAGAGATACTTTAGATTTCAATATCGGCAATAGTATCAGAGATCTAGAAGCAATAAAAGGTGGCGCTATCAACCTGATTGCAACTAATGGCTATCCACTCGAAGCGCAGATAGATTTAATCGTTTATGACCAATACGGAACAGCGATTGATACTTTACTAAAAAACTATACTGTAAAAGCAGCAGACCTAAATACAACTTGCAGAGTAGATATACCAAAGAAAAGCTATGATAAAATAATCATAAGCGAAAGTAGAATGAATGAACTTGCTCAAGCATACAATGCAGTGGTAGTAGCAAGATTTAATACTAAGTCTAATCAGTCAAGCTGCAACAGTCATCTGAAAATATACAGTGACTATAGATTGAAAATAGCTCTTACAGCTGATTTTAGATATAATTTAAATGCTAAGTTTTAGTTGATTTTATGAAAAAAACTTTTTTGCTTTTTATTGTTCTAATGATTTCTATGCATTCTATTTATGCATTACGTATAAAACAAGATAGTACTTTTGATATAAGTAATACTTTATTTAAGTACAATCAATTTACGATACAACCCATACTAAACAATGCCTGGAACTATAAGCAAAAGAAAAATTATTTGAATATTCAAGGTGCTTTTTATAATCAGTCAAATGCTATAAATACTCAAATTGCACATGCCATTTTATTTAAATCATTTGTAGACGATAAAATAAAAAATAGAACTTTCAATAAGCTCAGAACCAATAATGGTTATGAAGATGAGGCTAGGTGGTCTATTCAGTATGCACATTATAGTCCAAAATTGAAATTGAGTTACTCTTTTGCATATACATATAGAAATATGCGCAATATGGTATTCAATAAAGAAGCTTTTCAGTTTGTATTTGCAGGTAATAAAATGTTTGAAGATGATACTATCAATATAGATAAACTAGCTTTTGAATATATGGCTTATAACCAGCTTCAAGTAGGTATTTCAAAAATGATAGAAAAGAAGAATAATTGCATAGTTCTAGGTGCAGCAATATCAGTGCTTCAGTCTCCACAATATTTAAGTTTAAAAGCGAATAATTCTTCTATATATACAGCACCCTACGGCGAGTATTTAGAGGTAAAATATAATATGCAAGCTCAGCAAGCCAATAATGGCGCACCAGAGTTCTTTAGTTTTAAAGGCACAGGGTTGAGTGCAGATTTTCATGTATCTTATCAAAGAAGTCAGAATTGGATGCTTCGTTTTAATGTATCTGATTTTGGATTTGTAAAATATAGCAATGAAATAAACTCGTACAAAGGAGATAGTGCGATAAAATTTGAAGGTATAGTCATCAATGATATTCTAAATTTTACTACCCCAAATATTTTTAAAGATTTTAAGTCTGATAGTTTGTTTAAAATATTAAACATAGAAAACTCCAAAAAATCGTTTACTGTCTTTCATCCTGTTACGTTCAATCTGGCTTTTTCAAAAGTGATTTTAGCAGGTAGAGGTATTGTAACTATAGGTGTGCAACAAAAAACTCAAGCAAAATATTTACCTTTTGTGTGGAGTAAATTCTCTTATCAATGCAAAAGAAATTTTGTACCATCTGTAAATGTAGCTTTCGGAGGCTATTCCTATTATAATTTAGGATTTGAATTAGTAAAAAAAATAAGAAGTGTTTCAGTAGTTGTAGGAAGTAATAATATGTTGGGTTTATTTATCCCACAACATTTTACCTCATCTTCTTTGTATCTTCGTACTTCAATAGTATTTTAAATGTCGGTAAAAAAAGTAGATGTACTGATCATAGGTGCAGGTCCTGCAGGGGCTTCTACAGCTTTGTTTTTAGCAAAACAAAATATAAGTAGTATACTAGTAGACAAGGATTCTTTTCCTAGAGATAAAGTATGTGGCGATGCACTCAGTGGTAAAGTAGTAGAAGTGCTCAAAAAATACAATCCTGCTATTGTAGATGATTTAGCATTGTTTAATAAAGCGCTTCCTTCGTATGGAGTAAGTTTTTATGCACCTAATGGCAATTGCCTCCGTGTACCATTTAAACCAGATTTTAAATCGTTAAAAATAGCACCAGGCTTTGTATGTAAGCGAATAGATTTTGATAATTATTTAATAGAAGAAGTAAAAAAACATAAAGAAATAACTTTTATTGAAAATTCTTTTGTCAAAAAATTTGAATGGTCAGATACAAAAAAACAATGTTTTATAAATGAGGATATTTATGAAGCAAATATAGTTGTAGCTTGTGATGGACCTAATTCTCTTTTTCAAAAGAAAGTTTTGAATGATACTTTTTCGTTAGACTTAGCAGACAATTGCTATGGTTTGCGTGCCTACTATAAAAATGTAAAAGGTTTAGATGAAGATAATTTTATAGAACTTCATTTTGTAGATGTAGCACTACCAGGATATTTTTGGATTTTTCCTATGAGTGATAATACTGCCAATGTAGGCTTAGGATTAAAGGCTGATGTAATAAAAGAAAAGAAAATTCATTTGCCAGAATTATTAAATAAAATTTTGGCTCTTCCTCAATTTAAAGATAGATTTAGTGAAGCAACACTTGATGGAAATGTAAAGCTTCATGCACTGCCAATGGGTAATAAACAAAGAAAATTAAGTGGCGACAATTTTCTATTGTGCGGAGATGCTGGAGCACTGATAGATCCTTTTACAGGTGAAGGAATAGGCAATGCTATGCTAAGTGGAATGATAGCTGCTGAAGTAATAAAAGAAGCAAGAGAAAAAAAGGATTTTTCTGTTCAGATGCTCAAAAACTATGATGAAAAAATTTATAGAAGACTAGGACCTGAATTGCAAATAAGTACAAGATTACAAAGTTTGGTTAAATACCAAAGCTTGTTTAATTTTGTGGTGAATAAAGCGAATAAAAATAAAACACTGCGAGATACTATATCTTCTATGTTTGTAGATGTAGATTTGAGAAGTAAGTTTAAAAATCCATTATTCTATTTAAAACTAATTTTTAATTAATAAAAAATCAAAAAATGAAAAACATTTTATTTACAATTTGTATAGCAACCATTGTTTTATTTTCTTGCAAAAACACAGCGAAAAATGAACAAGCAAAGACTGAAACTCATGAAGAGTGCTATGCCAGTGCAGACTCAGAGTATGCAAAAATAAATACAATAGGAGGATTTGGAGCGGAGATTACAAAAGATGATGTAGTAGATTTTAAAGATTTCTTAAAAACTTATGATGCTAAGACTCCACAAAAAGTAAAATTAAGCGCAGCAGTGACGGGTGTTTGTGAGAAAAAAGGCTGTTGGATGGGAGTAGACAATGGCACAGCAGATGCCATGATGGTTCATTTTAAAGATTATGCATTTTTTGTACCTAGAGATATAAAAGGTAGAACAGTAATCATGGAAGGTATGATTATGCCAGATACCACTACTGTGGCTCAGCTTAGACACTATGCAGAAGATGCTGGAAAAAGTAAAGAAGAAATAGCAAAAATCACAGAACCTAAGATAGAATTGACTTTCATGGCAGATGGGGTTATTGTTAAGAAATAATTAATAAATAATAAAATAAAGTTTTTTTTAAAAAATAAAGTTCATATATTTGCACTCGCTTTTAAGGAAGCTTTTGATTTCGTAGCTCAGTTGGTAGAGCATTACACTTTTAATGTAGGGGTCCTGGGTTCGAGCCCCAGCGGGATCACAAAAAACACAAGCAATTTTGCTTGTGTTTTTTTGTTTTATATACTAAGTATTAATTTTAGTATAATTGTATTCTTCAAAATAAAAACAAGTTTAAATAATAGACCAAGAAAAAACTTGGATATTTAACATCTAATCAATATATTTACTTATATGTTGCAATTATATCTAGAATTTAGCGTTTTAACTATAAAAAAAATGAAAAAATCTAATTTAATTTACTTTTTAATTTTTGTTTCTATTTATTTATCATCTTGTGCAAAATCTAATTTTGTATCTTCAGAATTAAGAAAAGTAAAAGATGATAATACTTTGGTAGTATATTCAGAATTATCAAACAAGAGTTATACTGTATATGATAATTTTTTTACTGAAAATCAAGGTGGTTTTTTATTACTAGCCAATCAAACTATAGGTAGAGAACAAAATGGCGGGTTGCCAGACATAACTGTTAGTGCAAGTATGAAATTAAAAGGTACTGATTTAGAAAATTTTAAGGTAAAACTTGATGATAAAGAATATACTACAGGTACTCATACAGATAAAGCTGTTTATAAGCAGTATACTAGTACAAGTGAAGTAAATTCAATTTTGCCCTATTTTGGAAAAAACATTGATATGAAGATATACAATAGTAGTAATGAATTATTGCTTTCCTCTTCTATAAAATCCCCAGTTATTACAAATTTTACAATAGAAAATGGCAGTATACTTGATAATAAAGTTAAAATAAATAAAAGTGAAGATTTAATAATCAAATGGAATGCAGACCCTTCAAATTCTAATGGAGTTTATTTTGTCATTAGAGATGGAGGTTTTAATATGGATAATCCAGATTTGCCAGCTTCTGAAAAAATAATTGCTATTTTAGCAGATGATGATGGGAATCTAATAATCGATAAAGAAATTTTAAAAGATTTACTTCATAGTTCTCATTATAATATTGATATGATAAGAGGTGATAGTAAGTTTGAAACTTATGGCAATGAGAAATTTTTATTCTTTTCATATAATTTATATACTGGAGTTATTTTAGTTAATTAAAATAATATCATATCATATTAAGAAGCTACTAGAAATAGTAGCTTTTTTTATGTCATAAGTTTTACCTTTGTACTCTCAATAGTATATTTTATTATGAAAAAAAGTATCTTATTTATTAGTCTTATTATATCATGTTTTGTTGTATTGTCTTTTACTAAATTGCATAAAGTATTTGTTAGTCCAAAAAAAATGGCACCACCTGCAGATTCAATTTTGTACTCCAGTGAAAAACATTTTAAAAATGTAAGACAACTTACTTTTGCGGCAGATAATGCTGAAGCATATTTTTCTTTTGATAATAAAAAAATAACTTTCCAAAGCAATAATAAAGCATGGACACAAGGTTGTGATCAGATATTTACTATGCCTATCAAGGGATTTGATACTCAAAAGAAAATGCCAAAAATAATCAGTACTGCTGAAGGTAGAACTACTTGCTCTTATTATATGCCCAATAATAAAGATATTTTATTTGCTTCTACACACCTGGGCAATAAAGCCTGCCCTACTGAAGCATCTAGAAGTGGTGGTAAATACCTTTGGAATATCTATGATACCTATGATATTTTCGTTTCAAATTCTAAAGGTAAAATCATCAAAAGACTGACAGATACACCTGGTTATGATGCAGAAGCTACAGTATCTCCAAAAGGTGATATGATTGTATTTACTTCTACACGTAGTGGCGACTTAGAACTTTGGACTATGAATATAGATGGTACTAATCCAAAGCAAGTGACTTTTGGTCTTGGTTATGATGGTGGTGCCTTCTTTTCACCAGATGGCAAAAAGTTAGTATTCAGAGCATCTAGACCAACATCAGAAGGAGATATAAAAGAATACAAAGAATTATTAGAGTCGGGACTAGTAGCGCCTACAAATATGGAACTTTATACTTGTAATATAGATGGATCTGATTTAAAACAAATCACAAAACTTGGGAAAGCCAATTGGGCGCCTTTCTTTCATCCTAGTGGAAATAAAATTATTTTTTCGAGTAATCATGCTAGCACTAGAGGATTTAATTTTAATTTATATATGATCAATTCAGATGGAACAAGTCTTGAAAAAATAAGTTATGACAAGACTTTTGATGCATTTCCTATGTTTTCATTTGATGGTAAAAAAATCATATTCTCTTCTAATAGAAACAATAAAGGAACAAGAGATACGAATTTGTTTATGGCGGATTGGGTTGAATAGAACAGTTTACAGTTATGAGTTACAAGTTCAAAGTTGTTAGTTCGATTTTACATTCTAATTTCTTAATATAACTTTGAACATTTAACTTTAAACTTGTAACTATTTAATTAATTGATCTATAAAGTTTCTATCATTTCTTACTCGTGCTATTTTGTTTTGGCCTCCAAGCTTGCCAGTTTTTGATAGATAGTTTTTAAATGTATTATTTTCTACTGCAGTTATTTTTGCTTGAGTGATAATATTTCCTATTCGTAAATCTTTATAATACGAATTTTTTTCTTGTAGTTTAGTATCTATATACGTGGCTATTTCCTCTATGTTTTTTGGAAAAACTACAAACTCCATCAACCATTCGTGATAAGGTAATCCCTCAGCTGGATTGATTTGTGGGGCTACTGTGAACTCATTTATTTGCAGATGAAAATTATTGATAGCATCATTCATCACGGCTTCTATTTCTTCTATAATCACATGTTCACCAAATGCTGAAATATACTGGCTGGTTCTACCTGTAACTTTTATTCTATATGGCTTGAGGGATACAAACTGAACCACATCACCTATCATATATGCCCATAAACCTGCATTGCTCGTGATGAGTAGTGCATAGTTTTTATCAAGTTCTACATCTTTTAGTGAGATGCGTTCTAGTTTATTTTTGTAATAATTATCTAGCTCAATAAATTCATAAAAAATGTATGCATCTAGATTGAGCAATAAACCATCTTTATTTTGTACATCTTGATAGGCTATAAAACCTTCACTCGCTGGATAGGTTTCTATACTAGCTATTTCTTTTCCTAAGAGTAGTTTTATTTTTCGTTGATAGGGTTGATAGTTCACTCCGCCATATACTAGTAGCGATAAATTTGGAAAAAGAGATGCTAAATTTTTCTGTTTAGACTTCTCAATTAGTTTTTCAAAATACATCACTAGCCAAGGAGGAATACCACTAATAAGTCGCATGTCTTCTGTGATAGTTTCGTCTACTACAGCATCTACTTTATCTTCCCAATCTTCAATGCAATTAGTTTCATAGCTTGGTTTTCTATTTTTATGCAAATAAGAGGGTACGTGATGATATACGATGCCTGAAAGTCGCCCAGTCTTGATATTGTTTATGTTTTCAAGCATAGGACTACCTTGTAGAAAAATCATTTTGCCATCAATAAAATCTGTCTTACCTGTTTCGTGTATATAATGAAATAACGCATTGCGAGCAGCATGTATGTGATGAGAAATAGAATCTTTTGTGATAGGAATATATTTTTCTCCGCTAGTAGTTCCGCTTGTTTTTGCAAAATAAATAGGTAACCCAGGCCAGAGAATATCTTTCTCACCTGCTTTTATTTTTTCTATGTATGGGCGAATATCTTCATAGCTAGCAATTGGTACTTGTTCTTTATATTCGTCATAGTCTATGATGTCTTTAAAATGATGTTCTTTCCCAAATTGAGTGTTGTTGGCACTATCTAATAATAGTTGGAGTAATGCTCGTTGAAGTTCTATGGCATTATTATGTTGCTTGTATATTTTTGATACTACAAGACTCGCCCATTGTTTTGCTATAAAAGATTTTAGTGACACAGTATGTAAAAGTACTAATTTTACAAACGTAAATGAACATACACGAAAAATATATGCATCGTTGCCTTGAATTAGCTTTGCTAGGAAAAGGTAAAACCAAAACAAATCCTTTGGTAGGAGCAGTTTTAGTTTATAATGATGAAATAATAGGCGAGGGCTATCATCAGAAATACGGTGAAGCACATGCTGAAGTGAATTGTATCAATAGTGTATCCGATCAAAATATACAAAATATAAAAGATGCTACCATCTATATCAATTTAGAGCCTTGTTTTCATTTTGGCAAAACGCCACCTTGTGTAGACTTGATATTAAAACATGAAATAAAAAAAGTAATGATAGCTCTACAAGACCCAAATCCACAAGTAGCTGGACAAAGTATTGAAAAGCTCAAAAGTGCAGGAGTAGAAGTGTTGCAAGATATATTGAAACCAGAAGCTATTAAATTAAATAAACGATTTATAGTTTTTCAAAAGTATAATAGACCTTATATCATTTTGAAATATGCAATTAGTAAAAATGGATATTTCTCTAGAAAAGACAAACAACAAGCATGGTTAAGTAGCGCTGAAACTTCTAATGTCACACATGCTTGGCGTGCTGAAGAAGATGCAATTTTAGTAGGTAAAAATACAGTGATTTTTGATAATCCTAAACTAGATGTAAGAAGTATATCAGGAGAAAATCCTATAAGAGTAATACTAGATTCAAATTTAGAATTAGATATTCATTCAAATGTATTTTTGGATACTGCTCCCGTACTTTTATATAATAAACTAAAAAATGAAATATACAATCATATTCATTTTATAAAAAAAGAAACTCTCAAAGAAATAATGCATGATATGTATACAAGAAATATACAATCAATTATCATAGAAGGAGGTTTAGAAGTAATTCAGTCTTTTCTAAAAGAGAATTTATATGATGAAATAAGAGAAATACAAACCGATACAATTATAGAAGATGGTGAGCAAGCACCAATACATACGCTAAAACCCATAAATAAAATAATATCGAATACGGATATTATTTATTTTTATCAAAACCTACCTACCATATGATCTATTTAATACTAGGAGTTCTTTGCTCTACAATTCTTATTGTAATATTAAAATTATTTCCAAAATACAAGGTGAACACACTACATGGAATAGTAATAAATTATATAACTTGTGTGGTTTTTGGATGTATAGTCACTAGTCAATCTCCTATGGAAGTTCTCAAAGGATTCAATCAAAATTGGACTCCTATAGCACTTATTCTAGGGTTGTTATTTATTACTATATTTAATTTGAGTGCTTTGACTAGTCAAAAAATAGGTGTGTCTGTTACATCTATGGCTATGAAATTGGCGTTTATTTTTCCAATTTTGATTGGAGTATTGGTATATAATGAGTCTAGTTCTTTTTTGAAAATAGGCGGTATTATTCTTGCCATCATTGCAGTTATTCTAACCTCTATATCGTCTGGTTCTACATCAGAAACTGTTTCCAAATGGTTAGTAATATTACCTATAGCAGTATTTATAGGCAGTGGTGCTTGTGATAGTTTGGTACAGTATGCACAGCTTACATATTTCAATAATGGTGGATTTGAATTATTCTCTGTGATGCTATTTATGTTTGCAGCTATTTTAGGATTTATTTTTGCTGTAGTGATGATGATAAAAAACAAAGAAAAACTAGAAATACAAAGTTTAGTAGGCGGTATCTTATTGGGTATTCCCAATTATTTAAGTATTTATTTTTTGTTTCAAACACTTTTAAAAACTGGTTGGGAGAGTACAGTTGTGTTTCCATTGGCTAATATAAGTGTAGTAATAAGTTCAGCAATTGTAGGATTGTTTTTCTTCAAAGAGCAACTAAATAAATTTAATATAGTAGGGCTTATTTTGGCTATAATAGCTGTAATCACGATTATTTTTGCCACTCAATAAAGCTTGTGTTTTGTTTACTTATAAAACCATATCAATTCAAAATCAGATAGAGACAAAAGAAAAGTCTTCAAAATTTATTGCCTGTATTTTCCCTATACAAAATGAACAAGATGCGAAAGCGAATATAGATGAGCTATGGAAACAACATAATAAAGCCACACATGTTTGCTATGCATACAGATTAGGGTTTGATAAAAATAACTATAGAGCCAATGATGATGGAGAACCAAATGGAACAGCAGGTAAACCGATTTTAGGTCAAATAGATTCGCAGGAGCTAACAAATGTATTGATAGCAGTAGTTCGGTATTATGGAGGTACAAAATTAGGAGTGTCTGGTTTGATTCAAGCATATAAAGAAGCCGCTTTTGAGGTGATTTCTATTTCCAAAATCGAAGAAAAAGACATTGTTGAGGTTTATCAAATAGAGTTTCCTACTATAGCTTACAACGATATGATGGCTTTTTTAAAAAAATATAAAGCTATCGTCATGCAACAGAATTTTGATAATGAATGTCTATTGATAATAAGCCTCAACAAAAAAGATAAAGATTCATTTTTTAGTGCAATAAATGATTTATATCATGTAAATTTGAAAATAACGCCAATAGAATGAAAACAATTATTTTTATATTAAACATACTTTTCTTAAGCAAAAGTATATTTGCTCAAGAATCTTTAAAATCTGAAAGGGTTCTTGAAAATAATCCTTATATTTTGGAGTTTAAATCAAGTAACGAAAAACATCAATTAGCTACAGATGATATTGAAAAAGAATTACAATTATTTCTTATCAATAATTTTAAAGAATTAAGTCAATCAGAGTTAAGACTTATTACAAAAAACAAAGGTCCATATTCTAAACATTTTTTGTATGCCCAATATTATAAAGGAATAAAAATATATAATTCAAGTATCAAAGTAAACCTAACTAAGAGTAATGAAACATACAATATTTCTTACTCGATAGCAAATACAAAAGATTGGAATTTGAGTACGGATTTGATAAATGAAAACACAACAGATAATTTAATTTTTACTACAGTAGAATCTATAGTTCTAGTTCAAAATAATATACCGTTAATTGCACAATTGTATACATATAAAAATCCCTATTCGGGGGCACATACAGAAACAGTATTTGTAAATCATATAAATACTTACCAAAGAGATTTAAACTCTTATTTTGCACATGATACTATTGTGAGAGGTTATGTATACAATCCAGATCCTTTGAGTGTAGGGAATAATACTTACGGAGGTAGATTTGTAAATAATGCAGATAGTACGAATGTATATTTTGATTCAAAAAGAGAATTGAAAAGTGTACGTGCTACAGATACTTTGGGTGTTTTTTATTTAAATAGTCCATTTTGTAGTATTGTAGAGGCAGATCCTCCAGTAAAAAATCCGGTTACTTCTATTGATGGAGATTTTATGTTTAATAGGTTTGATGATGGCTTTGAAGATTTTAATACATTTTATCACATCAATACAATGCATGATTATATCAATAATGATTTAGGATTTGCTTTAGTAAATTATCCTATTACATGTGATGTACATGCTATTGGCGGTGCAGATAATTCTTTTTTCACATTCTCTACTAGTCCACCTAGTCTTCGATTTGGTGAAGGAGGCGTAGATGATGCAGAAGATGCAGATGTTGTCATACATGAGTATTGTCATGCAGTTTCACATGACGCATCACCATTTACCAATATTGGTACAGAGCGTATTTCGCTAGATGAAGGATTTTGTGATTATATTGCTTGTTCATATTCAAAGAGTCTGTATCCATTTAATGCCAATTGGGTTTTCAATTGGGATGGTCATAATGAATACTGGAGTGGAAGATTTGTAGATAATATAAATTTATATCCAAGAGACCTCAATGGAAATATCTATCATAATGGAGGTATATGGAGTAGTGCACTTTGGGAAATAGAGGGTAAACTTGGTAGAGAAAAAGGAAATAAATTAGCAATTCAAACTATGTATGCAAATGCCAATAATATTACATTAGAACAAGCTGCAAAAAATTATTTGTATGCAGATACGCTTCTCTATGCAGGTGCTGACTATTGCAAGATTGTTCATTCATTTATACTTAGAGGATTGCTTGATCCTAGTTACGGCAATAGTTGTGATTTCACAGGAATAGAAAATAATACTAATTCGGATATTACGATTTACAATACTTTAGGATTTGCAGAAGGCACCGGAGATTTAATGATAAAGTCATCTGAGATATTAAAAATAAAATTATATACAATTGATGGGTCTTTAATCTTAGAAAAAGAATTACATGATACTATAAATTTTATCAGTAGTGAAAAAATACCAGCAGGAATTTATCTATTAAAATTGGAAAATAAATTGAATTCAAATTCTATCAAATTGATTAAGTTTTAATTTTTTATAATGAAAAAGATATTTTTAATATTATTAGTTGCTGTGATTTTTAGCTCGCTAAAATCACAAACATATACTGTTCGTATTATTACTAATATGGGGAGTATGGATGTAATGCTATATGACGAAACGCCTTTGCACAGAGATAATTTTCTGAAATTAGTCGAAGCGCATCACTATGATAGTTTATTATTTCATAGAGTTATCAAAGGTTTTATGATACAGGCAGGTGACCCTACTTCAAAATATGCCAATGAGACAGCACTTTTGGGTGATGGTGATTTGCCCTATACAATACCTGCAGAATTTAATACCAAATACTATCATAAAAAATATGCTTTTGCGCAAGCAAGAGATGAGAATCCAGAGAAAGCAAGTAGTGCTAGTCAGTTTTATATCGTACAAGGGAAAATCCCAAATGATTCTACATATATAAAAGCAAAATCTAGATCGGGATATGATGTACCACAAGAACATAGAATAGAATATGCAAAATTTGGAGGCACACCACAACTAGATATGAGCTATACAGTGTATGGCGAACTGGTAAAAGGCTTTGCTGTATTGGATAAAATAGCTATGGTGCCTACAAATAAAAATGATAGACCACTCAAAGAAGTAAGAATAATAACTTGTATCTTACTTAATAAAAAGAAATAATGAAAGATATAGAAACAAGAGAAGATGTCAGTTTGATGGTCAATACTTTTTATGATAAAGTATTTAAGGATGAATTGCTTGCTCCACATTTTGCACAGGTAGATTTTGAGCATCATATGCCACGCATGATTGATTTTTGGTGTTTTACTGTATTAGATGAAGGAAGTTTTAGAGGAAATATTTTTGATAAACACGCTCCACTAAAAATAGACCAAACACATTTTGATAGATGGTTGTTTTTATTTGAAGAAAACATGAAACAATTATTTTCTGGTGTAAAAGCTGATATGGCTATCAATAGAGCCAAGTTGATTGGCTATACATTTGCAAGTAAGATGAAAGAAATGAAGGATAAAGGATAAGTAAAAATTAGTTCTAAAACTCCCACCCAATATCTTTTCTGTAATACATATTTTCAAATGAAATATTTTTTGCGCTAGCATTAGCATTTATTAATGCATCTTTGATATCTTTTCCATAAGCTGATACCATTGCTACACGACCACCATTTGTGAGATAATCATCATTTGTTTTTTTGATGCCTGCATGAAAAATCAACGAATTAGTTTCAAGTCCATGGATGATTTTTTCTTTTTCAAAATCTTCAGGGTAGCCTCCAGAAGCCAATACTATAGTGCAACAAGCACGTTCGTCTTCTTCTATTGTTTGAGTAGTTAAAGTCTGATTGATTACAGCTTTGTACAAATCTAATATATCGTTTTTGATACGAGGCATCACCACTTCTGTTTCTGGGTCGCCCATTCTACAGTTATACTCTATTACTTTTGCTTCATCACCTACTTTTATCAATCCTATATAAATAAATCCTTTGTACTCTAAATTATCTTTTTGTAAACCATTTATGGTAGGTATGATTATTTTTTCTTCTACTTGAGCCATCAATTCATCTGTAACAAAAGGCACTGGTGATATAGCTCCCATGCCTCCAGTATTTAGTCCTGTATCGCCTTCGCCTATTCGTTTATAGTCTTTTGCATTTGGTAAAATTTTATATGATTTTCCATCACTTAATACAAAAACAGAAAACTCTATACCATCTAAAAATTCTTCTATCACAACTCGAGTACTCGCTATACCGAATTTATTTTGGTTTATCATCTCTACAAGTGCATCTTTGGCTTCTTGTTTGTCTTGGATGATGAGCACCCCTTTTCCTGCCGCCAAACCATCTGCTTTCAGTACGTATGGAGCACTAGTGTTTTCAATATGTTGTAGGCCTTCTTCTAGATTAGTTGCATCCACTTCCAAATATGTTGCAGTAGGAATAGCATGTCTTTGCATAAATTTTTTAGAAAAAGCTTTACTACCTTCTAGTTGTGCGGCTGCTTTGGATGGGCCAATCAAAGGAATATTTCTTTCTTTAAAAAAATCATATACTCCATCTACTAAAGGGTCTTCTGGTCCACATACTATGAAATCTATAGATTCGTTTTTTACAAAATCATATAATTTTTCAAATTCTGAAGTTTTGATAACAATATTTGTTCCACAGAGAGCTGTACCAGTATTTCCTGGTGCGATAAATAATTTGGTACATTGACTACTTTGTGCAATTTTCCATGCAAGTGCATGTTCTCTACCACCAGAACCAAGAAGAAGAATATTCATATTGTGTGATTGATTTTGTGATGTAAAAGTATGACATTTTAATAGATCATAATTTTACAAATCAATTATTTTTTTCATATTAATTATCTTTTAGAATTAATTCTAAAGTATAAGGATAATCTTCTTTTTTCCACTTAAACAAAACATCTGTTTTAACTGCCAAAGGTCTGTTTCTCAAGAAATATATAACTTTATGATCTACTTCTGTATCAGTATAGTAGTGAGCTGTTGAATTAGACCTGGTTATAGGTTTATCTGCGGTTGTGCAACCTCTAAATTCTAATGTATCAGTTACAGATGACGAATCGGTATAAATGAGAGCTTCAGATTCTATTTGTCCTCCAGTAGATGCTGAACAGGCAACATAATCTCTACCATCATGTATAACTTTTGTATATTTAATATGGTATTCATAAGGTACAAGTTTGCCTTTTTTATTGAGTACCATACGAGTCGTATCCATGATAGTGATTTCTTTACCCAGTTTCACACTCGCACGTTCGTTTATATAGAAGCATTTAGGACTATCGCAGTTTTTATTACATGAGTAACTGATTATGATTGTACTTACTATAAGTACAATTACATAAATAAAATATTTTGTTTTCATATTATTAGTCATTATTAATTAAGAATAATTTGATATCAACCGTGACACCATCTATAAGTAGATTATAAACATAATACCCATTCGTGAGATTTCCAAAATTATGTTCAATTTTTCCATGCCAGATTTGTAAAACTACTTTTTTATTTAAAATTTAGAATTCATCACGCCGTGGAGTGACAAAATTATTCATTATCCTTTTCTACCATAGTCTGCGGGTATTTCACCCCATTTAGCGGTATCCCATTTCAGTATTTTGTTGCTGTAGGTATTTGAAAGAAGCCATCTCTCAGCTCTTTCTATCAGTTCAAAAAGTATTTGATTATGCTTTGTCAATTCAAGTTTTGTTTTTGCTTTTTTATTGCGAACCCATGCCATAGCTGTTGCGCTATCGGTATAGATACTGATACTAGATTCTTTCTTTTTGCATAAAGCCAATGCATGTACTATTGCTAAAAACTCACCAATATTATTAGTACCATCTGGATATTGTGGTGAAGCAAAAACTACTTCTTTTGTTTTTGTATATACACATCGATACTCCATCAATCCAGGATTTCCAGCACAAGCAGCATCTACAGATATACTATCATAGTTGATGTTTTTTTCATCCGTATCTTTTGCGAAAGCTAAATCAGGATTATTATAAGCCGTTTCTGCTTCTATTTTAGTTTTATAAGATTTATACTTCGGATTACTAAATCCATTTATTTGTTGCTGACAGTCTACCCATGAAGTATAGATACCCGGTTTCTTTCCATTCCAAACTACATAATACTTTCCTGTAGACATGATTTATTTTCTTTCTTTAGTTTTTTTTATAATTTTTGTATTGGTGCTGTTCCACTCTAAGAAGTACCAAGTGCCTATTGCCTTGCCATTTTTGTATTGTCCTATCACTTTTTCTTTAGGCATTACAAAACTATTAGTTGTATATTCATAATAGTTGGCTTTATTTGTTTTTAGGTTGATATACATCCGATATATTATTTGTCCTTTCTCATTAAAATGATTGATGTCTAAAAAACATTTTTTATTTTCTTCGCAACTAGCAAAAGAATAAGCATTGCATACTTCACCAGTATTGTAGTATGTTTTTGTAAGGTAAAAATATTTTGGAATATTTACTCCTCTGTATGAGTCATAGATACGAGGGTCTATATGTGTGATGAGCTTGTGCATACTATCTTGCTCATACAGTCCAAATAGTAATAGTTGTATCACATCATTGGAATATAAATAGAAGGTGTCATTTCTTGCTATCCATTTGCCAGCTATCATATCTTTCATCGGTTCATCTATTTTAGAAAAACTGAAGGTACTATCTCTATACATGATGATACGATACTGATTATCTGTCCAGAGCTGATCTTGAATGATAGTCTGTGATTTTATTTGACTAAAAGCACAAATAAAAAAGATACTGTGTATTATTCGTAATATCATATTTGGTATACAATATTAACGAAACTTTTTTATTATTATTTCTTTACTATGTTTTTCGCTCTATTTCTAACTATCATTTTATAACAAAAAACTACAAGGATACTGATAAAAATGAATAGTGGCCATAGACTTATTAGTTCTATCAATACACTTAGTAGTCCATGCCAACCACTAGAAATACTATCGCCTATTTCGCTAAAGAATGATTTTTTGCTTGCTACATAACCTGTTTCTTTGTATAATGTAAGTGTAAGAGTGCTATAAGCTACTTGATTGTCTAGTTGAGATAGTATAGCTTCTGTACTTTCTATTTCTTCTTGTATAGTTCTTAGTTCATTTTCTACAGCTAAAATATCATCTATATTATTCGCTTTTTTTAGTATTTCCATATATCTATTGAGCACTTCTTTTTTGGTCTTTAGTCTTGAAGCATTATCAATATATTGTGCTGTCACATCTTCAAGTGTTATTTCTTTTGAGTCTATTTTTTTGCCAATATTTTCTATACCTTCACTAGTGCCATCAAATTTTTCAGCAGGTATTTTTATTATTAATACATTATTAATTGAATAATTATTATTCGTTTCTCGTTCATTACTTATAAAGCCACCACATTTAGTGACCAATGCTATTATAGCTTGTTTGTCTTTATTGTAATTGCTCAGTTCCATGGTCATAAAAGCATTTTTTATGATTTTGGTTGGTATTTTTAATTGGTCTTTTTCCAAAGGTGGTTCACATAATGCAGGAGGTGACTCATTTAGTATTCCAGCTTTATTCGAACTTTTTTCTTCTGATATAGTTCCTATTGCTATATTAGATATTTCATCATTGCTCTGACTGATTTCTTTTTGATTGTTTTTACAAGAACCTAATGCAATTAAAAATGTTAATGTGATAATAGATAATATACTTTTCATATGAATTATATTTTATATTTACATATAGATGTTTCAAATACTTTTTTCCATAAATTATGAATAAAACAATTTACGATTATATAGTAATAGGATCTGGCTTTGGTGGCTCGGTTTCTGCAATGCGCTTGAGTGAAAAAGGCTATAATGTTTTAGTAATAGAAAAAGGTAAAAAATACGAACAAAAAGATTTTCCCAAAACCAATTGGAGTATCAATAAGTTTTTTTGGTTTCCCATCATCAAATGTTTTGGTATACAGCAATTATCATTTTTCAAAAATGTATTTATTTTAAGTGGAGTAGGAGTAGGTGGTGGAAGCTTGGTATATGCCAATACTCAAATGGTTCCGGGTGATGCATTTTTTGAAAATAAAAGTTGGTCGCATATCAAAAATTGGAAAGAGACTTTATTGCCATTTTACGAAAAGGCTAAGTTTATGTTAGGTACCGTGAAACAACCTCTACATTATCGAGAAGATGAAGTATTGAAAGAAGTAGCTCAAGATATGAATCGAATTGATTCGTTTGGAGGAGTAAATGTAGGAGTATATTTTGGTGATAAAAAAAACGCCATTGATCCATATTTTAAAGGCTTGGGTCCACAGAGGACAGGCTGTACGGAATGTGCAGGATGCATGGTAGGTTGTAGATATAATGCCAAAAATAGTTTAGATAAAAACTATTTGTATTTCGCACAAAAAAATGGAGTAGAGATTTTAGCCGAACGAGAAGTGATCAGTATTAAATATGTAAATGATGTGTATGAAATTACCACAGAATGTAGTACTTCTTGGTTTCGAAAAGATAGAAAAGTATTTTATTCAAAAGGTTTGGTGATGGCTGGCGGAGTATTAGGTACTATGGGTTTATTATTAAAAGAAAAATATGAAACTAAAAATTTAGCAAATCTATCTGATAAACTTGGAGAGAGTTTGCGTACCAATTCTGAATCGCTTTGTGGTATTGCATTGGCAGATGGAAAGCTCAATCATGGAGTAGCCATTTCATCGATATTTAATCCAGATGATCATACACATATAGAAATAGTAAAGTATAGTAATGGTTCGGGTGTGATGGGCAAATTGGCCACCTTGGCTACAGATGGTAATAAACCATTTTTACGAACTTTAAAATGGATATTAAATTTAATTATTCATCCAATACAAACTATAAGAACCTTTTTTGATTTTGGGTTTGCAGATAATGCCATTATTTTATTGGTAATGCAATCATTAGATAATAGTATGAAAATGATTTGGAAGAAAAGTTTTTTTGGAGGTAGTATAGCTATAAAAAATTTGAGTAATGATAAAGTGCCAGCCTATATTGGTATTGGACAAGAAGTGATGAGACGCTACGCCAAAAAAGTGAATGGAACTCCTATGAATGCGATTACAGAAGTAGCATTAAATATGAGTACAACAGCACACATTATTGGTGGTTGTCCCATGGGTAAAACCAAAGAAGAAGGAGTGGTAGATGAATATTTTAGAGCATTTGGATATAACAATATGTATATAGTAGATGGCTCTATCATTCCATCTAATCTTGGAGTAAATCCAAGCTTGTCCATCACAGCACTTGCTGAATATGCCATGCATCATGTACCTGAAAAGGAAGGAAATAGCATGATGAGTTTGGAAGAACAAATTGAGAGAATGTAAATTCTAGATATTAAATATTGAAAATTAGAAACAATAAAAACTTTCAACTTTCAACTTTCAACTTTGAACTAGTTTTAAACCGGATATTCCACCCAGTTTCTTTCAGTTTCGTATAGTTTTATAAATACTTGGTATTCGCTTCCTAGTTTTTTAGATATTTTTAGATAGATGACCTTTGCTATATTTTCTGCAGTTGGGTTGAGTTCTTTAAACTCATTAGTATCTAAGTTTAAATTTTTATGATCAAATGCATCAATCACTTCACTATCTATGATATCTTTTACTATTTTTAAATCTATACAATACCCAGTGATTGGGTCTATTTCACCTATTACTTTTACTTCAAGTACGTAGTTGTGTCCATGATAGCTTGGATTATTACATAAACCAAAAATTTCTTTGTTTTTAGCTTCATCCCAATCAGGATTATTCAATCTATGAGCGGCATTAAATTGGGCTCTACGAACTACTGCTATTTTGTTTGACATGAAAAATTTATTTTACACAAAATTACATGGATTATTAATTTCTTTCCATAATATTAAAAATATTATTTACATTATATTTGTACTATGTCTTCCTCACAACTGCCAAAACTTCAAACACCTATAACTTTTCTAAAAGGTGTAGGTCCACAAAAAGCTGAATCATTGGCTAAGGAATTGAGTATATATACCTTTGAAGATTTATTAGCACATTATCCTTTTAGATATTATGATAGAACGAAGTTTTATAAAATAGAAGAGGTACAAAGTGAAGAAACTTTTATACAGTTAAAAGGTATTGTTAGCAATATTCAAATCATTAATACTGGAAAAAAAAGATTGCAAGTCACCTTAAGTGACGATACTGGAAGTATTGATTTGATTTGGTTTCAGGGGATAGCTTGGATTCAAAAATCGCTCGTACTTAAAAAAGAATATATAATATTTGGTAGGCCAAACTATTTCAATGGTAGATTTAATTTTTCGCATCCAGAAATAGAACTAGCTGAAACTAGAGAAGCTAGCGCACAAGTTTTTCAACCAGTTTATTCTACTACAGAAAAACTAAAACTAAAAAGCCTTGATAGCAAAGGACTAGGTAGGATAACAAAGAATTTAGTTTCAGAATTAAAAGAAATAGATATTGTTGAATATTTACCTACATATATTATCGAAAAATATAAAATGCTTTCACTTTATGAAGCATTAATTAATATTCATTATCCTCAAAATGATTCTATGCTACAGCGTGCTATAGCACGAATAAAATTTGATGAATTGTTTTTAATACAATTAAAAATATTGCAAGTTAAAGTAGAAAGAGATACCGTTTTTAAAGGAATAGTTTTAGAAAAGATAGGAGTACATTTCAATACTTTTTATAAAGAAAAAATGCCCTTTCAGCTTACTGAAGCTCAACAACGAGTACTCAAAGAAATACGTAAAGATACACTGAGTGGTAAACAAATGAACCGTTTGCTGCAAGGAGATGTAGGTAGTGGAAAAACAATCGTGGCTTTGATTACTTGTTTGATTGCACTCGATAATCAATATCAATCTGCTGTGATGGCACCTACAGAAATTTTAGCACAGCAACATTTCGAGTCATTTAGTTTGGCTCTTGGAGATATGCCAATACGAGTAAGATTGCTTACAGGAAGTGTAAAAGGTAAAAAACGAGAAGCTATACTAAAGGAATTGTTAGAAGGAGAAATAGATATACTTATTGGTACGCATGCATTGATAGAAGACACGGTACAGTTTAAAAATCTTGGTATGGTAGTGATAGATGAGCAACATCGTTTCGGTGTAGGACAGCGAGCAAAACTTTGGAGTAAAAACACCTTGCCACCTCATGTATTAGTGATGACTGCAACTCCTATACCACGTACCTTAGCCATGACTATATATGGAGACTTAGAAGTATCTGTGATAGATCAATTGCCTCCAGGTAGAAAACCAATTCAGACACTTCATAAATTTGATTCACAACGATTAGCTGTTTTTGGATTTATGAAAAAAGAAATAGAAAAAGGAAGACAAATTTATATAGTTTATCCCTTGATAGAAGAGAGTGAGAAGATGGATTTTAAAGATTTGATGGATGGTTTTGAAAGTATCAGTAGAGAATTTCCAATGCCACAATATCAAATAAGCATAGTTCATGGTAAGATGAAAGCCAAAGACAAAGATTTTGAAATGGGACGATTTATAAGAAATGAAACACAAATAATGGTGGCTACTACTGTGATAGAAGTGGGGGTGAATATACCTAATGCTAGTGTGATGATTATAGAAAGTGCTGAACGATTTGGCTTATCACAATTGCATCAATTACGTGGTAGAGTTGGGAGAGGAGCTGATCAAAGTTACTGTATACTCATGAGTGGAAATAAGTTGGGTACAGAAAGTAGACAACGACTCAAAATTATGTGCGATACCAATGATGGTTTTGAAATTTCTGAATTTGATTTAAAACTACGTGGACCCGGTGATATACAAGGTACACAACAAAGTGGTGTAATGAATTTAAAATTGGCTGATTTAAGTAAAGATAAACAAATATTGATTTTAGCTCGCGAAACCGCACAAGAGTTACTTTTAAACGACCCACTCATTCAAAAAGATATACACCAAAGTTTAAAGAATCATTTAAACAGTAATAAGAATAGTAAGACAGTCTGGAGTAGGATATCTTAGGTTATTAAATTGTAAATATTATAAGTATTAGTTCCATCTACTATACCGTTAGCGGGGTCGTATTTTTTTATAAAAAAAAAGCTCGCCCAATGAATGAGCAAGCTTTAACAACCCCATGAAAAAATAACCAATTAATTTATCGAAAAAATCATGCCAATTTATTTTATTTTATTTTTTTCTGAATATATTCAAAAATAAAATGATAAAGATAATTGTTATTCATATCTGAGTATAGTGATATATGTTTCTGTATTTGTGTTTTATTTTTATATAAATTATTTTTTGTTTTTAACTTGTCTAATAATTTTAATAATTTTTTATCGCTATCTGCAAAATTTTTCTTGCCTCTTATATATCTTGTAGCACTTAAATATTCACTATCAAAGTTATCTATCATTTCATTTTCTATAAAATAAATGAGCTTTACAAAATAACATATCAAAGTATAAATTTCATAATCTCTACTATTTGGATTTTTGATCTCTTCTATTGCCCAATGATATGCTTTCGTGTAATTGCTAATAGCTGTATTTGCAATTGCAAAACATATATTCATATTTCTAGGTTTGGTAAAGTATGTGCTAGTCTCAGTTGTACTAAATAAATTAGTAGCCTCTTTTTCTAAAGAAATTATTTTTTGATAGTTTTTTTGAAATAAATAAATAATTAATTGATGAGTCATTGATAATTTCTTTGCCTCAGCAATGAAACTTGTATTTTGTTTAAAAAGCTCATTAATTATCAATTCATCAATTTGATTGAAATAAATATCTATGTCTTCATTTAAATCTAATTTTAGTGCATTATGTGCTGCATTTATCAAAGCAGTTATATACATCCATTTATCCTCATATATATAGTATAGATTCTTATTCATATACTTGATGGTGTTAGTTATATGCGAGTAAGAGCTTTTATAATCTTGTGTTTTATAATATACTGCAAATTTGATTTGATGATAATTTGCCTTTTCTCTATTAAATAAATAACTTTCTTCTCTTGGAAGCTGATTTAGAAGTTCAATTAGTTTATCATTGCTTTCATTGGTACCAATTTTATTTTCTTCTTCATATATTTTTGAAATATTCAAAATTGTTTTATCAAGTAGATTTATTCTTATTAATGTTTCTAAAGTATCATTGTATTTAATTTGTGCATGGATAGTTTTCTCAGTGTTTTCATGTAAGTATGGATAGAATGATTGTTCAATATTTAAACATCTAAGGAGCAATATAAAGTTTTCGGTTTCTTCACACAGTTTTATCGCTTGGCGAATACATTTTAGTGCTAGCTCTATATGACCTTTATTTTCTAAACTTCTTATTTTTACGATTAGTTGAAGGATGTATACTTCTATATTATTTTCAATAGTATTATTCGAAATGGTATTTAATAATTGTTCTTGTAAGTAATTTTTTTCATCTGTAAAATCAGATTTATTAGTCTCTTTTTTATAACTATTACTTATTATATCTTCATTAAATATATTCTCATTTTCAAGAATTTTATATAATACATAAAAATATTTTTCTTGTTTAAATTGGTGTTTATCTGCCTGCTGAGTGAATAATTTTTTTTCACCTTTATTTAGGCTATGAATCAATTTGTGTAATAATTTTAGTTGACTCATCTATTTTTTACTTTTTTACTTAAACAAAAAACAATTCATTTTGTTTAAGCAATTATTAATGTATTTAAACATCCAAAAACATAGATTAACTTGTCTTTTTTATTAATTCTTTATGACCAACATTTGCATATAAAATTTTAAACAATGAAAACTATACAAAACAAAACAAAATTATTCTTCAATATTTTAATATTGCTTTTTATTTCTAAAAGTATAAATGCTCAAAGTATAAATCTTATAGGAGTTGAACTAGTTAATGACTCGCTAAAGATAATAGAATGGAATAACCAAACACCTTCTATTTATAGTTCTGTAGGTACATCCATGTTTACTGTTACTATGGGCACATCTACATACAATGCTACCAATGCTACTTATTATGTTAGAGGGCTTGTAGACTCTACTAGTGATGTAGTGATGTATGATGCTACTACTAATGTACAACAAATAGTAGATATATCTTCTTTTTATAGTCCTAGTATAGAGTCAGATATGAGTACGGGGATGATGTATTACTACAAAGGAGATGCATCAAATCAAGTATTTATTTATAAGTATGATCCGTACACAGATTCAAATTATACTTTAGGATTATTACCTTGGTCATCAGGGTTTAGCCCAGGTAATTTTGTCTACTTTCCAGATGCCACTTGTTTTAATTCAAATGAACATATTTTTCATTTTACCATTGCAGATTCTTTTGGTAAATATTTAGTTTCTGTTCCAGTTACGGATTCTATTTTTTCATTTACTATTACACCATTTAATGGTATATTTTTGCCTGGCAATATAGGTCTTGAATATGACAATGTAAACAATCGTATATACACACTCTTCCCAGTATACGATACGGTATCTGCACCTCCTACAATGAGTATAGGATTGATAGATCCTTCCACAGCTACTACATCATTATTATTGCCACTTCCAGATTTATTGGGCTATGAAGTATTTAATAGATGTTTTGATCAAGCTACCAATAGTCTTGTATTTGTGGCATACGATGACACTTTGTACGAGAGAAAGTTGTATACGTATCAAATCGATTCAAATTTACTAAATACATTTGAATTGCCTCAGCCTACTAATACTTACGAAGTAGAAGTAAATAACAGCGCATTTGCAAGGGCTAAGTATGGCAATGTAAATTCTGTTGAAAATGTAATATCAAATGATGAAGAAATAAATCTATATCCAAATCCAGCAACGGATAAAATAAATCTATCTATAGATAGTAAAGAAGTACAAATTTTAAATATTAATATATATAATTCACTAGGACTAAAAATTCAAAGCCATGAAAACTTTAGTTTAGAAAATACAGAAATTGATATTTCAGATTTTTCTTCAGGAATGTATATAGTAGAGATTATTACTTCTAATGGTAAAAATAGTACTAAACGATTTTTGAAAAATTAGCATTAGATAGATATAATAAAAAGGTTCGATGCGAAGCATCGAACCTTTTTATTATATATGCTTTTCAGCGTGATAGCTTGAACGAACCAATGGACCACTTTCTACATAGCTAAATCCTTTTGATAATGCTACTTCTTTGTATTTTGCAAACTCATCTGGATGTACATATTTTTGTACTGATAAATGTTTTTTTGTTGGTTGAAGATACTGACCTATCGTAAGTATTTCTACACCAGCTTTTCTTAAGTCATCAAATGTTTCGTATATTTCTTCTTCAGTTTCGCCCATACCAAGCATGAGCCCACTTTTAGTTTTAGCTATTCCACCATTTTTTAAGTAAGCTAGTACTTCCATACTTCTCTCATATCTTGCTTGTACACGCACTTCGCGAGTCAATCTTTTTACAGTTTCTATATTGTGCGATACTATCTCAGGTTTTACATCTATGATTCTATTTAGTTGGTCTTCTTTTCCCTGAAAATCTGGTATCAAAGTTTCTATAGTTACACCTGGAGCATGTTTTCTGATGGCTCTAATTGTAGCAGCCCATATTTTTGACCCACCATCCATTAAGTCATCTCTATCAACAGAAGTCAATACAACATGTTTTAGTCCCATCGTTTTTACGCTTTGTGCTACACGGTATGGTTCTGCTATATCTACAGCCTCAGGTTTGCCTGTAGCAACATTACAAAACTGACAAGAACGAGTACATACATTTCCCAGTATCATCAAAGTAGCAGTTCCTGCTTTCCAACATTCAGCTTGATTAGGACAGTTGCCACTTTCACAAATGGTATGAAGCTTATTGTCATGTACAGCTTTTTTTACTCCTACATAGTCTATACCTGATGGTATAGGCACTTTCAGCCAATCTGGTTTTCTGATACGTTCTTTTGTTTCAGTAGTATTGCTCATTTATTTATTTTCTGTATGCAAAAATACTAAGTAAATGAATAATATGGCGAGATAAATATATAAACCAAAACTCCAGTGATAGAAACGTATAGCCAAATCGGAAATGTATAACGCACTATTTTTTTGTGTTTGGCAAAATCACTAGTTAACCCTCTGTAGGTACTAAGTAGTATAAATGGTAAAACTATAGCAGCTAAAGGAATATGGGTAAGTAAAATAAAGTAATAGATATACTTGATAAATCCTTCTCCACCAAAATGCGTGTCATAGGTAAGTAAATGATGCATAATATAAGATACTAAAAATAATGAGGATAGTACCATAGCAAACATCATTGTGTTTTTGTGAGCTATATAATTTTTTTGTTTTACAAAATATAAACCTATTACAAGTAGTAAAGTAACCATCGAATTGATTACTGCATTGGCAGTAGCAAAATAATGAGGAGGGAATCCAATATCAGTTCCTACTAATTTAAATTTGCCAAGTGCTACAACTACAGCAAATACTACTACGGAAAGTGTTGCTATTACTCCATATGCAACTGAATCGTTTTTTTTGAGAATTGGTGCTATCATATTATAAATTATGTATTTTTTTTTTGTAAGATATTTTATGTATATTAATTAATAAATAACTTTCAACTTTGAACTTTAAACTTACAACTTTGAACTTTCAACTTACATAAGTAATCCAGCCAAAGTAGCAGAAAGATAAGAAGCTAAAGTACCACATAGTAAGGCTTTTAATCCTAGTTTTGCTAGGTCTGTTCTTCTATTTGGAGCTAGTTCACCTATGCCACCTATTTGTATACCTACGGAACTAAAATTGGCAAATCCACAAAGAGCAAAAGATGCTATAGTTATTGCTTTTTTACTGATAGGATTTACAAGTGTATATGTATGTTGAGATTCGTTGAACAAAATAGTTTTATTATTTATTAAGTTTACTAATGTAGCTTTATCCATAACACCAGCTTGTATCAATTGAGAAGCTTCATTATAAGAAAAGTTACCACTACTAACAATATGAGCTATAATTTGTTTAATTGCAGGTGTAGTTTCTTTTGTAGTTTGAAGTAGATTGATAAAATTTGTTTTTGCATTTATTAAACCTGTCATATTACTATATGCTACAAATTCATTCATTGTTAGTTTTTGCCCCATAAAAGTAGCAACTGTTTGCACATCGGCACTTGGCACACCCATTACATATGCCAATGGATAAAACAAATATCCAAAAATCGTATTTAAGTTGATAGGTGCTGTAGCTCCACAAAGCATAGATATTTTGCCTAGAATATAGTTTACCAATGCTATTAAAGCGATGAACCCAATAAGCATGGCTACTACGTTGATAGATATTTTCATGCCATCACTTGCACCATGTGATATGGCATCTATCACATTCGAATAGCTACTTTTTACTTCTACTTTTACTTCACCTTTAGTTTGAGATTCTTCTGTTTCTGGAAAAACAATTTTTGAGATAACTATTGATGCAGGTGCGGCCATCAATGATGCTGCTATTAGATATTCGGCAGGTACACCCATATTTACATATACAATCAAAATACCTCCTGCAATACAAGCCATACTGCCAGCCATAGAGGTAAGCAGTTCACTCTTTGTCATTCCAGCAAGATATGGACGTATCATCACTTGTGCTTCTACTTGCCCTACAAATGCAGATGCTACATTCGATACTGTTTCAGAGCCACTGGCACCTATGATAAAATGTACGCCTTTTGCAATAATTGATACCACTCTTTGCATAATTCCGAAATGGTAAAGTATAGCTACTATCACACATACCAAAATAATTGTAGCAGGAATATTGAATGCGAATATAAAAGCATTATTTCCACCAAAAATTGGTGCTAAGGCTGGTGGATTTGGCAATACTCCACCAAAACAGAACATCATGCCTTCTCTCGCAAACTGCTCTATTTTTTCCATACCATGACCCAAAAATTGAAAAAATTTAGTAACTACTGGTACTTTCAAGATAAGCACTGCAAGGGCTAATTGCAATCCCAAACCACTCAATACCAATCTGTAATTGATTCGTTTTTTATTATTGGATACTAAGAATGCTATTCCAAGAATGCTTACTATGCCTAAAAGTCCAATTAATTTACCCATATTTTATTGATTGTTATTTATGATCTCTTGTTCTACTTTTTCTATTATTTCTGGTTCGTATTTTTCTACTTCTTGCTGCTTATTACTATACCAAAGTGCAATAAAACCTAATATAATAGGAGGGATGCTTAATATTTGTCCCATATCCAATACTAGTGTTTTCTCAAAAGGTTGTTGTACTTCTTTAAAAAACTCTACCAAAAATCTAAAAGTAAACATACCGATAAGAAAGTATGCAGATATAGTTCCCGCTTTTAGCTTGTCTATGTTTTTTCTTGAATATAAGTATAAAAATATACAGAGTAAAATATAGGCCAATGCTTCATATATCTGTGTGGGATGTCTACCAAAAGTATCTCTGATACCATCAGTAATATTTCTATCAAAGATGACTGCCCATGGAGCATCACTAGCTTTTCCTACTATTTCACTATTGCAAAAATTGCCAATACGAACAAAAGCAGCTACTATAGCTACACCAACTACCGTTCTATCGCCTACATAGAAAAACGATTTTTTTATAATGTATTTTGCATAAAAAAATACTGCTATAATTATAGCAAAAGTTGCACCATGGCTAGCTAATCCTCCATGCCATATTTTTATGATTTCGTCTGGATGAGCTATATAATAATCCAAGTCGTAAAAAAGAATTTCGCCTAGTCTTGCTCCAATCAATGCACTAATCACTACCACATATAATAGCGAAACCATATACTTATCTGGTATTTTAGATTTATTGTATAAGTCGCTCACTATAAAAAAAGCTAATGCAATGCCAGTGGCAAAACATACACCATACCATCTAAATGATAGCGATGCAATAGTAATTTCAGGATCAAGATTCCAATGTATAGCTAAAGGTAAATTCATGATACAAATATAGTATTTTAACAAAGCCTTAACCTAATAATAATTGTGTATAAATCATTTTGTAGTTTCGCTAATTCGACTTATCTTTACATCAGAAACGAAACTCTACGTATTGCTATTTCCCCTAAATTTAGCGATACAAACATTTTACGAAATGCTCCTATCTATAGTTGGTACAACTATTGAATTAATTATGTAAACAAAAAAATTAATTTTAACTAAGATGGTTAAAGAGCTTTTCAATTCGTTTATGCACCCTTGGGAAATCAAGGCGATGTACAATCTCAAGTTTAAAGAAAAAATTAAACAGCCTAAAGATTCTTTAGAATCACTCATCACTGGTCTCAATGATAGAGATTTTTGCTATGTTTCTTTGAGTAAAGTATCTCGTTCTTTTGCTGTAGTGATTCAACAACTTCCCGCAGAACTCAGAGACCCTGTTTGTGTATTTTATTTAGTACTGAGAGGGCTCGATTCTATAGAAGATGATATGGATTTTGCACAAGAACCAAAACTTGAACTTCTTAGAACATTCTTCGAAAAATGCGAAATAGATGGCTGGAATATTGAAAATGTAGGCGACTCTGCAGACTACAGAATTTTGCTCAAACATTTCGAAAAAGTAATAGCACTATACAAAAATCTAAAACCAGCTTATAGAGAAGTAATATCTGATATCACCAAGCGTATGGGCAATGGTATGGCAGATTTTGCTGAGAAAAAAGTAAATAGTATTGCCGATTACGATTTGTATTGTCACTATGTAGCAGGCTTAGTTGGTATTGGTTTGTCTGGATTGTTTTCTGCATCAGGTTTAGAAAATAATTTCTTACAAACAGAAGAAGAACTTTCCAATTCTATGGGTTTGTTTTTACAAAAAACAAATATCATCAGAGACTATCACGAAGATCTCGAATCTGGTAGAATATTTTGGCCTACAGAAGTATGGAACAAATACGAGCCGGTGCTTGGTAACTTTGAAAAGAAAGCATACGAACCAAATTCGTTGGCTTGTTTGAATGAACTAGTAGCTAATGCACTACAGCATGTACCAGATTGTCTTACTTATATGAGCAAATTGAAAAATAGACAAATCTTTAGATTTTGTGCTATTCCACAGGTGATGGCTATTGCCACATTGGCAAAAGTGTATAACAATCCTGAAGTCTTTACTTCTAATGTAAAAATAAGAAAAGGATTAGGTGCAAAATTGATGTACTATACCAATGATATGGAAAATCTCATGTTTGAGTTTAAAAAATGTGCAATAAAAATCGAGAACAATTTAAACCCGAACGACCCACATTACAATAAAATAAAATCGCAAGTAGAATATATCAAACGAGTTTGTTCGATGGATTGGAATAACCCATCATTTGACTTTCAGCATTTGATATATAGAATGGTTTCTTAATTTTTTTTAAATTAATTTATTAAAAAAAATGAACACAGAAAATAACGAATATGATGTATGTATAATTGGAGCAGGTCTTGCAGGAGGAGTTTTAGCTGCTTATTTAGGAACTAATGGCAAACGGGTAGCTGTGATAGAAAAATTGTTGATAGAACAAGATGGAATCACTGGAGAATTGCTTCAGCCTGGCGGTGTAGAAAAGCTTACAGAAATGAAACTAGAGCATCTACTTGAAGGAATAGATGCACAGAAAGTAGATGGATATGGATTGTTTTTAAATAAAGAACGAATCCAACTGCACTATCCTCAAAATACAGAAAAAGTTTTTCAAGGTAGAGGATTTAGATATGGAAAATTTATTAGCTCTATTAGGAATTATATTCGCTCGTTAGATAATGTAACGTTTATTGAAGGTACAGTCACTGATTTTATAGAAGACAAAGAACATATATACGGTTTAAAATATACAGATAAGAAAACTGGGACAGAAAATTTTATTCATGCGCCACTTACTGTAGCTTGTGATGGAGCTTTTTCAATTTTCCGTCAAAAATTATCTAATGCTACCAATGTAATCAATTCGTATTTTTTAGGTTTAGTTCTAAAAAATGTAAACTTACCCTATCCAAATCATGGACATGTTATTTTAGCTGAGCCAAGTCCAGTTTTAGCATATCCTATTTCGAATAATGAATGCAGAATGCTGATTGATTTTCCGGGTCAAGAAATTCCTAAAAAAAGTCCAGAGCTTATTGCTTATCTAAAAGAAAAAATTGCACCACAACTTCCAGAAGAAATTCTGCCAGCCTATTTTGATGCAATAGAAGAAGGTAAATTTAAAGTAATGCCTAGTCAGCTAGTTCCTGCTCAAGCAACTTTGAAAAAAGGTGCGGTACTACTTGGTGATTCACTCAACATGCGCCATCCACTCACAGGTGGTGGTATGACTGTAGCGCTTACAGATATATATTGTATTGGTCAAAAATTACTAGGTATAGATTTGAATAATGCAAAACAACTTCATAATATAATACAAGAATACTATGAACTACATCATACCAACAATGCTACAGTAAATATATTGGCTGATGCATTGTATGGAGTAGTAAAAGATCCACAATTGAAAATAGCATGTTTTGAATATTTAAAAAAAGGTGAAGATTACTACAAAGAACCTATTTCACTTTTATCTGCTGTGAATAGAGAACTTACTACACTCTTAAAACATTTTCTATCTGTTGCATTTTTTGGTGTGAATGATAATATCAAGTTTCCTACACCAAATAACGTAGGTAAAGCATATACCATGATAAAAAATGCTTTGGAAATTTTGAATCCACTTATGCTCAACGAAAATCCTGATATGGTTACTAAAGGCGCACTGAAAGTAACAGAGAGCGCATTGAAAGTAACTAACTCAGTGACAAAAACAGCTACTAATTTTACAGGAAGAGTAACAGAAAATGCACAGAAATTTAAAGACGGTGCATTGAAGATAACTAGTAGAGTTTTGGAGTAGGTTATATTTATTTAGTATTAATCCCAATTTCCTTACCTCGTAGAGGTATACTATTTGTAATAAATAGCAAACCAATGCATAGCTCCATAGGATCGAACTATTACATCTTTAATAAAAAATACTTCCACACTTTTATTGCGATTAACCCAAATTACGATAGGATATGAGGAACGATTATTCTAGCGTATTAGTTGGGTTTATCCCGTATTAGTGTTTGTTTCAATAAATTAAGATTTATTGAAATACAAACACATTGACGGTTCAGTATTTCTAATATTGAATATGGGATTATGCATTTTTTAAAGATATACTTATCTTTATATTTCAATACAAAAAAATGCTAGCAAGAAATATATATAATGAGGAGCACGAAATGTTTAAACAAACAGTACGTGAAATAGTAGCTAAAGAAATAGTACCTTACAATGCTCAATGGGAAAAAGATAAAATGGTGAGTAGAGAATCTTGGCTCAAAATGGGTGAAGCTGGTCTACTCTGTATGCAAGTGCCTGAAGAATACGGCGGACTAGGTATCAAAGATTTTAAATATAACGCCATTATATCTGAAGAGATAGCTTTGAGTGGTTGTGCTGGTCCTGCTATCAGTTACCCTTTGCATAGCGATATAGTTTGTCCATATATTTTAGATTTTGGTACAGAAGTTCTCAAACAAAAATATCTACCAAAAATGGTCACAGGAGAATATATAGCAGCAGTAGCTATGACCGAACCTGGAGCTGGCAGTGATTTGCAGAGCATGCGAACTACTGCTGTAGATATGGGCGATCACTACCTTGTCAATGGTTCTAAAACATTTATTACAAACGGATATCTATGCGATATAGCTGTAGTGGCTGTAAAAACAAATCCATCACTAGGTGCAAAAGGAATTAGTTTATTGGTTATGGAAAGTAGTGCGGCAGGTTTTACTAAAGGAAAACCATTTGAGAAAGCTGGACTCCATGCACAAGATACTTGCGAATTGTTTTTCGAAAATGTGAAAGTGCCAAAAGAAAACTTAATAGGTGAAGAGGGTAAAGGTTTTGTATATTTAATGACAGAACTAGCACAAGAAAGATTAGTAGTTGGGCTTGGCGCTATTGCAGCAGCTGAATGTGCATTTGCGCATACAGTGCAGTATACCAAAGACAGAGTCGCATTTGGAAAGCCTATTTCAGAATTACAAAATACTCGATTCAAATTAGCAGAATTAGCTACAAAAATAAGTGTTGGTAGAACGTATGCAGATAGATGCGTAGAACTTCACTGCGATAAAAAACTCGATGGTGCAGGTGCGAGTGCAGCAAAATATTACCTCAGTGAACTACAATGCGAAGTAGCAGATGAGTGCGTACAGCTACATGGTGGATATGGATATATATGGGAGTATCAAGTAGCTCGTTCGTGGGCAGATGCTCGTGTACAACGCATCTATGCAGGAACCAATGAAATCATGAAAGAACTGATAGCTCGAAATGTACTTAAGTAATTTAAAATTCTTGAATTAATAATTTTGAATAGTTTCAATTATGCTAAATATATTTAACTTGAAACTATAAACTATAAACATTGAACTTGAAACTTTAAACTTTTAAACTAAGCATTCATGAAACATTTCATAGGGCATGCTCCTTTTTTTAGGATATTGCTTTTTGTGATCTTAGGTATTTTGCTGCAATCCATTTTCCATTTAAACTTATTCGTCTGTTTAGGTGCTTTTTTCTTTTTCTTGTCTATTTCTATCTATTTAATTTTTTATAAAAATCATGAGTTTCAGTATAGAAATAAGTATTTAATTTCTTTTTTTACATTTGGGTTTATCAGTGTTGTAGGTATTTGTATGCTAGCATTACAAGATATACATAAACAAAAAAGTTATTTTCCAAATTTCATTTCATCGGAAAACAATCTAACTAATTATAAAATATTGCTCAATAGTGATATCATAAAAACTAAAAAAGGAGTCAGATGCACCGCTAAAGTTATAGCTATAGAGCAAGATTCTCTTGAATATAAAACTAATGGTACAATTAATTTATTTTTTGAAGATACCGCATCGTACAGTGCCATAAAATATGGAGATATTGTATCCATACAATCAAAAATAAATGTGATCAATGAAGCTAAAAATCCACATGAGTTTGATGCAAAAATATTTTATGCCAATAAAGATATCTATTATCAAAGCTTTGTAAAGTCTTCAGATTTTATAGTAGTTAATCATTTACAATGTAGTAGATTTTCGCATTGGGTATACGATATAAGACATCATATAAGTTCCAAATTTGAAAAACATTTGGTTCATGCAGATGTAGTTGGTGTCTGTAAAGCCTTGATTTTAGGTATAGAAGAAGAGATTGATACAACTTTACTCAAAGCGTATGCAAGTTGTGGTGTAATACACGTATTATCTGTTTCTGGTCTTCATGTAGGAGTTTTTTATATCATTATTAGTTTTTTGTTTTCGCTCATCAAATCAGAAAATAAAAAACTAAAGTGGACAAAAGCAATTATTAGTTTAGCACTTATTTGGTTTTATTCGCTATTGAGTGGATTTTCTCCTTCGGTATTACGTTCGGCTGTGATGCTCACCACCGTGATACTAGCAGGTACATTGGATAGAAAAATTAGTATTTATAATTCGCTAGCAGCTTCTTGTTTTATATTATTATGTTTTCATGCAAAATATATTTTTGATGTAGGGTTTCAACTAAGTTATATAGCGGTGTTAGGAATAGTTTATGTTCAACCTATGATTTACAATTGGTTTGCATTTAAAAATAAAATTGCGAATTATTTTTGGAATATGACTGCTGCATCTTTGAGTGCACAGTTGACTACTTTCCCATTAAGTGTGTATTATTTTTATCAGTTTCCTGTCCTGTTTTTATTTGCCAATCTATTAGTGATTCCAATTATATCATTAGCATTGCCTCTTGGATTTGTGTTTATGTTTTTCTGTCTGTTTGGCTCAGATACTATACTGCACTATATAGCTATGCCAATAGAATGGACGCTACTTTTAGCCAACTATATCATTTTGTTTTTCGATAAGATTCCTTTCAATTCACTTCGTCCAGTGTATTTTACTACTAGTCAGCTCATAGTAGTATATATCACTATTGTCTTATTTTTTGTAGCACTAGAGCTTAAAAATACAAAATGGTTCATTGCGTTTCAATCGTTACTTTTAGTAGTGTTTGTATGGTTTATATTTGAAAAATACCAATTTGCAAAACAAGAAAAACTAGTAGTACTAAATATCAATAATACCCAGCGCATAGAATTGATACAAGGGAACACTAGCGAAGTATACAGTTCTAAAATTGATACAGCTATGAATATATTTAAAGTACGACCATTTCATATTTTCAGTAGAGTGAGTCGTGAGAATTATACCATAACTAAAGACAAGAATTTTGAATTGTCATGGGAAAGTAAAAATATCGCCATCATTAATACTTCCATAAATAATAATGTAAATTTGGATAAGTATGATTATATTGTAGTTGGAAATAAAGCGATAGATACTACTATGATTTTAAGCAAAATTAGACCCAAACAAAAATGGATATTTGATAGTAGTAATTCTATGAAGTATATAGAGCAACTAAAAGAACTTAAAAACTTCAGCTTCCAAGAAACTAAAACAGATAAAGCCATAATTTTTAGTTTGTAAAATATTCTACTGAAATAATATAAATCAATAGTGATTCATTAATAATTTTATCACAAACTTATTAATTTACGATATTATTTATTCTGCTATTCGTCTTATATTTGACTATTCAAATAAAAACAATAATTATGAAACATGTATTTCTTTTTATCCTAGTATTATTCGTAGCGGTATCTTGTAGAAACAATGATGACAATAATAATATCACTTATATCAATACTACTCCAGCAATAGTAGCAGGTGATGCACATTCGCTTATCTTAAAATCAAATGGAACGCTTTGGGCTTCTGGTAGAAATGCAAGTGGCCAGTTGTGTGATAGTAGTATTGTAGATAGTGATACTTTTAAATATATTACTGATAGAGTGATAGCCATATCTACTTTTCTTAATTCTACTTTTATACTTAAAAATGATGGCACCTTATGGACTGCGGGTAGAAATAATACTGGGCAATTAGGTCATAATTTCAGTGGATCAGGAGATTTAAGATATATAACCAATAATGTAATGTCTATCTCGTCTGGTTATGATTTTTCTTTGATAGTGAAAAAAGATAGTACACTTTGGGCTACTGGCTCAAATCTGCATGGAGAGTTGGGTAATGGCACTACTACTGCTTCATTTACATTTATACAAGTAATGGACGATGTGATAAAAGCATCAGCAGGTAATCACTCGCTTGTTATCAAGGCCGATAATAGTTTATGGGTTGCAGGATTTAATTTTTATGGTCAATTAGGAGATACTACAAATACTATGAATGTAACTAATTTTAAAAAAATAATGAATAATGTGAAAGATGTTTCTTCAAGTTTATTACACTCTGTTGTTTTGAAAACAGATGGAACAGTTTGGGCATCTGGCAATAATGCTTCAAGTCAATTTGGTGATAATACAATCACGAACAGTAATGTATTTAAACAAATAACTAATAATGTAAAATCTATAGAAACAGGTGGAGTTTATTCAATGATTATAAAAAACGATAATACACTTTGGGTAACAGGTGAGAATAGATCTGGTGCATACGGAAATGTTACTACAGCAAGTGTAAGTCAATACACCCAAGTGGCAAGTAATGTAAAAGAAGTGGCTTGTGGTATGGATCATGTATTGATAATAAAAAATGACAATACAGTTTGGGGAGCAGGCAAAAATCAACATGGTCAATTGGGAGACGCAAATACTTCTGATAAAACAACATTTAGTCAAATCAATATTAGTTTATAATATTTTTCATTTAATCTACTGAAACAAGATAAATTTGTAGTCATAAAGTAAATGAAATATGAACTACGAATATATACAATGTGAAGTAAAAGAGCGAGTGAGATATATCACACTCAATAGAGTAGATAAAAGAAATGCATTCAACCATCAGTTTGTAGCAGAACTAAAAGATGCTTTTATTTTAGCAGAAGAAGATGAGGATACAAAAGTTATTGTGCTTCGTGCCAATGGAGAAGTATTTAGCGCAGGTGCAGATTTGCAATATCTACAGAGTTTACAAAAAAATACCTACGAAGAAAATCTAGCAGATTCTCAGTTTCTAAAGGAGCTCTACCACCACATGTATATGCACAATAAAATAATCATTGCACAAGTAGAAGGTCATGCTATTGCTGGTGGTTGTGGATTGGCTACAGTGGCAGATTTTACATTTGCAGTGCCAGAAGCACAGTTTGGATATACCGAAGTAAAGATTGGTTTTGTGCCTGCTATTGTGATGGTTTTTTTATTAAGAAAAATAGGAGAGACCAAAGCAAAAGAATTATTACTTACTGGCAAACTCATAACAGCTCAAACAGCAAAAGATATGGGCATCATTCATGAAGTAGTGTCAAAAGATACAATACAAGATGAGGTGTTTTCATTTGCTCAAAAGCTTTGTAAAGAGACTAGTGGCGACTCATTGAAAATAACCAAGTCTATGATAAGTGCAGTTCAAAACATGAAAGATTTTGATGCGCTGAATTATGCAGCTGAAATGAATGCTACAGCACGTGCCACCAAAGATTGCAAAAAGGGCATCGCTTCATTCTTAGCTAAAGAAAAAATTGTTTGGTAGGTTTTTTAAGTATCAAGTATCAAGAACCAAGAAGTAAGTATCAAGAATCAAGTATTAAGTATTAAGATGCTAGATATTAATGAGATTTTTCTATAATATTATTCTTTCGTAGATTTAATGATATATGATTAGTAATTAATTGTTTTAAAATAAGCTATTAAAAAACTTTTGATTTCATAATTCAAAATTCATAATTCAAAATTATTCCTTACTCTCTATACTTATTTTTTGGCCTACAACTCTGAAGGTAGTTCTTCTATTGCGTTGATGTTCTTCTTCAGTACATTTCACATCATTGCCACAGTTGTTGAGGAGTTTTGTTTCGCCATAGCCTTTTGCTATCAGTCTTTCAGTTTCTATTCCTTTAGTTATCAAATAATCAACCACACTTTGAGCACGTGCTTGCGATAATTTTAAGTTGTATGCATCGCTTCCACGCGAGTCAGTATGTGAGCCTATTTCTACAGTGATATCTGGATTTTGTTTGAATATAGCTAATAAAGTATCTAATGCTGGGAACGATTCTGGACGCAATGTTGCTTTATCTAAGTCATAATAGATATTAGATATTTCAATATCTTTATTGCTAAATATTTTTTCCAATTCTATATCTACTTGTATCACTATTTCATTTCTAGAAGCATCTATTTTGCCAATAGTACTAGTTGTAGCTGTGTTTTTCAAGTAGCCATTTTTAGTGGCAACTATTGAGTAGTTTTTTTCTTTTTCTAAATCAAATTTTGCTAAGCCTTTTTCATCAGTTAATAAGGACTTTACTAGCTCACTACTCAGTTCTACTTTTGCATCTTTCAGCAATTCTATATCAATAACTTTGCTTTTAGAATCTTCTGGATTTTCGTATTTTTTTGCAAAAACTTTTACCACCAAAACAAAATTATTTTTTAGATAAAGCTCATAAGAATAAATATCATCAAAACCTTTTCCATTTTTTCTAGATGAACTTAAGTAGCCACTTTTCAATAATGTGTCAGCTACACTGCTAGGTTTTGTTTTTTCCATAAACAAATAAAAATCATCCGCACCACTATTTATCGGATAGCGCATATTATCTATGTTTTTCCAAATGTTTTTTTCTTTTGTAGCACGAAATATGTCTAGTCCACCCAAGCCACTATGACCAGTAGAAGAGAAATATAAGGTGTTGGTATTATCCAATGTTGGAAACATTTCATCTGATTCGGTATTTACATAGGTGCCTAGATTGCTCACTTCGCCCATACCATCTGCTGTGATAGGTACGCTATAAATATCTTTGCCTCCAAATCCTCCTTTTTCATCAGATACAAAATAGAGTATTTTATTATCTGGACTCAAGAATGGTTGACCAACATTACATGAATCATGAAGGAGATTTATTTTTTCGGCTTCGCTCCAATTCACTCCATCAAATGTGCTTTTGTATATGGAACAGTAGTCGTTTTTTATACCATCACTACCGCATCTTGTAAAATACATTGTATTGTTATCTTTTGTAAAACAGGGTGTCCCTTCGTAGTAATTTGTGTTCAGATTGCTAAATTTTATAGGTGCTTCATAGTTGTTGCCATTTTTTGAAGTACTATACAAATCACCAAATTTTTCTTGTGTCCAAGTATACTTTTTATCTCCAGTTGCATCAGTTCTATCACTTGTAAAAATAATTGTGCCATTTTTTAATTTATACGAACCATAATCACTAGCACTACTATTAATGGTTTCAAGATTTATAGCTTTGGCACTTTGAGCTTCGTTCATCCATACTTGCGCAAGTTGAGATATTTCTATGTGTCTTCTACATTCAGGTTCTAAATCTTTGTCTTCTGCTAGTATTTTTTCAAAAACAGAAATTGCTTTTTTGTAGTCTTCGTTTTTTTTCAGTTCTAGTGCATATTCAAAAAGTATATCGCCAGTCTCTTTTATTTCTAAAGTTTTTTCATACCATTTTACAGCATCAGATGGATTGTTATATGCATCAAATGCACGAGCAGTCATCAGTGTTTTGTTGTATCTCTCTTCTGTAGTTTTTAGTGCAGAAAGTTCTTTTGGCAAAAGTTCAGTAGCCAATGCATATTGTTTGCTTTCATATGCTTTAGTGCCATCGATAGCTAGTTGCTTAGTTTTGCAAGAGCTGATGAAAAGGATACTTGTAAGTAAGATTAAAAAATATTTGTA
The DNA here is from genome assembly GCA_945860705.1 of Chitinophaga pinensis. GTDB lineage: Bacteria > Bacteroidota > Bacteroidia > Chitinophagales > CAMDFR01 > CAMDFR01. The sequence goes on along the minus strand of CAMART010000004.1, from coordinate 28,718 downwards.
ATACATATTGCTATACAAATTTAGGCTTTTCTTATGCATTTTAGCGAATCAATATCAATACTTTTTTTAATTATTATTTTAACATTCTATATATTTATGTTTTAAAACTTAAACAAAATAGATTATGCCAATAAGAATGGTGGATGACGAGAATCAAAGTTCTCAAAATGATATACCTTCAAGAGGAAGAGGTGGTGGAGGTAACTCAGGTGGTGGAGGTAAAGGAGGAAGAATCGTTTATATATTATTGTCTTTGCTTGGTTTATTTACATTGCCACTTTCAACAGGTATAATTAAATCTATGTTTTTAAATTTTTTGGTGGCGGTTCAGCTATCAATAATATAGCCTCTTTTGCAACGGGTTGTGATATGAAACAATCGGTGTATGATGAAGCGGCTGTATATGAGCCACTCGCTTATAATGATAAAAATCCACTTCCAGAATCAGTTTCTTTACAAAAATATTGTCCTGAAATAATGAACCAAGGACAACAAGGTTCTTGTGTAGCATGGAGTAGTGCTTATGCTGCTCGAACTGTTTTAGAAGCTCAACGTACTGGTCAAGATCCCAATTCAGTAAGATTTAGTCCATCATTTTTGTACAATCAAATAAAATTGAATGAAGAATGCCAAGGTTCATATATTCAATATGCTATGGATTATATGCAGAATAAAGGAGCTGTGCCATTTTCAAAATTTGCATATAATGACGAAGATTGTCAAAAACAACCAGGTACTACTTTGCAGTCTATGGCTCAAAACTATAAAACAAAGGGTTTTACAAGGCTAACTATGGATGGTGATGAATACACACCAGATTTGAATGCTATGCGTCAACATATTTCACAAGGCTCTCCTGTAGTAATAGGTATGATGGTTGGTGGCTCTTTCATGCGTGAAATGGAAGGTCAAAAAGTATGGATACCCAAACAGGAAGACTATGGAATGAGTGGGTTTGGTGGACATGCTATGTGCATAGTTGGTTATGATGATAATCTAGAAGGCGGTTCTTTTCAGATAATGAATAGCTGGGGCAAAAACTGGGGTGAAAATGGTTTTGGTTGGGTGAGATATAATGATTTTAAATATTTTGCAAAAGAGGCTTATGGAGTTTGGCCAATGGGTAAAGTAGCCGAAGCAAAAGCTGATAAATATGCGGTAAGTTTTGGAATAGTAAATAATAAAGACAACTCGTATATCACACTGAAAAAAACTGGAGAAAATAATTTTGAAACAACTAGCAAAGTGCCCGTTGGAACTAAGTTTAAAGTAGAAGTCACCAATAGTATCGAATGTTATACATATATTTTTGGACAAGAAACCGATGGAAGTAGCTATGTACTTTTTCCATATACTCCAAAACATTCACCTTATTGTGGTATTACCGGAACTCGATTGTTTCCAAAAGATAAAAGTATGATGGTAGATGATAAAGGTACAAAGGACTATATCACAGTGGTATTTACCAAATCACCTATAGATTTTAATAAGTTAAATGAGGCTATAAACAAGAGCTCAAAATCTACTTATGCAGATAAATTTAAAGATGCATTGGATGGTGAGTTGATTCAAAATGTACAATATACTGCTGATAAAAAAATCAATTTCGAAACAAGCGTAAATGGTGGTAATGCAGTTTTAATAAATATAGCAGTGAATAAGTAGTGTTTATTTTTTATTCATTTATATTTTTCATTATTTTTGTATCTTTCCACTCTCAATTAATTATATGAGAAAAATTATATTCTTATTAGCGACTATTGTTATACTTTGTAAAGTGTCTACAGCACAGGTAGGTATCAACATACTTATCCCAGATTCTTCTGCAGTACTGCATTTAGAGAGTCATAACAAAGGGTTTTTGCCTCCGAGATTAAGTACCAATGAAAGAAATGCGATATTCAATCCTGCTCAAGGCTTAGTCATTTTCAATACCACAGATAGTTTTTTGCAATATTATACTGGCGAGTGCTGGCTCAATGCATATCAAAGAAGTTGCAATGAGTGTGAGTTTTTGATGACTTTAAGTTCTACAAGTGGTACTATAGATAGAACATTGGTAGATACGGTTTCTACTACTATAGATATAAGACAAACGGGTGGTTCTGCACAAACTATAAATATACTCACCATTGCTGGTTTGCCAGCAGGGATGTCAGCTACACTTGATACTAGTGCTGTAGATAGTTTTGGTTCAGTAGGCTTGCATGTTACGGCGTCTATTTTTAGTACACCAGGCACATATCCTATCATCATACAAGGAGTATGTGGTAGCAATATTCGATTATTAGTGTATAATGTTGTAGTAGAGCCATGTATTCGTGTAAATATAAATAGTAGTACAGCAAACTACAATCTTCAATCGGCAAACGGTCTTCCAGGTCCTGGTACTCCCATATGCGTGATAGTAGATGTTGCACCAGGAGTAACTTTAGGTTCTGGTAGTACATCAAATCCTGCATATAGCTCAGGAAACTTAGATACACGTTCACATGTAGGATTTATCAATAATGGAAATATATTAGGTAAAGGTGGAGATGGAGGTATAGGTGGTAGTTTTTCTGGAGGTATACCGGGTAATCCTGGAAACCCTGGGGGGAATGCTATGAATCTTACTTGTAAAACTACATTGCTAAACAATGGATACATTTTTGGTGGTGGAAGTGGTGGAGGAAGTGTAGGTCTAAGTTTTTCATTTCCAATACCTATTATTGGAGGTACATTTACACTTGGAGCTGGCTTAGGTGGTGGTGGAGGTTCAGAAAATGGACTAGGCGGTACAGTTCCTTCAGGTGTTGGAGTATTTGAAGATGGTACAAATGCTACAGGTGGGGTACTCTCAGTTCCTGGCTTAGGAGGTAGTGCAAGCGCACCTATTCCTATTTCTATATCTATAGCAACACTCACTATCACTCCAAGTGGAGGTGGTGGAAATGGCGGTGGTTTTGGTCAAGTAGGAAATAGAGGGTTTTTAGACTTGGATTTAGATTTAAGTGTAAGTATACCATTTGTAGGTACAGTTACAGTTCCTATACCTATACCAGGCGGACTAGTACCAGCTTTTGGTCCTTTGAGTGGCCCAGCAGGAAATGCTATCAAAAGAAATTCAAACAGACTTATTGGCCTCGTAGATGGTGCATATGCTAGCTCATTTATCAAAGGAAATGTAGGACCATAATTAAAAGAAAAGAAACAATATGAAACAACTATTTTTTATACTATTAATTTTTTCAAGCATCATGAGTTTTGCTTTTGATGGAGAAATAAAACTATCATATACTTACTTCAATGGAGGAGATTTCAAAGTAGAGGAAGTCAGTTGGCTATTCAAAAAAGATCAAGCCAAAATGACAATGAATATGCGTGATGCCAATGGAAAACTATTGGTGACAAGCTTTATTCCAGAAAAAAACTCAAAAGCGTTAACTATATATAGCAATACACCAAGCTCAGATGGAAAAAATCAATATTTTCAAGTAGATATTAGTAAAATAGAAGACCTGAAAAAAGCAGAATATAGAACTGAAAAAACTACAGAAACTAAAACTATTTTAGGATATGCTTGTGAAAAATATATGGTGTATTCTCAGTCTACAATTACCGAAATGTGGGTGGCAAAATCTATTGATATTCCATACGGATCGTATGCAAGTTATTTCAAAACAAATGCAGAAATTCAAGGAATGGCTTTGACTGGAATTAATGGATTTCCACTAGAAAGCACTACCAAATCGTTGGCTGGAAACATTATTTTTCAATATATGGCACAATCTGTAAGTGAAAAATCAGTAGATGCAAATCAGTTCAATGTCCCTGCTGGATACACTTTGACCACTACTGGACACTAAAATAGATTATAAATATTATTTTACTGTAAATATTATTTTTTTAATTAAAAAAAAAGTATGATATTTGCACCTCAATTTTTAAGATATATACCATGGCTAGATTTTGCGACTTAACAGGTAAAGGACCGATGACAGGAAATAAGGTTTCTCACTCAAATAGAAAAACCAAAAGAAAATTTTATCCGAACTTACAGAATAAAAAATTCTATGTTCCTGAGATAGATGATTATATTGAAATGAAGGTAAGTACTTCAGCAATGCGTACAATCAATAAAAAAGGTATTTTCACTTACCTTAAAGAATTGGAAAAAGCAGGTAAAATAAGTTTCTAATAAAATAAATTAATAGGAGAGCAGAGAAATGGCTAAGAAAAGTAAAGGAAATAGACTACAAGTAATCTTGGAATGTACAGAACACAAAGAAAGTGGTTTGCCAGGTACTAGTAGATATTCTACAGAAAAAAACAGAAAAAATACACCAGATAGAATTGAATTGAAAAAATTCAATCCTGTTATGAAAAAATATACTATTCACAAAGAAATAAAATAATAAGAAACCATGGCTAAAGTATCGAAAAACGCGCGTACAGACCGTAAGGCTCAAGAAGGTTCTAAAGATTATGTTAGAGTGTTCAAAGCATACAAATCACCAAAAACTGGTGCTTACGCTTTCAATGAAAAAATAGTACACAAAGACAAAGTAAAAGAATTTTTAGCTGAAAAATAATAATTGAATTATTTTTGGTTAATTATGAACTAAAATGATATAGGAAAGCTTCTCACTTCGAGAAGCTTTTTTATTTTAACTTTGTAAAATATATTATAACATATGGGAATTTTTGATTTTTTTAGTAAAAAAGAGCATAAGGAAGATCTTAATAAAGGCTTAGAAAAAACTAAAGAAGGTTTTTTTAGTAAAATAGCAAAAGCTGTAGCAGGAAAAACTACCGTAGATGAAGACTTGCTCGATACGGTAGAAGAAGCACTTATGAGTGCAGATGTAGGATTAGAAACAGTAGTGAAAATAATTGCTCGTATAGAAAAGCGTGTAGCTATAGATAAATATGTGGGTGAAGGTCAGTTTATGAAAATGCTGAAAGAAGAGATTCAAGAACTTTTACTCGAAAATAAAACATCAGATCTAAGTTCGTTTGATATAAGTAATGGCGTGAAACCATACGTAATAATGGTAGTAGGTATCAATGGTGTAGGCAAAACTACCACAATAGGCAAATTGGCCTATCAACTAAAACTAGCAGGCAAAGATGTGATACTTGGTGCAGCAGATACGTTCAGAGCAGCAGCTATAGAACAACTAGATGTTTGGGCAAAACGCGTAGATGTGCCTATCATCAAAAAACAAATGGGTTCAGATCCAGCAAGTGTGGCTTATGATACGCTAGAATCTGCTAAAGCTCGTGGCAATGATATCATCATAATTGATACTGCAGGTAGGCTTCACAATAAACTAGGTTTGATGAATGAACTTACCAAAGTGAAAAACGTAATGAAAAAAGTTTTTCCTGATGCACCACACGAAGTATTATTAGTATTGGATGCAAGTACTGGACAGAACGCCATCATCCAAGCACGAGAGTTTATGAAAGCTACAGAAGTGACAGCTATTGCACTCACCAAGCTAGATGGAACTGCCAAAGGAGGAGTGGTACTCGGTATCTCAGATCAATTTAAAATTCCTATCAAATTTATTGGAGTAGGCGAAGGCATAGACAAACTACAAGTATTCAACAGAAAAGAATTTGTAGATAGTTTGTTTAGTTAAATAAATTTTCAATATAAATAGATTTTCTATATCTTGTTCTCATTGATTTATATCAATTTGTATCATGAAAAACAATAATCAAAAAGTAGTAACTGTAATATTAATTTTATTTATTAATACATTAGTATTGCTTTTATTAGCTAAGCTTATCTCTGTTCCTTGTAAAGTTGTTTTAGATATGAGTTATGATTATAATTCTCAAAAAATATATATTTTATCTTTAAATGTAATTATTATTGTTGTCAATTTATTTTTTTCATATGCATATGATTATTTGAAGAAAAAATCAAATGAAATATTATTTTATAAAAAGATACGAAATGTAATTTTTATTACACTTTTGTGTTCATCGTATTTTTATATTACATATTTAACAGCTATTATTGGTGATAACCCACTAAATATTCTTTATTATGTGATAAATTAACAGAAGATTCTAATGATATGTTTTATAGACTTAATAAACTTACATATGATGAATATACATATTTTGAAATTTCAGTGAATGCTCCAAAAATTAATAAGAAAGCTACAAATATTTCATTTGAATATTATTATGATATGTTCCCATTAAATTATTCATATAGTTTAGAATATGATTTACCTATAAAAGAGGATATAAAAGAAAAAAAATTTGATTCTGATCAATATCATTTACATCAATGGTTTGAAATTAAAAATAATACAAAACATGTATATTATGATGAAGGACAGAATTAGAAATTTATTATACTATTTTCACAAATTATCTTATTTCCCTTTATTATCTTTGTAGTAATAAAATAATGAAAACATGTCGCATTTTAAAGAATATATAGCCAAAGAGATAGAAATGATGCATCAGCTAGACCTTGATGCTATTGAGGAAGTTGGAAACATGATACTTGCTTGCTATGAGCAAGGAGGAAATATTTTTATATGTGGCAATGGTGGGAGTGGAGCTAGTGCGTCACACATCACTGGCGACTACCTCAAAGGTGCTTCATATGGACTAGACAAGCGTTTCAGGTTTATTTGTCTCAATGATAATATGACCGCATTGATGGCTATATCTAATGATATTTCTTATGATGAGATTTTTATAGAGCCACTCAAAAATTTTGCAAATAAAAATGATTTATTTATAGGAATCAGCGGAAGCGGAAATTCTGCCAATGTAGTAAAAGCTATGCAATATGCAAATGACAATGGACTAAAAACTGTAGCTTTCAGTGGATTCAAAGGTGGTAAAATAAAAGACATGGCACACAAAACTGTCTATGTAGGTATCAATGATATGCAGATAGTAGAAGACTTGCACATGATGTCACTACATATGATTTTTCAATACATAGTAAAAAAACTTTTTGGAAAATCTACTAATGAAAAATCTATGGGAGCTGCATACGATAAAAGAGTAGAGTAATACTACTTTCTTATTACCAATAATTTATTTCTAATTAGCTGATTTTTACTTTTGATAGATACCGAGTACATACCACTTTCTAGATAGTTGGTGTTTATCTTATTATTATTTTCATAAGCAGTATTGCTATATACCACTCTTCCAGTTATATCTTGTATGTTCACTTCATAAGAAGATAATAGAGCATAATCTATGCTTACACTTTCTGATGTAGGATTTGGATAAATTGAGATTACATTTGAATTTTTAGAAAGGTTATTTATACTCGTACTTCTACATCCATCATATTTCAAACTATCCATAAACGACTTAGCATTGATTAGTGCAAATTGCGCACATTCTTGATGGTCTAGCAATGCATTTACTAAATAGGCATCACATGTAGTACATCCTTGTGCTTTTAAGCTGTCTTGAGCTACTAGTGCATTCATATAGTTTACTTGTCTATCTGCTGTGCAATAATACATACGTAGAGGAGCTGATGGAGTCCAATTGGTATATGCGTCATTATCTTTTAGAGCAAGCCTAAATGGGTGAGTCAAATCGATAGTAAACCTATACAGTTCAGTACTATCAAAAATTAATTTTGGTACATTTGGCATACGAGCTTCTATATAACCCAAAGATCTTGTACCATCAAATAGTGGCGGTAGTGTAGTGTCATATGGTACTTTGAAAGCATCACTAATATTTGCATAAAGATTATAAATAGGATTCCAAGAAAGCACTAAATAAGGTAAGTAAGCTGGTGCAGCATATACAGAATCGCTCAGCATCACATCTACCATCACACCGCTCATATCATATGCGCCACTCATAGGTGCAGATGCCGTCACTGTAAATTCGCTTGAAAAATCTTTTTCTATCATTCTATGTGTGACCATAGATGCATGTCCACCTTGTGAATAGCCACTTAAAAATAATTGTCCATTGAGAGGTATAGCATTTGTAGTACAATATTCTTTGAGCGCTTTGAGCATATAAATATTAGCATATGCTTCAGTTTTAGCGTGTTGGTATGGATGCAAGCCTGGTCCATCTCCAAGCCCAAGATAATCTGGCATAGTGCAGATATATCCATTGGAAGCCATCACTGTACCTATAAGTGTTTCAGAACCTCTAAATCTTGATGGGGCATCTGATTTTCTACTAATAGTACCATGCGAATAACTTAAAATAGGCAAATCACAAGAATCTCTTGGTATAATTAATAAGCCCGAGGCACCTACTAAAGTATCGAACGCATCTTTACATCTATAATTCATTTTGTATATATCTACCGTAAACTTGTTATTCAAAAAAAAGCTTGGAAGACCATTAAAATCTAGAATAGAATCTACTTGTACTTTTGTATATGTTTTTATAAAAGTAGTAGAGGTCAAGTAGGGCTGACTGATAGAAATCATTTGTAAACCAGTAATTATAATTACTAGTAGTAAAAGTTTTTTCATAAAATAAGGTATTTCGTTATTATAAAAATAAGGAAGTTTAAATAATTAAATAGATTTAATTAAATGATTTTAATTTTACAACATAATATTATGCATAAAAATAAATACGTACTAATAACAGGAGCATCTTCGGGTATAGGAAGAGCCTGCGCTGTGGCGTTTGCTCAGGAAGGCTATCACCTAATAATAACTGCTCGAAGAGAAGATAGGCTTATAATACTAAAAGATGAACTAGAAGACAAATACAATATCATCGTGCTTTACTATACATTTGATGTACGTGATCATGATGCGGTGAAAGACTTCGCATCTAAGTTAGAAAATCTAGACATCGTTCCTCATATCCTTATCAATAATGCTGGTTTGGCAGTGAGCCGAAATAAAATACAAGAAGGCATCATAGAAGACTGGGAAAGAATGATTGATACCAATGTGAAAGGTTTACTATATGTTTCGAGGTATATTTTGCCAATGATGATAAAGAAAAATACAGGTTTGGTCATCAATATAGGCAGTACAGCCGGTCATATCATCTATCCTGGAGGGAATGTATATCATGCAGCAAAATATGCAGTGAAAGCACTGAATGAAGCAATGAATCTTGACCTAGTAGATACTAATATAAAAGTATGCAGTATTGACCCTGGCGCAGTAGAGACGGAGTTTAGTTTAGTGCGATTCAAAGGAGATGAAGCAAATGCCAAAAAAGTATATGAAGGATACGAAGCGCTTGAAGCCTCTGATATAGCAGATATAGCAGTATTTGTTGCTAGTAGACCTGCTCGGGTAAATATTCAAAATCTAATAGTATATCCTACCGCTCAACGTAGCGTGTATGTTCATAAAAAAGACAGTTAGAAAACTAACTGTCTTTTTTATATCTTTAAATAATTTATTTTTTTTAAACCAACATTCTTACTGGATTTTCCAATAGAGATTTTAGAGTTTGAAGGAATTGCGCACCTTTCATACCATCTACTACTCGGTGGTCGCATGAGAGTGTTACTTTCATGATATTTGATTCTACGATATCACCATCTTTTAGAGCTAGTGTTTTTTTGATGCCACCTACTGCAAGAATACATGCATCTGGTGGATTGATGATAGCTGTAAACTCTTCTATACCCATCATACCTAAGTTAGATATAGTAAAAGTATTGCCTTGCATTTCTTGAGGTTGAAGTTTTTTTGTTTTTGCTTTTTCTGCAAAATCTTTAGCCGCACCAGCTATTTGGCTAAGGCTCATTTGATCTGCAAATTTAATTACCGGAACCAAAAGTCCTTCTTCAACTGCTACAGCCATACCTATATGTATATGGTTATTATACCTGATTTTATCTCCCAACCATGAAGAATTGATTACAGGATTTTGTCTCAAACTCATTGCAGTTGCTTTGATCACTAAATCATTGAAAGATAATTTTACTGGAGAAGTTTGGTTCATCGCTTCACGTGCTTTCATTGCTTCATCCATGCATATTTCCATAGTTAAGTAGAAATGTGGAGCACCAAATTTGCTTTCAGCCAGACGTTTTGCAATTGTTTTGCGCATTTGTGTCACAGCTACTTCCGTATAGCTTTCTTGTCCTAATATTGCTATTGAACTAGCTACAGCATTACTTGGTTTATTGGTTAAAAACGCCTCTATATCTTTTTTTACTATTCTTCCATCTTCTCCACTACCAGGCACTTGACTGATATCTACGCCGTTTTCTTTTGCTATAGTTTTTGCTAGTGGACTAGCTTTCAATCTACTATCTGTACTTGTAGTCGCTGGCGCTATCGTAACAGGAGCTGGAGCAACTGCAGTAGCTGTAGTACTTGAAGTTGGTGCTGTATTAGCTGTCTCTACTTTTGCTGGAGCTGTATTTGCACCATTCAATAAATCCTGAAAATCTTCACCTGGTTTTCCAAGTATAGCTACCATACCTTCTACGGGAATTGTATCACCACTTTTAGCAGTTACATGCAGTACAGTGCCACTTACAAAACTTTCCCATTCCATGGTAGCTTTATCAGTCTCTACGTCTGCTATTACGTCGCCAGGTTTTATTGTATCGCCTACTTTTATTTTTATAGAAGCTATTACACCTTCTTCCATTGAGTCAGTAATTCTTGGGAGCCTTAAAACAGATGCCATAAGTTTAATATTTATTTAAAAGCAAAGTTACTAATTTTTTTATGCTAAAAAAGTACTTCCAAAGATTAGATTAGATTTAATATATTGAAAAAAAACATAGTTTTTGTATTTTTACAGAAACAATAAATAAGGTATTATGAAAAAACTAATAAAATCAGGAAGTATATTATCTATACTTATCATTGCTTTACTATTTACTTCTTGTTCAAAAGAACAACAAACACTCAATAAAATGGCTGGACATTGGACTTATTCTACAGTAAAATTATTTGGAGTAAATGTTGATTTAGCTACATTAGGTTATACATCTGCTACTTTGCATTTTGATGTATGTAAGGCATCTACTGATAATTGTACTGGAGTGCAGACTCTGAATGGAACTGCAAATAATTTTAGATACAATATTAGTGAAGATGCTAAAAGTATCAATGTATACAATTTGTCAGGAACTACAGATTTGTATACCATAATAAGTGTAGATAAAAATAAACTTGTATATACTACAGATATTGGTGGAGTGATATATGAATTTACTCTCAATAGATAATTAATAACAGAAATTATAAAAAAACTTATTGCGATGCAATAAGTTTTTTTTTGCTTCGTTATACTACTAAATTTTAAAAATCATAGTAAAATATTTACATTAATTTATTATTATAAATTTCACCTTGGTGAGAATAAACTAATTTAATATAGCTATGACAGTAAAACTCATATTAAGTATATATACTAAGTATAGGTGTACTAACTGCTCAAACTAATTAAATATTTCAATTAAAAATCAATTCTTTATGGTTATTAGTGCGGATTTTTCAGAAGTATTAATCTTCTAAAGATATTAATTCTTTGGTATATAATAAATAGTTTTGATTGATGTAAGAGAGAGGATATTGGGTTTCCTCTCTCTTTTTATTTATATATTTGTTGAAAATTTGTTTATGAAAAAAAGTTTGTTATTATTCATTATATCGCTGATTTCTGTTTATGTGCATAGTCAAAAGGCTATGAATAATAAAATAATCATAGATCAAAAAAATGCCTATTCAATAGTTAATATGGAAGGAAAAATAGTTTTAGAAATTAGAGCTTTAGATAAAGCATATGATCAAGTCATACTAAAATTATTACCCATCAATAACAATGAAAAAGATATAAATATTTCTTGGGATATTAAAGATGGTTTCTTTTATACGATTCAAATTGCTGAATATAGCTCTGTTGAAGATATTCATTTTATTAAAAAAATAAAAATAGATGAACTGAGTACAGATTTAAATTATAATTATACCCCAATAGAATTGGAAAATTTTAGTAATAGTATCAGTAATATGCCTTTTATATTATTACATAAATCATCTTTATTAAATACAATCTTAAGTGCAGATATTTCTGTAAGTGACAAAATATATTTTACTGCAAAACTAAAAGATAAAACTATAATTTACTCAGACCAGTTTTCAGATAATTGGGAACAGCTAGAAATAAGTAGCACTGACTTTAAATCGGTTGTCTTTTTAAAAGATCATTATTTTATAGACAATAATTTTATTTATACAAATCTGGACTGTGATAATTGTAATCAAAAAAAGACTAATATCGAAAATAAAAATCCATTTATATTTCTTATAAATAAGAATGATTCTACAATTAAAAAAGTAGAAAATATGATGGAAAATAATAGTGATATGAAATTACAAGATTTTTTTATAAAAAATTCTAGTGATTTTGATTTTAACTAGTTTATATTGATTTAATGAGAATATTTTATTTTAATATAACACATACATATTTACCTTTGCTTAAAATATAATTGATAATAATATGAAAAAAATCATCGAATGTGTGCCCAATTTTAGTGAAGGAAATAATATGGCTATCATACAGCAGATAGCTGATGCGATTAGTAATACTTCAGATGTGAAATTATTAGATATAGACCCAGGTAAAGCTACCAATAGAACGGTAATCACTTTTGTAGGTGATGAAAATTCAGTAGTTCAGGGTGCATTCAATGCTATAAAAAAAGCACAAGAGTTGATAGATATGAGCAAACACAAAGGAGAGCATCCACGTTTTGGGGCTACAGATGTGTGTCCATTTATTCCTATAGCAAATGCTACAATGGAAGATTGTATAGCTTGTGCAAAAGCTCTAGGTAAGCTGGTAGGTGAACAACTAAATATACCTGCTTATCTATATGAATATGCTGCAAGTGCACCACATAGAAAAAATCTAGCAAGTGTGAGAAGTGGTGAGTACGAAGGTATAGCAGATAAAATAAAAGAAGCAGATTGGAAACCTGATTTTGGTCCTGCTGCTTTCAATGAAAAAAGTGGAAATATTGCTATTGGTGCAAGAGATTTATTGATAGCATACAATACCAATTTGAATACTACTTCTACTCGTAGAGCTAATTCAGTAGCATTTGACATACGTGAGCAGGGAAGAGTGAAAAAAGATGATGCAGGCAAAACCATAAAAGATGCAAATGGAGAAGATGTACGAATACCTGGTACTTGCAAAAGTGTAAAAGGTATAGGCTGGTATATAGAAGAATATGGAATAGCACAGGTATCTATGAATCTTACGAATATAAACGATACTCCATTACATATTGCTTTTGATGAGTGTAATAAAAGTGCATTCAATAGAGGTATGCGTGTTACTGGTTCAGAATTAGTTGGGCTTGTGCCACTGAAAAGTATGCTCGATGCAGGAAAATATTTTTTAGAACAACAACAAAGAAGCACCGGTGTAAGTGATTCAGAATTGATAAAAATTGCTATCAAATCAATGGGCTTAGATGAACTTTCTCCTTTTGACCCTCAGAAAAAAATCATTGAGTATGTAATGAAAGATACTACTAAAAAGAAATTAGTAGATATGAATCTTGTAGCTTTTGCAGATGAAACTGCTAGTGAAAGTCCTGCACCAGGAGGAGGTTCTATAGCAGCTTATGCAGGTGCTATGGGAGTAGCTCTCGGCACTATGGTAGCCAATCTATCTTCTCATAAAGTAGGTTGGGATCATAGATGGAAAGAGTTTAGTGACTGGGCAGAGCAAGGCCAAAAGATAAAAGATAAATTATTGTTTTTAGTTGATGAAGACACGAATGCTTTTAATAAAATAATGGATGCTTTTTCACTACCAAAAACTACCGATGAAGAGAAATCAACAAGAACAAAAGCTATACAAGATGCTACAAAATACGCTATAGAAATTCCTTTTGAAGTTATGAAAACTGCCTATAGCGCTCTACCAATGATAAAAGAAATGGCTGCAAATGGCAACCCAAATAGCGTAAGTGATGCTGGTGTAGGTGCATTATGTATTCGTACTGCAGTATTTGGAGCTTATCTCAATGTAAAAATAAATGCTAGCGGACTGAAAGATAAAGAATACCTTACTTCCATTATGAATCAAGTAGAAGAAATCAAATTGAATACAGAGAAATTGGAGCAAGAGATATTGGATATAGTGTCTAGTAAGATGTAATTTTTAGATATTGATATCACCTTCAAAAACCTTTACGGTAGGGCCACTTAGCCATATGTTTTTGAAGCTATTATTTTCTATCTCAAAATTTACTTTTAATTCGCCTCCTTTGGATTGAATAGTAAATGAATTATTTTTTTTATCACCTAAAATACTACTAGCTATACTAGATGCTACTACTCCTGTGCCACATGAATAAGTTTCATCTTCTACCCCTCTTTCGTATGTGCGTATTTTGAAATTTGAACTATCTACTTTTTCTATAAAATTGACATTGATTCCTTTTTCTTTATAGATGTCATTATATCTTATTTTTTGTCCTTCTTGAAATACATTTAGACCTTCTACAGATACAACTTCTCTCACATAATGAGGTGAGCCAGTATTCATCACAAAATCAATTCCATCTTTGCCTACTTCTAAAACATCATTCATTTTCAGATGTACAAAATCTGAACCTTCAATTTTTGCTTCATGTATGCCATCTATAGCAGTAAAAATTGTTTTTTTGTCAGTTATTAATCTTAGAAAATTTGCAAAAGCTACAATACATCTTCCTCCATTTCCACACATACTACTTTGCTTGCCATCAGAGTTGAAATAGACCATCTCAAAATCGGTAGTTTCATGTTTTCTTAATAAAATAAGCCCATCGCCTCCTATCCCAAATCTTCTATCACAGAGTTGTTCTATATTTTTAAAATTAGTGATATCAAATCTATCATCTCTATCGTCTATCATTATGAAATCATTGCCTGTACCCTGATATTTGTAAAAATGAAATTTTGGCATTTTTTTTAATATTTGTTAAACTTTATAAAAAATAAACCCATTGGCAAAATTATTGCGTTATAGCTTTATACATTTGTAATATTAATTAAAAATAATAAAATATGAAAAGATTTAATTTAGGTTTGATTTTGGGTGTTGCACTCATTACATCATTTTTTACTATGGCATCTTTTAGATTCTTTTCAAATGGTAAGTTATTGTCTTTTGAAAAATCTAATGAAACCTTGTCAGAACCACTAGCTATTCCAGCTCCTTCAGCATCACCAGTAGGTGGCGGAGGCATTCCATTTGATTTTACTGAAGCTGCAGAAAAAACTACCGATGCAGTTGTACATATAAAAACAAAAATAAATCCAAAGCCTGTAGCTAATAGAGGTAGAGGATCTAATCCGTACCAAGATTTATTTGGAGATGAATTTTTTAGGTTTTTTGGTGACCCATATGGCGGAGGAATGATGCCAAATCAGCCTCAAGAAGCTAGCGGGAGCGGGGTGATCATATCTACAGATGGATATATTGTTACCAATAATCACGTAGTAGAAGATGCAGATGAAATTACAGTGACTCTTCATAATAACAAAACCTATACTGCTAAACTTATCGGTAAAGACAAGGATTTTGACCTAGCAGTAATAAAAATAGAAGAAACAAAACTTCCAATAGTAGAATTTGGAAATAGTGATTCTGTAAAAGTAGGTCAATGGTGTGTAGCTGTAGGAAATCCATTTAATCTCACATCTACTGTCACAGCTGGTATTATCAGTGCAAAAGGAAGAAATATAAATTTATTAGGTGGTGGTAATGCCAAAGGAGGAAATACTGCTATTGAATCATTTATTCAAACAGATGCTGCAGTAAATCCAGGTAATAGTGGTGGTGCTTTAGTAAATCTAAAAGGGCAACTTATAGGGATTAATACCGCTATAGCATCTAATACAGGAAGCTATGCTGGGTATTCGTTTGCAGTACCATCCAATCTAGTTTACAAAGTTTATACAGATATTAAGAGCTTTGGTGCAGTTCAAAGAGGATATTTAGGAGTCACTATCAGAAGTGTAGACGATGCGCTAGCAAAAGAGCTCAAGCTAAATTCTGTAGAAGGAGTGTATGTAGAAAGTTTAGTGTCAGAGAGTGCTGCGGCAGATGCAGGTATAAAAGCAAAGGACGTCATCACAAAAATAAATGGTGTGGGTATCAAAACATCGCCAGAACTGCAAGAACAAGTAGGTAAATATAGACCTGGAGATAAAATAAATGTAGAATATATAAGAGATGGAAAAAATTTATCTACTATTGTAGTACTTAAAAATAAATTTAATAATACTTCTTCTGTAGATAATGGTAAAGAAATACTCAACCAACTAGGGGCAGACTTTACAGCTCTTACACCACAAGAAGCATCTAAACTTGGAGTAAAAGGTGGTGTGAAAGTTTCTAATATAAAAGAAGGCAAACTAAAACAATATACAGAAATACAAAATGGATTTATCATCACTTTTTTAAATGAGCAAGCTATCAGTTCTACTGATGATATGGTCAATGCTGTTGGAGGAAAAACAGGCAATATCACTATTGAAGGCATTTATCCAGGCAAGCCATTTAGTTTTCTTTATGCATTTAAAATGTAAACATAGTTATTATTAAATTATAGAGATAAAGTCCGAGCAATTGCTCGGACTTTATCCCAGATTCAGCCTTTAGAAATGCTGAACCGTCAAAGTGTTTGTAATTCAACAAATAAAAATTTGTTTAAACAAACACTATTACGGGATATGCCCAACTAACTCATCAAAATTTTGATTCCAAAATTCTAATGAGTAATTTGGGTTTATTATTAGTTTTGTATATGATAAAAAACATAGAGGCGGTTATTTTTGATATGGATGGTTTAATTATTGATTCTGAACCATATTGGAGACTAGCTATGATTGATGTATTTGATACTGTAGGGTTTGATGCTACCGATGAAATGTGTGCTGCTACCACTGGACTAAGAATAGATGAAGTGGTAGATGTTTGGTATGCAAATAAACCATGGATAAATAAGACTAAACAACAAGTATGTGATGAGATAATTGAAACAGTATGCAATTATATCTTAAAAAAAGGAGAAGCTATGGAAGGCTTTTTTGATGTAATTAAAATACTTAAAAATCAAAATATAAAACTTGCATTAGCAAGTAGTAGTTCCAAAAAAATTATTCATACTGTTTTAAAGAGATTAGATATTGAAAAAGTATTTGATGTAGTGAGCTCAGGTGAGGAAGTGAGTCATGGCAAACCGCATCCAGCAGTGTTTTTAGAAACAGCTAAAAGATTACAGATTCATCCTACAGCATGTGTTGTGTTTGAAGATTCTATCTTTGGAATGGTAGCTACAAAGGCGGCACGTATGCATAGCATTGTAGTTCCAGAAAAACACATATATGATAGTGAAAAATTTATTCTTGCAGATATCAAGTTAAAATCATTAGCTCAATTTAATTTAGCAATGATAGGTAGATAATATTTTTATTTTCCTATAAACTTAGCTGGTCTTTTATCTACAAAAGCTTGTACGCCTTCTTTTTGATCTTCACTTGCATAACACATATAGAAATTTTTTCTTTCGAACGCTAGACCTTCGTCTAGAGTACTATTAAAAGCTTGATTGACGCTCTCTTTAGCCAATTGAACTGCCACCGTAGAAAAACGAGTAATTTGTTTTGCTAATATTACTGCTTCTTCTAAATAAAGTTCTACAGGTACTACTTTATTGATAAGTCCTGCTTGTAGTGCCTCATGAGCTGTAATAAATCTACCTGCCAATACCATTTCCATAGCCAATGCTTTGCCTACAGCTCTTGTAAGACGTTGAGTTCCACCTGCACCTGGCATAATAGCTAGATTGATTTCGGGTTGCCCAAATTTAGCAGTTTCACTAGCTATGATCATATCACATATCATCACCAATTCGCAACCTCCTCCGAGAGCAAACCCAGATACTGCAGCGATTAATGGTTTTTTTGTTCGTTTGATAGTATCCCAAGTTGTAAACTGGTCAATAGCCAGCATATCTATAGCACCTTTTCCTTGCATTTGTTTTATATCCGCACCAGCAGCAAAAGCTTTTTCATTCCCAGTAAGTATAATTGCTTTAACAGATTTATCATTGTCGAGTGTTTTTATCGCATCTCTTATTTCGCCCATCACTTCTAGACTTAGAGCATTCAGTTCTTTTGGTCTATTGATTTGTATTAATGCAATTTCTTCAGCATATTGAGGTGTTACGAGTATGTATTTAAATTCCATATTGATATTTTTTTGTAAAAATAAATAAGTTTTTTTAGATATAACTATTTCTGCGCTCTAGTATAAAAGTATATAGCTATAAATATATAAATAAAATTTGGAAGCCATACCCCAATGATAGCTGGCAGATTGGCATTGATAGAAAATGTGGTTGTAAATTTCATCAACACCTCAAATGCTGCACACATAGCTATACCCATAGTCAAATGAAAACCGATTCCACCTCTTACTTTTCTAGCAGCTATACTTACTGCTATGAGTGTAAAAATATAAATACTAAATGCAGCAGCTGTTCTTCTATATTTTTCTATTTCAAAATAAACCAATCCTTCGGTACCTGTGATTCTCAATTCTTTAATTTTGTCATTTAATTCTTGAGTAGTCATTTCATCATTTCGCACAAATTTTGCAAAAATCTGACTAGGGTTTATTTCAAATATTGTGTCTTTTATAGGACCAGTCACTATTTTATCAGGGCAGTTTTCAGACAAAGTTCTTATCATATAATTTTCAAGTCTCCATTTTTTAGTCTCTCTTTGCCAAACCATTCTATCTGCATGAAGTTTATATATTAGTTTTCCATTTACTATTTTTTCAATAGTCATTTTGTAGCCAATACTATCTTTTTGCGAATAATTATCTACATACAAATAGGTGTTTTCATCTATTTGTCTATGCGCATTTTTATTATTGCTATATCTTATTTTGTTAATATAGGAGTTTTCAAAAGCCAAACGAGCTTTATTAGATAATGGTACGTATTTATTATTGCCAAAATATATAATCAATGCTAGAATAGTAGCTGCTATGAAATAGGGATAAAGTATTCTGTTGAAACTGATACCTGCACTGAGCATAGCTATAAACTCTGACTTGCCTGCCATATGCGATGTAAAGAAAATAACAGCAATAAAAATAAAAAAGGGACCTAATAATGAGCCAATGTATGGAATGAAATACAAGTAGTATTTTGTGATAATATCCCATGCACTTACATGTTTTTCTATAAGAGTGGCTATTTTTTCTGTAAGATCTATAACTATAGCAATAGATACCAATACCATGAGTATAAACACAAAAGTGGATATAAACTTTTTAATGATATATATGTCGAGTTTTTTTAACACAATACAAATGTAAAGAATCTAAGTGAGATGAATGCTCGCTAGTATTTGATTAAAAAATTATAATCTTCTAGAAATCACCTCTAGTGTAGTTTTTTTCCATGAAGCAAAAGTGCCAGCTATAATTTGTTTTCTTGCCTCTTTCACAAGCCATAAATAAAAACTTAAGTTGTTTACAGATGAAATTTGAGCAGCTAAATATTCTTTTGATATGACTAAATGTCTAAGATATGCTTTGCTATGATTTCTACTTACACTGCATTCGCTATCTTCATCTATTGGACTAAAATCTTTTTCCCATTTTTTATTTCTGATATTGATGATGCCTTGCTTTGTAAACAACATTCCATTTCTAGCATTTCGAGTAGGCATTACACAATCAAACATATCTACTCCTAAAGCTATACACTCTAGTATATTTGCAGGCGTACCTACACCCATAAGGTATCTTGGTTTTTCTTTTGGTAAGATATCACAAACCAGTTCAGTCATTTCATACATTTCTTCGTGTGGCTCACCTACAGATAAGCCTCCTATTGCATTTCCTTCTCTATTCATAGATGCAATATATGCAGCGCTCTCTTTTCTCAAGTCTTTGTATACACTGCCTTGTACTATAGGAAAAAGTGTTTGGCTGTATCCATATAGTGGTTCAGTACTATCAAATCTTTCACAACATCTTTTTAGCCATCTATGAGTCATATGCATGGAGTTCTTCGCATATCCATACTCACAAGGGTAAGGAGTACATTCATCAAAAGCCATGATAATATCAGCACCTATGATACGTTGTGTATCCATTACATTTTCTGGTGTGAAAAGATGTTTGCTACCATCTATATGCGAACTAAATTTGGCACCTTCTTCCTTTATTTTTCTTCTATCAGACAAGGAGTATACTTGGTATCCACCACTGTCTGTAAGCACAGGTTTTTCCCAAGTATTGAATTTGTGTATGCCTCCAGCTTCTTTTATTACCTCTAGACCTGGACGTAAATATAAGTGATAGGTGTTTCCAAGTATTATTTGTGCTTGTATCTCCGTTTCTAGTTCATTGAAGTGTACCGCTTTTACTGTGCCAGCAGTACCTACAGGCATAAATATAGGAGTCTCTATAGTGCCATGATCTGTAGTAATCAATCCAGCTCTTGCTTTACTTTCTGTATCTTTATGTATTAAATCAAATTGCATTCTTTACTTTTACTTTTTTATTTCAATCAAATAAAATTCTTAATGATTGTTTTTGGTGTTTTTTTAGCGTCTATTTTCGTACAGCTAATGTACCACCTTTTTCTATTTTCTAGGTTAGCTTTTTACAAAAAAGAAGAAGATAGTCAAAATAAATACTTCGAAAAGTCAATTCCAGTAAGCATTGTAGTTTGTTGTAAGAATGAAATTGCAAATATAAATAAGCTTGTATCAATTTTAATAAAACAAGAATATGCAGATTTTGAAATAATTTTTATTGATGATTTCTCTACAGATGGAACTTATGAAGCACTATCAGATATTAAAAACGAACAAATAAGATTATTTCAATATAAAAAAAAATTAGAAGGTAAAAAAGAATTACTTCAATTTGGAATTAGTCAGGCAAAATACGATTGGATTTTAGTTTGTGACGCTGATTGTATACCATCATCTAGTCAATGGATAAAAAAAATGACTTCAGAAATAAAAAATCAAGAGATAGAGATAGTTTTAGGATATGCTCCATTTTATGATACTAATAGTTTTATAAATGCTTTTAGCAGATATGAAAATTTTATGACAGGTATCTTTTATTTGTCTATGGCTTTATCAAAAAGAGCCTATATGGGTGTAGGTAGAAATATGCTTTTTAGCAAGTCATTATATTTATCAGTGATTGAGAAAGTATTGAATATCAATACCATTTCTGGTGATGATGATTTATTTATAAATAATGCTAGTAATAGGATAAATACTAGAATATGTGTAGAGACAGATTCATTTGTTTTCTCAGCTTCTAAAGAAAATATTTATGATTTTATAATTCAAAAGAAAAGACATATTTCTACAGGGTACCATTATTCGATAGATGAAGTAATTGTCTTGTCAGCATATCCACTAAGTTTGATACTATTATGTATTTCTTTGGTTTGTATACTATTTTGTTTTAAAACACTCATACTAATTTCTTGCATGCTATTGTTTGCCTATTTAACAAGTAGTATGTTAATAAAAACTTATTGTGCCGAAAAGCTCAATTTTAAAAGCAAATACCCTGTACTGTTTTTAGACATCCTATTTTTATGCTATCAAATTCTTTTGCATCCACTATATTTGATAAAGAAAAATAAACAGTGGTAACACAAAGTCAACCATCGGAAAGAATGTTAGAAGATGCTTCACTCGTGCAAAAATATTTGCAAGAGGGTGATGAGGCATCATGGAACAAGATACACAAGAAATATAAAGATTCTTTGTATATGGTTTGTTTGAAGATAATACATAGTAGAGAAGATGCTGAAGACGTTTTGTCTTCTACATTTTTAAAAGCCTATAAAAATTTAGATAAATATAGTACTGACTTTGCTTTTAGTACTTGGATTCATAAAATAGCCTCAAATACTGCAATTGATTTTCTCAGAAATAAAAAACTTAAAGGAATCACAGTACAAGTTGATTCTGGAAGTAATAGTGATGATGATGAAGAGAGAACAGTTACCGTAGAAATTGCAGACAAAGCCATCACACCCGACAAGCAACTTGTCAAAGAACAGTTTTATGCTAAACTAAAAGAATGTATAGCTACTTTAAAACCTAATTATCAAGAATTATTAGAATTAAGATTTTTTCAAGAAAAATCATACGAAGAAATCGCAAATGAACTTGGTTTGCTTTCTGGAACACTCAAAGGACAACTCAATAGAGCCAAAGAAGCACTTTTGATTGAAATGAAAAAAAGAGGACTGGATACACTATACCTCGACTAAGAAAAAATACTATGTCTATACTCAAAAATTATTTTCCTCAATTAAGTGATAAGCAACTTGAATTGTTCGAAAAGCACAAAGAATTATTACTTGATTGGAATACAAAAATAAATTTGATCAGCAGAAAAGATACCGAAAATTTTGAAGTGAGTCATCAGTTGCATTCTCTATCTATATGCAAAGTGCTAGAATTTTTACCCAATACAAGTATTCTTGATGTAGGAACTGGTGGTGGCTTTCCAGGTATTCCATTAGCTATATTTTATCCCAATTGTCAGTTTACTCTAGTGGATGGAATTGGTAAAAAGATAATGGTGGTGAATGATTTGATTGAAAAATTGGAATTGAAAAATGTAAAAGCACTTTCAGTAAGAGCAGAATCGCTTAAAGAAAAGTTTGATTTTGTAACTAATAGAGCAGTAGCTCCTGTAGATGATATTTTGCGTTGGACTCAAAAATTGATACACCAAAAACATAAACACAAATTGCCTAATGGTATACTTTGCCTAAAAGGAGGTGATTTGAAAGAAGAACTTAAGGCACATAAAAAATATTCTGTAGTATATCCAATTAAAGATTTTTTTAAAGAAGAGTTTTTTGAAACTAAAGCAGTAGTATATATTCAGTCTTAATTTTACGCTTCTATTGAGCTCTTATCCAGAGTGCAGGATCTATCTTTGTTCTACCTTTCCATATTTCTAAGTGTGTGCTTGTGATTCCATCGCTTGGATTGGTATAGGCGGTTCCAATTACTTGTTTTGTACTTACTTTTGAGTTTATTTTTACATTTACTGTTTTAAGATTGGAATATACCGTGAAGTATTCTCCATGTTTTATTATTACAGAATTTTGATTGAACGACATGAAAAATACACTAATTACAGTACCTTCAAATACACTTCTTACAGAAGATCCTTCAGTAGTCTTGATATCTATACCATTGTTTTCTACTACTACTTCACTTAAAAATGCATGTGGATGTCTACCAAATTTATTTAGTATGGCACCTTTTTCTACTGGCCAAGGCAATCTACCTTGATTACTTATAAAGTCATTTGATAAACTAAGTTCTGCTGGAGTTAAGTTTACAGTTACATCATTTGTTTTTGCAGGAGGATTGGTAGTAGTGGTTTTTGGTGTAGTCGTTGTTTTAGGTGTTGTAGTTGAAGTAGTTTTAGCCTTTGCTTTATTTGTCGCTGCTAAAGCATCTGCACGTTTTTTTGCTTCGGCTATTTCTTTTTCTATTATTTTTTGAATTTGTGCATTGAGTTCTTTAGCCTCATTGTTCTTTTTGATTACTGCAGCCTTGATTTTTGATTCGTCTTTTATCAATTTTTTTACTAGCTCATCTTTCTGTTTTTTCTCAATTTCTAATTTTGCTTTTTGATCTTTCTCATTTGACATCATTTTGGTTTTCTCTTCTTTTGCCAAATTTAGAGAATTAATTTTTTCATGTAAATTTTCAATAGTACTCATTATTTTCTGAGACTGTTTTTCATTATACTCAGTATATTTCTTAAATAATAAGTATCTATTATATGCATCTTTTACACTGTTTGCATTTAGTATATATGAAAGCATACTCTCATTGGGCATATTTTTATATACAAATTTCAATGTATTTGCATAGCTTGATTTTAGCTTATTTAAATCACTACTCATCAGAGATATTGAAGTGTTTTTTTCTAATATGTCTTTATCGAGTGCTACTACTTGCTGATTAATATTATTGATAAGTGCAATACGCATTTCTACTTTTTTAGACACAGCTTGTAGCTGTTGCATCGATTCATTTTTTTGAGTAGTAGTTTTTGCGAGACTTTTTTCTAATAATTTAATATCATTAAGTAAGCTTGTGTACTTATTTTCAAGATTTTTTTTAGTAGAATTTGTTGTGGTAGTAGTCGTAGTAGATTTGCTTTTACTATTCTGTGCATTCACACATATTGAAAAAAGGCATATAGCAATACTAAAAGCCCAATTTTTCATAGGTTTCTGGTATGCTAAAGCTATACTCAAGTGTTTTGTCGTATTCCACTTTTGTAAAGTCCATTTGCAACTTAGCAATTTCATTATTAGTATATATTTCAAAGTTCTTATTAAACGAAAATTGGTTCCCACTTATTATTTGATATCCTGCAAAAGTAATATCCAAGTTTCTATTACTAAGTCTATCTTTTACACGTATTTTTTCAATTGTATAGTTTTTAGGATTAGAATAGAATGTATATATTACTGAGTCGTTTTTTTGAGTACAAATTTGTAATTCATCTTGAATCAAGCAATTATCTCTTTTAGAATCTATATTTAAATCTCCAACTAATATCTTTTGAATATCAAAGTAACTAATCGGTATTTTATATTTTGTCTGAAATGCACTATATGATCCTGTATAGAATTTTTTATTTATTCTATCTATAAGAGAAACAGTGTCTGGTGTGATCAATAATCTAGCACCTTCTATACTAAGAGGGCCTGTTAATGAAATCCAAATTTTTTGATCTTTTTGAATTCGAATATGTGCGGTGAAATTTTGTTCGTTAAATTGGTCTCTAAAAATACATTCACTTCTACAATCAATAGTTTTGTAATCAATTTCTTTAATTTGTGAGCTGTTTTTTTTAGGGTGATTTCTATGTGCAATACAACTAGAAAGTAGCATACTGATAATAATAAAAACACTAAGTATGTTAAGGTGTATCTTCATACCATTTTTTATCATTTATTTTTTTATCAATCACTTTCGATACTAAGCCTTTTTCTTTAGCTTTTTTCCAAGCTAGAACAGCATCTTCTATTTTATTGTTTTTATATAAGATATCACCATAGTGGTCAAATAGCACAGGGTCAGATAAATCACTATTTCTAATAGCAGATAATTGGTACTCTTCAGCTTTGGTATATTCACCTAGTTGGAATAATATCCATGCATATGTATCTAGATAATTTGAATTGAATCGTTCTAGAGTTATAGCCATTTGTGCATATTCTTTTGCCTTAGTTAATTTATCTTTTCTTAAAGATAAAAAGTAGGCATAGTTGTTTAATGCATAGGCATTTTTTGAGTCTATTTTGAGAGCTTCTTCATAACAAGAATCAGAATAGGTATCATTGCCTATTTCGTGATAGTTGTCACCAAGCAAAGAATAAACTTGTGCTTTTAAGGTTTTATTGTCACTAGATAATTTCAATGCTTCATTTAAAACATTAGTTGCATCTCTGTATCTTTTGAATTGATACATTGCTATTCCATTAAAATAATAAGGTAGTGCTTGAGAGGGAAAATAATCAATTGCTTCTTCTGAATATTTTTTTAATAAATCAAATTTTCTCATTTCACTCATTAGTTGCATAGACTGTTGCCATACAGAATAAATATCTTTTTTATAATCTAGTGATTTGATATAATAATATAAAGCAGCACTATCAAACCCACCAGTATAATATAAGTCTCCACTTATAGCATAGGATTTTGCATCATTAGGGTGAGTATTTCTTAAAGCTATAGCAAGTTTGTAAGCATCTAAAATTTCTTCTTTTTTCCACTTATAAAACTGAATATACTGATTAAGAATTTTTATTTTTAAATCAATATTCATAGCATTATTATTGAATGCTCTAGTAGTGTACTCGATAGCTTTATTTTTATCGCCTTTTTGATATGCTTCATCTGCCAATGCTAATAAAGCTTGATAGTTATCAGGAAATTTCTCTAAAATATAATTATAAATAGGAATAGATCTTTCAGGCATCTTATTACTTGCATATAATGATGCTAGATAGTTATAATAGTTTACATTAGTTGAATCATAATTGATTAACTTTTCTAATTCTTGAGCAGCTTTATCTATTTTATTTATAGAAAGATAGAGTCTTTTTTTTTGGTCTATTTCATATTCATCTACACCAAATATTTTTTCTATTTCATTATAGAAATCAATAGTCTTATTTATATCACCAGTGTTTTCTAATAATCCTGCTTTATCATAATAGTATGCTTGTTCTCTTGGTTCTAGTTCTAGTATTTTATTATATATTAATACAGCTTCTTTATAGTTTTCTTTTACAGTAAGTATTTGAGCATATACTAGATTATACCATAGATTATTTGGTTCAAACTTTATTGCATTACTTATGTTTTTCAATGCTTTTTCATCCTCTTGTTTAGCATAGTATAGCCTAGCTAATTCAAACATGGATGCATGATTCTTCGGATTAAATGCTATTACTTTTTCAAATGCATCGATAGTCCCTTTATTATCGTTTAATACTTTTAATCTTTGTGCTTCAAAAAATAAATTATTCTCTTCTATATCACTAGCTGTGAATTTTGTTTGAGTAGAAGTACTATTAATAGTATTTTCTGTTTTGTTACGCTTGCTTTTTTTAGATTTCTTCTCTTTCTGCGCATGGGCAACTTGCGAAGTAACTATTAAAAAACAAAAAGAAAATAATATTATCTTTTTAAACATTAAATACTGATTTGATTATAATCGCCTATACTTAAATCTTTTGCTGAACTTGAGATAGATGTATTACTGCCTATCATACTATTTTCAATTACTTGATTAGATATAATAGATTTTGTTTGAATGATTGTATTAGATATACGACTATCTTGTATAGATGTGTTTGCACCAATACTGGTATGTGGTCCTACTACACTATTTACAATTTTCGTATTTTCACCTATATAGCATGGTTGTATAATAATACTATTTTCAATAATAACGGAATCATGAACCAGCTTTTCATCTTTTTTAATGTGCTCCAGTATTCTAGAATTGGTATGAACGGTAGCGTTTTTATTTCCACAATCGAGCCATTCATCTACTTTTCCAGGTACAAATTTAGAACCCTTTTGTTTCATGTTTTCTAGAGCATTGGTCAGCTGATATTCGCCTTTGTCTTTTATATCATTATCTAGCAAATATTGTAGTTCATCTTTTAAGTAAGCTCCGTCTTTGAAATAATAGATACCAATAATTGCTAAATCTGAAACAAATTCTTTTGGTTTTTCTACAAATTCAGTGATGATATTTTGTTCATTTAATTTTATTACACCAAATGCACTTGGGTCATCTATTTTACTTACCCATATTACACCATCTGCATTTGTGTCTAGTGTAAAATCTGTTTTGAAAAGAGTATCGGCAAATGCCACAATTACATTTCCTCTTAGTGATTCTTTCGCACACATGATAGCATGTGCAGTACCTAGTGGCTCATCTTGATATACGATGATGCCTTTTGTATTAAGTGATTTAGCTATTTCTAGCAAATTGTTTTCTATTTCTTTTCCAAAATCTTCACGAATGATAAATGCGATTTCTTCTATAGGTTCGCTTACAGATTTGCTTAGATTTTCTACAAGTCTATGTACTATACTTTTTCCAGCTATTTTTATTAATGGTTTTGGTACTGTAAGAGTATGAGGTCTCAATCTTGACCCCCATCCTGCCATAGGTATTACTATATTCATATATTTTTTGAGCTATTTATTTGTTTATCAATAACAAACCTACATAATATTTTTGATACTAAAAACAGCTTTTTATAATAGTTATTAGCCTAAAAATGTTGAAATATGGAAGATACAGAGTGATAATTACTCTGAAAGTTGAATTTGTTAATTGATACCTGTGCTTCCAAAACCACCAGCTCCTCTATTACTTTCTGTTAATGTTTCCACTTCATTTAAAACTACTTGCTCATACTTTGCAATGACCATTTGAGCAATTCTATCACCGTTTTTTATCGTATATGATTCGTTTGAAAGATTGATCAATCCTACTTTTATCTCGCCTCTATAATCACTATCTATTGTAGCAGGTGAGTTAGGTAGTGTGATTCCAAATTTGTTTGCTAGACCACTTCTTGGTCTAAGTTGTGCTTCATATCCCATAGGCAATTCTATCTGTAAGCCAGTAGATATGAGTTTTCGTTCTAATGGATTCAGTATTATTTCTTCTGAAATAAAAGCTCGTATATCCATACCCGCAGAGCCTTCGGTTTCATACTGAGGTAGCGGATTATTAGATTTATTGATGATTTTTATATTCATTTATTTCTAATGTAAAATAGTAAATAATTTAGAGGTCTTTAGTTGATTGTCCTCTATAGTGACATAATAAGAACCATTGGAGTATTTAGATACATCTATCGTTAAAGAATTTGTATTGTCAAAATTCGTTTCGAAAATACTGTTGCCAATAGCATCAGATATTCTTAATGTAGGTTTTTTAAAATTCTGTTCATTGCCAAGATAAATTTCTAATACATCTTGTGTTGGATTTGGATATATGCTGTACTTTATTTTTTCTTCATCATTGATGCTAGCTGTAGATACGCATTTGTTAGCGGTAGCTAATGCAGTTCTATTAGTGCTTTGTTGATTGTGCATTCTAGTTACTTGTCCTTTTGTAAACAT